>NZ_JADEWO010000020.1 GCF_015207605.1 Oculatella sp. LEGE 06141
CGGTTGCTTGGCAAATCGGACATTGGCATTGATGCACTGGTTGTTCAGACACGGCTCTGGTAATTCTATGCTCAAAGTTAAGCAATATTTTACCTAGAAAGTGTGAAGTTATTTCTTAACGACCCCTTACCTGCACTACAAATCAACTAGTCTTTTTTGCCGAGGGGTTCACTACCGTACGATCTTGTATTGGGTGCTGTGGAGGCGTGGAGCAACGCATGATAGCCCCAAAGCCAAATAATGCTGACAGCAGCCTCTTTGGATGGCTGAGAAGCTTGATGCGCCATGATATAGACGCTGAATGGCCTTTAGTACCATTTTTCCTGGGGCGTGTTTTAAATCCCGGAAGTCCCAACTCTATAGACTTTTGAACGATTCAAAGTCCCCCAGGACTGGGGGATTTAGGGGGCAAAAAGCACAATGTAACCGAGCAATCAGGAGCTTTAAAACACGTCCTAAGTCAATTTGTCTACAAGATTTGATTGCGTTACGTGTTGAGTCAACAACTAATTATCACTATCCCTGTGAGGCAAGTACAATGACAACTCAAAAAGGCACCTCTTCTCGCATTAAACCCTCTAATCACGTTCTGTCGGAAGCGGTTAACAATGGGTTTAAGCCACACCAGAGTGAGGCTCAAAGTACGATTCAAGCTCCCTTGGCTCCGCTCACCAACCCTTCTGAAGGGCAGGACTTTCAGGCTGATGTATCTCGAACAGCGGTGTCCCGAACCAACGTTTGGCCCAGCCCAATCTGGCACTTTTGGCGAAAAGGAACGTTAAGAGGCAAAGCCACCATACTAATGGTGATGCTGGGAACATTACCCGTATTGGTAGTGGGCGGAATCGCTACCTACATTGCAACCACTCGATTGACTCAAGAAACCACCGAAGAACGGCAGCGGCTCGCCAATGAAATTGGAGCGCACATGGAAGAGTTTGTGACCGATCGCCTCCATGATGTTGAAGCGATCGCGGCTAATCCAATGGTCATTGATCCAGACGTTCGTAAGACGGTACCGCCGGAAAATATTCTTCAGTATTTAGAGAGTTACATCGAACGAGATCCAACTTATTCGGTTATTACAGTGGCTCAAGCCGATGGTGGGTATGTCTATCTCAACAACGACCCTAACTTGCCATTCCTGACTCGAATTGCTGAGGTTCCGCCTGAAGCATATGACCCAACCTACAAGCTCTTTGCGGTTAGAAATGTTCCTTACTACCTTGGCGTCCGAGATACAGGTCGTCCGACGCTGTCAGTTCGAGCCTCATCCGTAACGGCCAGAACGGGTATTTTTGTAGCGGTTCCAACCTTCACGGATGCCACTCGTCGGCAGTTTGCCAACATGGTATACAGCCGAACCTACGCAGAAGATGTGTCTCAAGTCATTAGCCGCCAGCTTCTGTCTGAACTTGCAGGTACGGATGAGGAAGGCAGCTCCATTAAATTTAGTGTGATGAATCACCCGCCGCTGTACTTTGAGAAAACACCGGACGGGAAAGAACAGGAGATTCTCTCCAGCCGCATTCAAACCGAGGATGGTACCGTCAAGATCGACGGTCAGGAGTTTCAACCGGGTGGAGCCATTTTTACGAAACAGAATCAGGTCTTTGTCTCGGATGATAACCAGGGCGCTGGGGTGGAGATGCAAAGCATTTTCCCCAAATATGCTGAACTGAGTAAGAGTGGGGTTGCAGCCACAACGACCGATGTTTCTCTGGCTGATGGCCAGAAGTATTTGCTAACCTATGCTCCTGTTTCCCAGGTGGAAGGCTTGTCCTACGATTGGGGCGTATTGCTTTACGAACCCACCGCAACCGCGTTTGCACCTCAACGCACCCTGGTTCTTACCCTCCTGAGCGGTACGCTGATCACTGCCGTATTGGTTGCGATCGTAGCGGCCTACCTTTCTAATCGCGCTACTCAACCGATCCTTGAAGCCACGCAAGCCATTAACCAACTGGGGCAAGGTGACTTAGATGCCCGTCTTGCTATCCAGGGAGAAGATGAAATCGCCCAGTTGGGATGGAACATCAACACAATGGCAGACCAGCTTCAGCATCTCATTGCCCAACAGGAAGAAGCAACCCTGCAACAAACCGACCTGGCAGACCAGCAGCGGCAGGAGAAAGAGGCATTGCAGCAAGAACTGGCTCAGTTGCTTGAAGCCATTGCCGATGCTTCTAGTGGTGATTTAACGGTTCGAGCAGAATTAACGGCTGGCGAAATCGGCATTATTGGGGATGTATTCAACTCCATCATTGAAAATCTACGGAAAATTGTGGTTCAGGTGAAGACAGCCACCAACCAGGTAAACGCGTCGGTTGGCGACAACGAAAGTGCGATTCGACAACTGGCTGATGAAGCGCTGGCTCAGGTGGATGAAATTACCAGCACTCTTAACTCAGTTGAGCAGATGTCTCAATCCATTCAAGCAGTCGCCAACAGCGCTCGGGAAGCGGCAGAGGTGGCGAGGGCTGCCTCTACGACTGCTCAAGATGGCGGTGTGGCGATCGAACAAACTGTTGCCAGCATTTTAACTCTGCGCTCAACCGTGGCAGAAACCGCCCGCAAAGTGAAGCAGTTAGGGGAATCCTCGCAGCAAATTTCCCAGGTGGTTTCGTTGATTAACGAGATTGCCATTAAGACCAACATGCTAGCGGTCAACGCCAGCATTGAAGCCGCTCATGCGGGTGAGGAAGGTCAAGGCTTTGCAGTGGTTGCCCGTGAGGTGGGTGAACTGGCCGAAAAGTCGGCTGCCGCCACCAAAGAGATTGAGCAGATCGTTAAGAATATCCAGACAGGGACACGCGAGGTTGTCGAAGCAATGGAAGCGGGAACCATGCAGGTGGTTGAAGGAACCCAGTTGGTTCAAGAAACGCGGAAGAGCCTGGAGCGGATTGTAGAGGTTTCCGTCAAGATGGATCAATTGCTGCACTCCATTTCTGAAGCAACGGTGTCTCAGGCTGAAACCTCGCAAACGGTTGCCAATTTAATGAAGCAGATTACTCGGTCGTCGGAGCAAACCTCAGATTCCTCTCGACATGTTGCAGGATCACTGCGACAAACGGTAGACATTGCCCAAGAGTTGCAAACAGCGGTGGGTCAATTCAAGGTTGGCACAGAAGATTAGGGAGTTGCATGGCACAATCACCCTTTCTGGCTCCATTCAGGAGTGTTGTGCGATCGCAATGGCATGAGTTGACGGCTTAACGCTCCTCATCGCGTCGTTGAACGATCGTGACAGCAGCCTTCTCATTTGTTTGGCATTTGCTAACCTATCCTGCCCAGATGAATGCATTATGTCCTACGACAAAGAACGCGAAAATTGGCTCAATTTTTTAGACGAAATTGACGAGTATCTCAACACCATCGAATCCGTTTTGTTGGAGCTAAATTCTGCGAGTGGAAGCACTCAGCAGATGGACGCTGCCCTGCGAGCCGCTCACACCATTAAAGGAGGCGGTTCTATGCTCGGCTGTCCCCTCCTGAGTGAACTGGCTCATCGGCTAGAGGATTTTTTAAAGATTATCCGGGTTCGCAAAGACACAATTGAGATCACTACGCACTTAAAAACGCTGCTGCTACAAGGGCTGGACTGCTTGCGTCACGTCAACTCGCTGCATCGCTTTGGCGAGCAGGTTAATCCATCGTGGTTGACTCATTATGCTAATCCTATCTTTGAGCAACTACGAACCCAGTTAGGTGAAGTACAGGCGAGTGATGACATCATTCTGCTCAATGAATCGGTAGGAGCCGGAACGGCAACTCTAATGTTTGAGAGTGCTGTGGAGGGGCTGTTAGAACGATTAGAGCGAGTACTGGCGCATCCTCTGCTTCCCTGTCTGCGAGAAGAACTAGAGTTGATTGCAGAGGAGTTTGCAGAGTTGGGGCATATGCTGCAAATCAATAACTTTACGCGTCTCAGCCAGTCTATTTACGAGCAGCTTGCCCTGGCTCCCTCTGAGCAGGTGGAGGCGATCGCCCGTGTGGCATTAGCAGCATGGCAACGATCGCTAGCATTAGTCATGATCAACCAGCAGGAGAAACTCCCGACTCAAATTGATTGGTTCAGTCCCGTAGAACAAACGACCGCCACCGTACCAGTAGACCATGCCGTCTTTCCACTAACAGAGGCACCCTCTGAGGAGCTTTACAATTTAGGGGGAGCGATATTAGAAGACAGCAGTGAGCAGATTGTCTCTGAATTTAAGCATGTCTTAGAGTCCGAACCGACCCAGGTTGCGTTTGAAGCGCTAACGGATGAGGGTGCTGATGAGGATTTAGAAGACAGTACGGTAACTGATTCTGTTCTGTTTGCAGCGGTACTGCCTGAAGAACTCATTAGCGTTACCACAATTAGCTTAGAGCCTGACTTGGGCGATCGCGTTGCGCCCGGTTCGCTGCCAGCAGTAGACTTCAATGACCTCATAGACATTGATTCATCCGACTACCAGGAGATAGTCGAAAACGCCGAAGCTGAGCAGATTCAAGCCTCGTCGTCCTCATCCTCCCCTGTGCTTCATGATACCATTGCTGACTCAGTGACCATTGCTGACTCAGTGACCATTGCTGATTCAGTGACCAGTATCCATGTAGAAGACCCAACCGAACCTCACGCCACAGAAGTCGCTTCATCGAGTTCTCCAATTACGCTTTCTCTGTCGCCTCCAGCTCAAACGTCTCTGGAGACGGCTCTTGATGTTCCAACAGAACAATTCAATACCTCGGCATCGGCTCATCAAGATGCCCACGAACATACGGTGCGGGTGCCAGTTCAACTATTGGTGCAGTTGAGCGATCTGTTTGGAGAGTTAATTATTCAACGCAACACCCTAAACTCACGGTTGGGGCAACTCGACCACTCAATCAACTTTTTCCTGCAACGGATGCAGACGTTGGAGAAAACCAATGTTCAACTACAAGCGTTCTGCAATCAGACTGCCACTCCTGATTCGGCTCTATCTCTGGCTGGTGGAGCAGGTTCCCTCGCTGGGATCGGTACAATGCCCCTGCACCCCCAACCGACGGCGGGCGTTCACTACTCGTACGAATTTGATGCCCTGGAAATGGAGCGCTACAGTGGGCTGCAAGTGCTGACTCAGGAACAAAAAGAGACTATCATTCAACTGCAAGAAATTGCAGGGGATGTGAACCTGAGCCTGAGAGGAATTGAGCAAGCTGGCAGCGATCTCAATCGCCTTGCTAAAGAGTTACAGACTAATGTAACTCGTGCCCGTATGCGTCCACTGTCGGATATTATCGATCGCTTCCCCAGAACGGTGCGAGATCTATGCTTGCAACACGGAAAGGCCGTTGATCTCAAGGTTCATGGTAGTTCTACTTTGATCGATCGCTTTATCCTGGAGGCGTTGAGAGATCCTCTCATGCATCTTCTGCGGAATGCCTTTGACCACGGTATTGAAGATTCAGCTACTCGTCAAGTGGCGGGTAAGTCACCCCAGGGCACCATTGAAATTCGAGCGGCCTATCGAGGCAACCAAACTCTAATTTCAATCAGTGATGATGGAGCGGGAATTAACTTTGATAGAATTCGCCACATTGCCCGCCAAATGGGGTTAAAGGAAGAGCAACTCAATTTTTCTAGCGATCAAGAACTGCTGCAACTGATCTTCGAGCCTGGATTTAGTACGGCAAATCAAGTGACCAATCTTTCCGGCAGAGGGATTGGCATGGATGTTGTTCGTACTAATATCGAACGGGTTCGAGGCAGCATTCAGGTTGATACTCAACCCGGCATTGGCACTACCTTTACCATCAGCATTCCGTTTACACTCTCCATCATCCAGGTGCTTTTAGTTGAAATTGCAGGAATGCGAATTGCCTTTCCTACCGAAAGCATTGAAGAAATGGCGAGTTTCAAGTCCATGCAGATCTTTTCCTTTCCGGGTCAGGAGATGATCAGTTGGGAAGGGCTAACGGTACCGTTAATTCGCCTGAATGAATGGTTAGAATTTCGCTGCCTCCGTAAAGGAATCGATACAAAAACAACACCAACTACAAGCGAACCCGCCGTAGTGTTTGTTCGTCACGGGAAGCGCATCAAAGGAATTTATATCGATCGCTTCTGGAGAGAGCAAGAAGCCGTCATCCGTCAGGTGGAAAACACAATGGGTCTACCTCCCGGTTTTACGGGCTGTACTATTTTAGAAGATGGTCAGGTTGTACCATTAGCCGATGCGTTAAAGCTACTGGATTGGATTACTGATAAGGGTTCTACTGCCAGAACGACAGAACCATTGCGAAATTTGCTCCAGGCCAATTCAGATCGCGATCGCACCGTTGGATTCAGTTCATCTCACCCTCAAACCCATCGCATTCTGGTAGTTGATGACTCCGTTAACATGCGCCGAATATTGACGATCGCCCTGGAAAAAGAAGGATATCAGGTTGAGGAGGCTAAAGATGGTCAGGTGGCAGTCGATACGTTACTCAATGGCTTATCGATACAGGCCATCATCTGCGACATAGAAATGCCTCGGCTCGATGGATATGGTGTCCTCACAGAAGTCCGAGCTGATGCGCGGTTTAAAGACTTGCCCATTATCATGCTGACATCCCGCAGCAGTGAGAAACATCGCAAGCTCGCTATGCGCCTGGGAGCCAGTGCCTATGTCACTAAACCTTATCAAGAACAAGATCTGCTTAACATCCTGGAACAGTTTCTTCAAACCCAATCTCTAACACGTTCGTAATAGATCCTATGTCTATTCTCTCTTCTGTCAGAAATCAACGAGCCGGAAACCGTAGAGCCGAAAAACGGTCACAGGTGGTCGTCTTTCAGATGCAACAAGAGTGGTTTGCCTTACCCATTCTTGCCGTTAAGAAAGTGGTTCCAATGAATAATACCTATGGCAACTTGCACGATGTTGGTATTAGCCTGACCGTTTATCAAGGAAAAGAACTGCTGGTTTTGGATGTAGAAAGTCTAATTTTTGGCACCCTGAGGAACTCATCCACTGCGCCACAATTACCTGCCGCTGCCACACCACCAGGAGAGCAAGCGCAAGAGTATACAGCCACAACCCAATACATGCTGATTGCTTGCAGCACACAAGGCAGTTTGGCCGGATTACCGCTTAAATCTCCCCCGGTGGTTCGCAATGTCCCGGAGTCTGCTTTTGCACCCATTCCCGCCAGCTACAGTTCCAGGTTGAATATTCAATATGTGGGCACACTGATTGTTCAAGATGATGCAAAAGAACCGCTGCTATTTCTCCTCAATCCAGATCAACTGATTCACTCTTTACCCTTACTGCCGGGTTGACTGGCAAATCGGTTTCCCTCATCCCCCAACCCTTTCTCCCCTGTAGTTAGTCATCGTCCTCCAGTTCATTGTCTAATGTTTGTTTTTCTTGCTCGATCTTGACAGCATTTTCAAGATTGCTGATGTAAAACTCCATCCGATGGTCATTCACCAGATCCAGACCCGGCTCAAACGAGGCACGCAGAAGCCCGATCGCAAAATCAAGCAACCGAACGACCGGGTCGGTGTGTTTAATGAATGTACCACGAGCATTGAAATACAACATTTGTCCCATGTGAGTGTAAAGACGAGTTGGGTTCCAGGGTAAGTAGGGCGGTGGCACGTGGGGAACCACATCATTATTATTAACGAAGCGAAACACCTTGCCCTTAAGCAACTGACCAATTTCACGCACAAAAATTAGATCGCCTACTCTGGGTTGCCCAAACGTGTAAAGTCCTTGAACATTGAACCCTCGTTTGACCAATGAAGCCGCCGCAACCGTGGCTAGCGCTCCACCCAGACTGTGCCCTGTGATTAACAACGGTAAGGGCGACGGCTGATCTAAATTCCACTGCCTGAGGCGCTTAATGACTCTATCTTCAACTCCTTCCCAGGCTGATTGAAACCCACGATGAACTTGCCCTCTGGGAGGAGTCCAATCTTCATTTAACGGTTCCATTGTGGTGGCTTTTACAGCCACTTTTCTCAATCGGGTACGGAAATTGGTCTGCCAATCCTTAGTTTCCTGGCTGCCCCGGAATGCCACCACTACAACGTGTGGGGTCTTAAATACACAAACCTGGGTATCACGCTCTTGACAATCAAAATAGCGCAAACTTCCCCGTTCAACCTGCCATCGTTGGTAGGAAATTTCCTCAATGTAGCTCTTATTTTGATACACCAGATAAGCCGCTTTAGCCAAGCTCAGCGCATTTTGCAGCATCTCCAGCTCATTCATTTCTGCCTCGGGCGCTATCTTCAACGTTGAAAAATCGGTTTCTTTGTAGGGAGTCGGCAAAATCCGATAGCCAAAGCTTTCAAATAACCGAATGACTCCAGAGAATCCGTAGGCATGAATGTAGGTATAAAGCTGATCGTAAAACTTGGACGCGTCCTGACGTTTATATTGGCGATCGGCAATCAGGCGAATCCAATAAATCATCCAGGGGCGCATTTCATTGGCTGTGAACATGCCAGATTCAACAAAGTAGCCAAAGTGCTCAAGTCCATTGAGCATCTTGTTAAACCAGTCGCGCAGTTCGGTTTCAATTTGATACTGTTTTAACGCAGCTTGATAGTGTTTTGCGATCTCATCATCTGAACCATTGGTTTTTGTCTTCTGCTCAATCTCTACTTTTTTCTTCTCAATCTGTTCTTGATAGATCTTTCGCTGAGCGTGCGTAGCCAGCGCTCTACAAAGTAACTCGTTGTTGACGCGAAAGGTGATGAGTTCCCCTGCGTGCTGAATTTCATGGTCGCGGTATTCTTCAAAGTCTAATATTTTAAGCGCTTTCCAAATATCGGCATCCTGTTCAAACTCTTTGACTGTTTTACGCAGAAACTCAATGCGGTACCATTTCTCGTTCTGGTTGTAACGATACACTCCCACGCTGATGGCGATCGCACCCGTCAACAGCCCGATCGCCAATAGCCATTGAGCCATCAACTCCATTAGCCTACTGTCGCTGGGTTCACTGAGCGTTGCCAGGTTGGGCGCTTCTGGAGACAAAGCGGGTGAGCCAGATGATTGAGCCAGAGAAACATGACCTGTTAAAGACAGCGAAGCCCACAACACGGTAGCGAGGAACTTCAGACCCATACCCACTTCCTTCCGTTAAAAATGGTTTCTAGATGCTATCAGAGAAGGGTGGGATGGAGTGAATTCAGACTGCAATTCAGCAACGCAATAGTCACTGATCCTGCTTGAATGCAAGTTTCTTGCCGCTGAACGACGGTTCAGAAGTCCTCAACGTGGGGACTGGGGCGAATACAGCCCACTGGCTACGGTTCACATCCTCTACCTACAATCTTTTACGCCTATTTACGTTATGTCTCAATTCAACGTTTTTATCACTCGTCAGCTCCCTGCTGACCTGAACCCATTACAACAAATCGCAACGGTCGAGGTTTGGCCAGAACGGCAACCTCCACCCTACGATCTGCTACTTGAGAAAACCAAATCGATCGACGGCTTGCTGTGTTTGCTCACCGATCGCGTCGATCGACACCTGATCGATACCGGAACATCGTTGAAGGTCATCAGCCAACTAGCAGTGGGCTACGACAACATTGACATTGCAGCGGCAACGGCCAGAACTATTCCCGTTGGGCATACGCCCGATGTATTAACCAACGCAACGGCAGATTTTGCCTGGGCGCTGCTGATGGCAGCCGCACGGCGAGTGGTTGAGGGCGATCGCCTGACGCGAGCGGGGCAATGGCAAACCTGGGAACCCGATGTGCTGCTGGGGGCAACCATCACAGGTGCGACCCTGGGAATTGTTGGGCTGGGGCGCATCGGTCAGGCTGTAGCTCGACGCGCCCAGGGGTTTGAAATGCAGATTTTGTATACGGGCCACCGCAACCTGGAACTGGAGCGATCGCTCCGCGTTCAGTTCGTCCCGTTTGAGCAACTGCTGCACGAATCAGACTTTGTAACCATTCATGCTCCTTTAACAGCCGAAACCCACCACCTGTTTGGCGATCGCGCCTTTGCCCAAATGAAGCGATCGGCGATTCTGGTCAACACGGCGCGAGGTGCCATTGTTGACCCAGATGCACTGCATCGAGCGCTAACCCAGGGTGACATCGCGGCAGCGGCGTTAGATGTGACAGAGCCAGAACCTATTCCCACCGCCAGCCCCCTGCTGACATTAGAGAACCTGATTGTTACGCCTCATATTGGTAGCGCTAGTCGCCAGACCCGAGAAAAGATGGCGCAGATGGCGATCGCCAACCTGATGGCGGGGTTAGGGGGCGATCGCTTGCCGCATTGTGTGAACCCTGAGGTTTACCAGTAGAAAAAGACGTGCATCAGGAACAACATTCTTGCGTTTTGCATACTGTTAGCTTGAAAGCACGCATTGGGCACTTATTGTAGAAGAAGAACTACCTGGACTAATCGTTTTCAATTGTTACAATCCTGAGTCATTTCTTTGCCACGCTCAAGATTGTTAGTAGGGATGTCGTTTATCACGATAACGGCTGACTGATGACTGTCTCTATTTACCGTCTCTGTTATCTGGAGAGCTATGGAACGCTAGAGATTAGAGGATGGTTTAAAGCTGCGGAGCCTCGCTCGAAGCCTCTAATGTCAGGCTGCGACCTGAGCGCTCAGCCAAACGGGGAATTTAACCTCTTTATGGTTCAAATTCTCTCCCATCCTGGGAGGTTCAGGAGGCAAATGCATCCCATTTGCTACCGTTCAACCATCTAACGTGACTCACGCAACCCAGCTTCATTTAAATGTAGAGGACGTTTGGTAAGCATCGCTTTAATCTCCACGAGAACGGAAGCGGCTCAACAACCAGTCAGCCTCCTGTCAGGGTGTGCATTGGGCAGCTAACCTCTGAAGCAGACCGGAATTTGTGTCCGTCGCTTGCTTGCCGCAGGGTATACCACGCTCCTATCAACACTTCGATCGGGGATCGGGCTACATGTAGACATCTCAAACATCCTCTCAAGAGCAGCCGTTGCAATTCACCCGTTGCAACGTTTTATTCATGAAGGAGATGATATGACATTAGATATTGCCAAAGACCGGGTAACGGATCAGCCTGCGGCGCGTGAAACCAAAACATCTAAAACGGTTGGTATTCCCAAAGAAGTGTACCCTGGCGAATGTCGAGTGGCTGTAACGCCTGATACGGCTAAAGTATTACAGAACCTTGGCTTTGATGTTGTGATCGAAGCAGGAGCAGGTGAAGCAGCCCACTTTTCAGATGATGCCTATCGGCAGGCTGGATGTCAGGTGGTTGACGGTGCAACGGTATGGCGATCGGCAGATATTATCCTTAAAGTTCGTCCGCCAGATCTGCACCCGACGTTCCAGCAGCACGAAGTTGAGTTACTGCCAGAAGGTAGCACCCTGATTAGCTTCATTTATCCAGCCCAAAATCCAGACCTGCTAAAACAGTTAGCCGATCGCAAAGCCACGGTTCTGGCAATGGATACGATTCCGCGCATCACTCGCGCACAAACGATGGATGCCCTGAGTTCAATGGCGAATCTGGCAGGCTATCGGGCGGTGGTTGAGGCCGCTAATCACTTTGGCCGCTTCTTTACCGGACAAATTACCGCTGCCGGAAAAGTGCCGCCTGCTAAGGTTCTCGTCATTGGAGCAGGCGTAGCAGGGCTGGCCGCGATCGCCACCGCTAAAGGACTGGGGGCGATCGTTCGCGCCTTTGATACTCGTCCCGTGGTGAAAGAACAGGTTGAGAGCCTTGGAGCCGAATTTCTTGAACTGCATGTCGCTGAGGATGGCACTGGTTCAGGCGGGTATGCCAAAGAAATGAGCGACGCTTACATCACCGCAGAAATGGAACTGTTTGCCGCGCAAGCAAAAGACGTAGATATTATCATTACCACCGCATTAATTCCCGGCAAGAAATCTCCGGTGTTAATTACACAAGACATGGTGGAGAGTATGAAACAAGGCTCTGTCATTGTGGATTTAGCGGCAGAACAGGGCGGCAACTGCGCCATGACCAAACCAGGGGACGTTTACCGCTACCATGACATCACTATCGTTGGTTTGACCGATCTACCCAGCCGCATGGCACAACAAGCCAGCCAACTGTACGGCACCAACCTCTGTCATCTGCTGCGGGAAATGGGTGGGGGGCATGAGTACGCTATTCATCTTGATGACGATGTGATTCAGGGGGCGCTGGTGCTTCACAACGGCGCGATCGTCTGGCCGCCAGTGAAGAAGGTTGGCGGAACGGCAGGCGATCGACCCGATGTAGCCGCAAAAAAGCCGGCACCAGAGAGCGATCGCCCTCAACTTAGCCCACCGCTGGCCCCAACGAAGCCATCCGCTCAACCCATCCGCGACTTCATCTGGCTACCCCTGGCAGGCTTGGCGCTCCTCGGCATTGGCATTGGGGCACCCGCATCCTTTTTGTCTCACTTCACGGTCTTTGTTCTAGCTTGCTTCATTGGCTGGCAGGTTATCTGGAATGTAAAACCCGCACTGCATACTCCGTTAATGAGTGTGACCAATGCTATCAGCGGCATTATTATCATCGGCGGTATGCTACAAATCGCGGGCGGGTTGGATTCTCCAACTACTATTTTGGGGGCGATCGCTATCTTCATCGGCGCAATCAACATTGCTGGCGGCTTCTGGGTCACGCAACGGATGCTCAGAATGTTTCAGAAGGACGGATAAGAAGCGGGTCGAGACTATCAGGGAAATAGAGGAGAGAGAAACCCATGTCAAATATGTTATCAGTGGCCTACATTGCAGCAAGTGCCTTGTTTATTCTAAGCCTGGGTGGATTATCCGATCAGGAAACGGCTCGAAAAGGCAACGCCTATGGCATCATCGGGATGCTCATTGCTCTGGTGGCAACGGCATTCTCAGCCAGCGGGACACGATACGACATTTTAGGAACCGTGGTCATACCGGGGGCAATCATTGGGGCGATCGTGGCCTCCCGGGTCGCCATGACATCCATGCCAGAACTGGTCGCCATTCTGCATAGTTTTGTCGGTGCGGCAGCGGTGCTGGTGGGACTTGCCAATTATTTGCAACCGGATCGATCGCTGATTGGGGTTGAGGCTACCATTCATCAGGTAGAAATCTTTGTCGGTGTGTTCATTGGTGCGATCACCTTTACGGGTTCAGTGATTGCCTTTGGCAAACTGCGCGGCTTAATTAGCAGTAAACCGTTGCTGCTTCCGGCTCGTCATCTGCTGAATTTGAGTATCCTTGCTCTCTCGGTGTGGATGGGCTTTCTGTTTATGGGCGTTGAAGCACCCAATGGACTACAACCGCTGTTGATTATGACCGCGATCGCCTCTCTATTGGGCATCCATTTAGTAATGGCGATCGGCGGGGCAGATATGCCCGTGGTGATCTCGATGCTCAACAGTTACTCAGGCTGGGCAGCAGCAGCAGCAGGCTTTATGCTATCCAACGATTTGCTGATTATCACCGGAGCCCTGGTGGGCAGTAGCGGCGCTATCCTCAGCTACATTATGTGTCGTGCCATGAACCGCTCATTCATCAGCGTCATTTTGGGTGGGTTTGGTACAACGGCAGCCGCTAGCCAGAGTAACCTGTCTGCGACTGGGGCTGTAACCACAACGACGGTTGCAGACGTGGTTCAGGTGATAAATTCGGCTAAACGGGTGATCATTGTTCCTGGTTATGGCATGGCAGTGGCACAGGCACAGCATGGAGTATCGGCCTTAATGAAGCACCTGCGCGATCGCGGTGTTCAGGTTCGGTTTGGCATTCATCCAGTCGCGGGACGGATGCCGGGACACATGAACGTGTTGCTGGCTGAGGCAAAGGTGCCCTACGATCTTGTACTGGAATTGGATGAAATCAATTCAGACTTTGCCACCACGGATCTGGTGCTGGTGATTGGAGCCAATGATACGGTCAATCCGAGTGCGTTGGAAGATCCCAATAGTGCGATCGCTGGCATGCCCGTACTGGAAGTGTGGAACGCTAAAACGGTCGTGGTGCTGAAGCGAAGCCTGGCGAGCGGCTATGCAGGTGTTGAAAATCCACTGTTTTATAAACAGAATACCCGCCTGTTATTTGGAGATGCGAAGCAGAATGTGGATGCGATCGCCGCTCAATTGTCCCAGAACCGTGAGGTAAACCAGGGTAGCCTACAGGCCGTTCCTGAAGTGGTGGTCTAAGAGCGCATTTCTAAAAAAAGTTGAAGTGAGATGCAAGTGAACGCTAGAGCGACCAGGATAGAACAGTGGTTACTCTGGAGTTGGAAACAATGGTGCTCTGAGCCAAAACTCGTCCGTTCTACCGAGCCAAAGAACGAGTTGCTAAGCGCTATAGCAGCGATTTGACAGACCAAGAATGGGAAGTCATTCGTCCCCTGTTGCCTCCTCCACGTCAAGGTCGAGGACGTAAATGGGAAGTTGATGAACGAGAGATCCTCAATGGCATCTTCTATCAACTACGTAACGGGTGTATCTGGAGTGACCTCCCTACAGATCTTCTAGCTTGGCAGACGGTATACAAGTATTTCCGGCGTTGGCAACGCAAGGGGGTGTGGCAGCAGATTCATGACCAATTGCGGCAATCAGTGCGGGTTTCAGTGGGGAAGAATCCTCATGCCAGTGCGGGTAGCATTGATAGTCAAAGCGTCAAAACGACGGAAAAAAGGGGGAAGTCTACGGCTTCGACGGTGGCAAACTAATCAAAGGACGAAAACGCTTTATTTTGGTAGATACGCTCGGACTGCTGATCTCGGTGTTGATGATCAATGCCAATTGCTCGGAACAAAAAGGAGGTGTGTTTGTGGTTCATAAAATGGCTCCAGCAGACTCAGGGTCACTGCAATTGATTTGGGTCGATCAGGGTTATCAAGGCGAGAACTTTGCGCGGGTTGTGGGGCAGTTATGTGGGGCAACAGTAGAGGTTGTTAAGCGCTCTGAGGCAGGATTTGTGATCTTGCCCAAGCGGTGGATTGTGGAGCGTACTTTCGGTTGGCTTAGTCAGAATCGACGGTTGAGCAAAGATTATGAACTCCTACCAGAGATGAGCGAGGCGATGATTCAAGGCGCGATGATTCGCTTAATGCTGCAACGTTTAGGTGGACAGCAGGAAGTGATTTAATCGTTTATTTATAAATACGCTCTCAACCTGCTGAAGTGGACAGAACTTTTAGCGGTGATGCTGGCATTAGAAAATCAGAAGCATACTACACGAATTATAAAGTTGGCATTAGCGATGAGTTTATATTTAACCTCCAGGTTAATAAAATCCGCCAAGCTAAATTCCAGTTTAGAAATAATTCAATTAGTAGAACAGAGCTGCTTATCGGTTTCAACTCAACATTGGTTATGTGGTGAGGCTGGTATTGAGCTTGAAATACCCAAGCTATTTCGCTTAGCACTTCAGAATGAAGATGAAAACCTCAGGAAGTCTGCCGCCGTTACTCTAACAAAATTTCCTAGTGAAGTGCGTTCACCTGAATTGAATGACCAAACGTTCTAGCTCATCGTTGTGCTTATCTCAACAACCAGTTGTAACCTATTTTCCTCTCAAGGAGGTGACACGCACCCGATCTAAAGTTCATCAAATCAGCGACATTCGACCTAAGAGGCGATCGCAAATAGCCACAATTTGGGAAACTTAACATTAAACAGAAATTCTCATCGGAGGCAGAGTATGTCACTTCGTGTTCTAGCAGCCGCTTTGCTTTTGGCTGTTTTTTGTTTTGTTTCTCCCGCTCAGGCCGCAACCCCTGATCACCTGACCCAACTCCTCGAACAACGACACTGCATCAACTGCGACTTGCAAGGTGCCGACCTCAAAAACCAGGATTTGCGTGGGGTTAACCTCACTCGCGCCAATCTAGCAGATGCCGACTTGTCTGGTGCCAACATGATGGCTGTGATCCTCAAAGATGCCAACTTGAAAGGAGCCAAGCTCGATCGCGCTAATCTAATGGTGGTTGACTTCACAGGTGCCGACCTGGCAGGCGCTACAATGAGCGGCACGAGCCTAAGCTCGTCTAGAATTTGCCACACCACATCGCCCAACGGCAAAATACATGATCGAGACTGCTAACACCCCATGACTATCAATGCCACTGAGCAGGTAGAAGGTAAAGCCACATTTAAGGTGGGTAATGCTTTCTTCCGCACCACTAGCCAGGTGGCACGAGATCTGGGGGTTTTAGCCGCCGCAACCCATCAAGCTAAAACGAATCGTCTGCGAGTGTTAGATGTAATGGCGGGTTGCGGTGTACGATCGCTGCGCTATTGGTTAGAGGCTCAGGCAGACTGGGTCTGGACAAACGAAGGCAATCCAGATATTAGTCCCACCCTGCAACACAACCTGGCGCGCGCGATCGCTACAGGACATGGACAGTTAACTCACTTAGACGCCAATCGCGTTTTCTTTGACTGCTACAACCGCAGCGACTATTACGATCTGGTTGATGTCGATTGTTTTGGCTCAGCCGCACCTTACCTCAGCACCAGTTTGTGGGCGATCGCCCTGGGTGGCTTGCTTTACCTCACCAGCACCGATGGACGTACCGCAACCGGACACTTGCCCAACGGTAGCCTTCAAGTATATTCCGCCTATGCTCGATCGCACCCCGCCGCCCACGAACAGGGGTTGCGGTTGTTAATTGGCAGCGTGCAGCAGCAAGCCGCAAGCCGGGGATTTGGGGTCGAACCTGTATTCTCCTTATTCCTGGGACAGTCCTACCGCGTTATGCTGCGTCTGGTGGCAACACCAGCATTAACCGCTCAAAACTACGGCTTTCTGGGTTACTGTCACCACTGTGGTAATTATCAAACCATCGACTGGCGAAAACTGGGCCGAGCTATCTGTCTGCATGACCAAAAGCCGCTGACACTGAGTGGCCCAATGTGGTTAGGTTCGTTGCACCATCCACGTCAACTCCAGCAGTATGTTGAACTGGCAGCAATTTGGGGTTGGCCAGATCGAATCTCATTACTCAACCTGATGAAGGCAGAGGCAGCAATGCCGCCGTATTTCTATCAACTTGGAGAGGTTGGGCGACGCGGCAAACTGGATATTCCAAAGCGATCGCAGCTCATCCAGACGCTACAGGATATGGGATATCGTGCCAGCGCTACTCACATCACGGCTCAGGCCATTAAAACAGATGCTGACATTCGTACCTGTATTTTGGCAGCCCGCCAATGTTAATGAACCGGGCAGGAAGTTCACCAAGAGTTCACGATTAACCCCCTGATTCGGGTAGCTACATCCGTAAAGTCACTTAGTACTCAGTACAATCGCACTTTACTGTCTACTGAGGTGCAGGCATATGGCTCTATTCAGACCACTAGGACACTTACCAACATCGATCCGTACAGCACATTCACCCTCGCTGATATCGACTGTGGCAAGAGGCACAGTCCTAAGAAGTGTTTCGCTTCCAGGCCAGATGAACCTGCGGCTCATTAGCTGACTTTAGACCATCGTTCTCGCACGCGCCCTATCAGTTATCTCCTGTATTGGTCATTATTTATGCCCAAAGCCTAGCGGCCTGAGAATCACAGCACTGTTCTTTGCCAGTACCTCACTAGCAAGAGAGTGCTGAGATTTATCGTCAACCTTTGGTGAATTACACAATGGCTTCTTCTATCACGAACGACGGCATCATTACGCTCACCGACAATAAGCGCAATCAAGCCTCTTTTACCCTCTTCAACACCTCTCTCTCTTCAGCGGAAGGAATTTCAGTTTCGTTTGATTTTTACGCCTATGGCGGAACTGGAGCAGATGGATTTAGCTTCTTTTTGGTGGATGGCAGCCAGACTCCTACCCAACCCGGCGGTTTTGGAGGGGCTTTGGGCTATGCTCCCAAAGCTATCACTGGCAATCCTGGATTGGCAGGAGGCTATTTAGGAATTGGTTTTGACGAACATGGAAACTTCTCCAATCCCGATGATGGACGGGTAGGTGGCCCAGGGTTTAAACCCGACGCGATCGCAGCCCGAGGCAGTCAGGCCACCAACTATACCTATCTCGCTGGAACCAACACCCTTTCACCTGGGTTAGATAACCCCGACCCAAACGCCAATCGTGAAAACTCACGGAAGCGAGCGCAAATTGACCTGTCGCCCACAGGTCAGCTCAAAGTCCAGGTTGACCTGAACAACGATGGAGACTTTAATGACCCTGGCGAACAAGCGCTTGATTTCAACATTCGCAGTGTCAATACCAAAACTGGAGTGGTTGATAACGGTGCCTTACCCACGACGCTAAAGTTTGGCTTTGCGGGGGCATCTGGCGAAAAAACCAACTTTCATGAAGTAGGCAACATCCAGATTAGAACGGCCAACAGCACGCCAATTTCAACAACAGGCGGCATGATTGTCGGCAATCCGGCCAATCTCGACCTGGTTGTGTTTGGGACTGAGGCCGATGACGTTTTGTCCGGCGGCAACGGCAATGACACCATCCACGGGTTAGCTGGCAAAGATACCTTGATGGGTGAAGCCGGTGACGACACCCTGATTGGCTACGGTGGCCGAGACACCCTCTTGGGGAGTGGCGGTGCCGACATGCTGATTGGGGGTAAGGGTGGAGATACGCTAACAGGTGGTGCAGGTGCCGATCGCTTCGTCTACACGGCATCAACCAAACGAGGGGCGTTAAGCCAGTCGTTGCTGGCGGCCAACAAGCGCGATCAAATCACTGACTTTAACGCTAGACAAGGCGACAGAATTCAGCTTGACTTCGACAACAACCTGGCTACTGCCAACCGTCCTAGAAACCTGTTTAATGCAGGCGTGCAAAACGTCAAAACGCTTCAGCAGGCCGTTCAAGCCTCCTATGCCGATAAGGATCAGCGCCAAAGCGGTCAGCAAGCATTGAAGGCCAATGAAGCCGTATTCTTCAAATTTAAGGGTCGTACTTATCTATCCGTTAACGATCAACAGGTCGGGTTTGCAGCAAATCAAGACATGGTCATTGATGTCACGGGCATCAAGTTTGCCCCTGGCAATGCCAACGCGGGTGTCTTAACAGTAACCAACTATTTCGTCTAACGGTTCTTTCATTTAAAGAAAGAGGGCATGAGACACTCATGCCCTCTTTGCCTTTTAAATGAGTCGTAGCCCGATCGCATCAACGCTACACCATCCCGGAAACTGGCCTTGTACAAGCGGCCTATTCTCTAAAAACTATCACTGGGCGTGCGAATAAAATACTCTGCTGTATTGAGGGCGGGAGAACGATAAAGCACCAGTTCATTGCCACTCGCGAGGGTCAGCACACGATACACCGCTTCGGCTCGCGTCAACTGCTGCTCTCGCGGAATCCCGGCATTTTCGGGAAAGTATCCACCTCGGTTTACAACGGTATAGTTTTGGAGAATCGTTGATGCGGTATTAAAAACGGTCTGAAAGTCTCCAGAGAAATACGGGTCGGCTTGCAGATCAGCTAACATTCCCCTGGAAAGCGTCGTAGAACCTTGATTAGCAAATTCTTGCAATTGAATATACTGCACAACGCCGCGACGCAATTCTGTTTGGGCATGCGCTATCGTTTGCCCTGTAATAGTTGCTGCCAGAATGGATAAGACCAACATTCGACTGCGTTTCAGCATAATAACTCCTCATTCACACATCTATTCAGTAACTAGATCGGATCCATAGTTTGACGCTTGGGCAACCGCTTTAGACAGTACCCAGGCACAATCCAGGGAATAGCGTTTGCAATTAGTTGCGTTAGTTCATCGGTTCAGGAACTAAGCGATCGCACAAATGGCAGTTCAGCCCATTTCAGACCTATCGGTCGCAGGCATCCATAATCTACCTTTAAGCCTGCGGCTCGGCAAGCTAGAGGTACATAAAGAAGGGATTGCAGCCCTCCGTGCGAACGGTTAGTCTACTCTAACCCTGAGGTTGCCATCAAAGTTATCGTATCCAGTCACCGATCCATTCTTCAGCTCGATCGTGCTGTTTCCGTAATAAAAGGTTTCCGTACATAAAGCCGCATTTCGGATCACCTGTGTGGGTGTTCCTTGCACTTTAAATATTGCATTTCGTTCAGAGCCTAGCGTCCAATAATTGCCGTTTATTTGTAATCCGTTTGTGGAAACTGGACGCACAGACACCTTAAGGTTGCCATCAATATTTCGATAGCCAGTCACTCTACCGCTACTCACAGCAACAATGCTATCTCCGTAATAAAACAGTTCTTCGCCCATTAGCAGTTCTTCGCCAACCGAATCAGGCCGAACGATTTGATCAGGGGTTCCCTGAACTCTAAACACCTGCTCACGATTCGAACCTAACGTCCAGGCCGAATCAGGGCTGGCGGATGGAATCGTTGAAGACTCACTGGCAGAAACCCTGAGATTCTTATCAGCATCTTCATATGAATTGACGGTGCCGTTGTTGAGTTCTACTGTGCTGGCACCGTAATACAGCACTTCTCGGCACAGGGAATTGTATTGGGAGACTCGGTTGGGGTCGCCCTGAATTCTCAGGACATCTTCTCGCTTAGAACCAACAGCCCACAAGTTAGCAGACGGAGTGGGAATTGAAGCCTGGACAGATAGTTTGCTTCGAGCATAAGCCAGGTTGCGTTCATACTCTACAACTTTGCTTTGAGCAACAGAATAATTTGGACTAGAGGCTGGCACGTTTTGCATCAAGTCGATCGCCTCACGCCACCAGGTCGTAATGGTAAGCCACTCCTCATCCGAATCAGCCGTTTGGGTTAGCTCAGCCGCACTCATGGCACGGTTCACCGCCCAACGAAAATCTTCAGATTTGGGCGACCCGGTTTGAGCCGGAAATAACCTGGGATAAAACGTAAAGATTGCTGCTGTTAAACCCGCCAAACTGACAAAGCAAAGCGTTCCTAAAGCAATCCAGGGTGGCGATCGCCGCTGCGCTTTGGGCAATGGCACCGTAAAGTAAGGTTCTAATTCGGGGTGAATTCTGCTGCTGTCGGCGCGACCGTTAGTATGACCATTGGCGCGACCGTTAGCATGACCATTACTATGACCATTAGTATGACCATTGGTGCGACCATGACCATTAGAATTACCGTTATATCGGCCATTAGAATGGCCATTAGAGTGTGAACCGTTACCGTTTGAGTGTGGACCTTTACCGTTCATTTCTGCCCCAAATGGTTTCCTTATGTCAGCCCTGATTTTAAGCAGCAACCTTCCAAAGTATCTCTGATAAGCCCCTTAGAAAAAGTGTGCTTTTCTAGTAAATTCCTCACAATCAGATGAAGATTAGATGAAGATGGTACGTATTTGTGACGAATAGTTTGAACGAGTGGTTCTTAGCCTGACGAAACGAGAGAACCGTTACGCATCGAACTAGACGGTTCACTAACAACGGTTTCATCGTCTGCCAATTCGAGAAGCAAACTCAGGACAATAGGTATGAATAGCTGCAACGGTAACAGCTACTTCTACACTGGACGGTAAAGCACCATCGCGCTGGAGCAGTCTTATTTCCTGCATCGAACCGCCTCCAGCCAAAAATGGGCAGACCGAGGTGCCATAATCTATCAATAGCTGAGGATCAATGGTTCTAGTGAAGTCCAATGCGGTTGGGCTAGCAACAGTGACATAATTTTGCCAAAAGCGATCGCCCTCAATGCCAACGGCCAGGCTTGCGGTTCGCTGCTCACGGCAATAATCTACCAGTCTTACAACGTTCCCTGCCGAGTCCACCACCGAACGGCCTGACAACACTTCTGACTCGCAAATTCCTAATGTAGTTCGTCCTGGAACGTATTGTGCGATCGCGGGTGATAAACCATTTGCAGCGATCAATATCAGAGCACTAGTTAGAGCGATCGAACGAAAAGACTTCATCATTCGGAGTTGCAATGGACAAGCTTTAGCCGTCAGGTTGGGAAGCACATCCCCATTTCTATAAGATCCATAACAGGGACGATCTAGAGTCGCCCCTGTTGCGAATCTCATCATAGTTTAACTGCTACTGCTTTCTAAAACTACCGATGAGAACTGAAACATGCTGATTGCAATAGCCTAATCTTCTTCAACATACATCGGCGGCTCAACCGCAAAATTGTTGAGCTGCCCTGCTTCATCTAACGTGTACCCATGAGTGGTTGAAATGCCAGTTCCGTCTTCTTGCTCATTTTGAGCTTTGATGTTCTGTACATTGCGATTAACGTCTGCATTCGAAGGAATGACCTCATCTTTAGCATTCACTCCAACGGTTTGCGCGGTTTGTACAGCCCATTGATCTCCTGGGGCACCACGACCCGGTTCTGCCTCTTTGGGATCACCTGGAGTTGCTGCGTTTCGCTTTGTTTCGTCAGCCACAAAATTCTCCTGTGTAGTACGAGCTTTGTTATGAGACGACCCTATCGCAACTTTTTAATGCTTTGGGTCTGTCCCCAGTAATGAAATGCGGGTTAGAGTATCCCTCCAAAGTATAGGGACGGCCATCAGAAATAAGGAAAAAACCTGGAAGCACGAGTGATGCCCGACAAATCGCTGGCCTACCGTTTTCTCACACGCTGAAGGGCTTAACCGGGCAGGCGCTGTGCCGGGTTAGCATCAAGCCAAACCTCGGTAGCGGCGCAGTTAGCCTTCAAGTCCGTAAGCCCTGGTATTTCTGAGGTCGTTTCTGAGAGCGATCGCGGCACTGCAAGCCTGCATTCATGACTCTGGCAGGCTAGTTTCTTCTTGCTGTCTGGCATCAGCTGCCATTTCTTCAGCCGAGATACCGTCCATCTCAAAGTTATCGGTTGCGTCGGATTCTTGAGTATCTTGCAACGACGTATCATCTAACAGTTCGTCGGTCGAAGGTTTGTCTTGCATAGGTACCTGGTAATCAATTTACTAGAACCCTATCGCGATCGCTCAAGATGCGCGTCTTCCGCCGGGATAGATGTCCTACTAGTAACTCTCCCGCAGGGGTAGAGCAAGCTGATGTATTGCATCACTGGCGCTTAAACCACCACCGATACCTTGGCAGCACAGTCGTTAGCCCGTTGGCGGGCTTCATCTATTGTGGTGCCCAGCGCAAGAGCGACTCCCATCCGCCGATTTGGATAGCAGGTTGTCTTTCCAAACAGCCGTAGCTTACTGGTTGGAATACTCAGGGCTTGGTTCACCCCGGCAAATCGAGGATTATCTCCAGCACTGGGAGCCAAAATTACCGCCGAGGCTCCCGGTTGGATCAGATCAATGGTGCCAATGGGTAACCCGGCGATCGCCCGGACATGCAGCTCAAACTCGGACATCGACTGACTAATCAACGTCACCATGCCAGTATCGTGGGGGCGAGGACTCACCTCGCTGAAGTAAACCGTTTGCGCCTGTCCTGGCTCTCCCTGGATGAAAAGTTCGACACCAAACAGCCCCCACCCCCCCAGAGCATCCGTGATTTTGCGACCGATCTCCTGGCACTGAGCCAGCGTGGCTGTATCCAGCGGGCAGGGCTGCCATGATTCACGATAATCGCCGTTGACCTGAACATGCCCAATCGGAGGACAAAAATGAGTGCCATCGATCGCCCGCACGGTGAGCAGGGTAATCTCAGTATGGAATTTTACAAACCCCTCCACAATTACCCGCGCATTCTTGGCGCGTCCGCCCACATGGGCATAGTTCCAGGCCGACTCAATCTCGGCCTCCGTGCGCACAATGCTTTGCCCTTTGCCCGACGAACTCATCACAGGCTTTACAACACACGGCAACCCTAAAGCAGCGATCGCGGCACGATACTCACTCTCTGTTTCGGCAAATCGGTAAGGAGAGGTGTTGAGCTTCAGCTCATCTGCCGCCAGTCGGCGAATGCCTTCGCGGTTCATCGTTAAATAGGTTGCGTTGGCTGTAGGCACCACGCGCCAACCTTCCTGCTCTAGCTCAATTAACGTTTTAGTGGCGATCGCTTCTACTTCAGGCACAATCAGGCCAGGGCGTTCTCGCTCAATTAAGTGGCGCAGCAGGTTGCCATCCAGCATGTCTACCACATGCGATCGGTGAGCAACTTGCATCGCCGGGGCATGAGCATACGCATCAACCGCAATCACTTCAAACCCCAGCCGCATCGCTTCGATCGCCACTTCCCGCCCCAACTCGCCTGCCCCTAACAGCAGTAACCGTTGAGCTTCAGCAGAAAGCGGAGCGCCCCAGATCTGAGACGCAGGAACCAATGGTGGGATATTCATAAGCAGTATGGGCACACTCTAACCCGTGAACCGTTAGCAAAACCTTAGCAGTCACCATCATGCCCTACTTTGAAGTCTGATTCCAGGTAACAAAAACGATTGGCGATAAACTATAGTCTGACAATGATTGACAGCAAACGAGCCTCCGATTTAAGTTAACCACAACGCCACCATCGTCATCAGGGAAAACAGCTTAAGCTGCGCTTGAAAGTTAAGGGTCTGTTAATCATCTAAGTAAGACAACAGGAGCAAGCGTCTGAATCCGTTGTTTGTCCACCTGCCTCCAGAAAAATGAATTGGATTGTACTGTGATCTGCCTCACACAGTTTGGTAGCTGTACCTTCATTCAATATATTTTTTGATCAACTGTTGCTATTTGCCCAAAAGCGTTTAGTATATTGCCAGAACACGCCTAATTCTTCAAAATGTATCGTCATCAATTCGGTTGGTTTCACAGCCGAAGAACGGGCGATCGACTCTATTAATTT
The DNA here is from genome assembly GCF_015207605.1 of Oculatella sp. LEGE 06141. Taxonomy (GTDB): domain Bacteria; phylum Cyanobacteriota; class Cyanobacteriia; order Elainellales; family Elainellaceae; genus Oculatella. Next base: position 24,632 of record NZ_JADEWO010000020.1, read on the forward strand.
GGGCTGAATCGACACAAACGGAATTAGCCTCCGCCTGCGAGCGATCCTGTCGCTGGTTGGGGCGTGATATTCGCCAGTTTTCCCGATTTTTTTGGCGGCGATCGCTTACGATTAATAGTGCAGTTGAAGCGCAGCCTGGAAATGTCGGCAAAATGTTATTTTTTAACATTTGTATTCTTTTAACAAGTGTGGTAATTCTTCCCTAAATTGGGTACCATGCATTAGCATTAATTGCACTTCAGCAATCGCTGTTAGCTTTGCTCCCTCTTCTCGCCTTATTACGCATCAACGGACAAAACTGTGGTTAGCAGATTCAAGGGTCTACTCTCTAAAAAGACAAAAGGAATCGGTATAGAGTTAACACCAGAACGGGTTAACGTTGCGCGACTAAAAAAGAAAGGACAAGGCTTTCAGTTGATGACGCTGGCATCAGCAGAAGTTCCAGAAGGTATTTTTCAAGAAGGACAAATTCTTGATTCTGCTGGCATGGCACAGATCATCCAGTCGCTTCTAGCAGAGAGCAAAATTAAAGCAAAATATGTAGCCACGGCAATTCCAGGCGGGCGAGACACCGTAACTCGGATTATTCCGGTTCCAGCCGAGCTAGACGACCGGGAACTCCGCGAAATGGTACTCAACCAGGAAGCCGGGTTGTATTTGCCCTTTCCGCGTGAAGAAGCCGATGTCGATTACCAAAAGCTCGGCTTCTTCGTTGATGAAGATGGCATTGAGAAGGTGCAGGTGCTGCTAGTTGCCACTCGAAAGGAAGTTACCGACACGTATGTAAGTACGTTTCAGCAAGCGGGGCTGGCGATCGATGTTTTAGAAATCAGCAGTTTCTCCCTGATTCGCACCATTCGTGAGCAGTTGCGGCAGTTTACGCCACAGGAAGCTGCCGCCATCGTAGACATTGAATATGAAAATACCGAAATCTCAATTGTGGTTGATGGTGTTCCTCAGTTTTCTCGAACGGTGCCCATCGGAACTTACCAGGTTCAAACCGCACTGAGTCGAGCCATGAATCTACCGCCTACTCGCAACACAGAACTGCTCCAGGGCATGACTGTGCCCGTTACCCCAATGGACAGTATTGGTGCGGTTCCCAAAATGGGCGGCACCAATCCCGGCACAGCGGCAATGCTGCGGATCTTGGGAGAGTTGGCCGACGAATTGCGGCGATCGATCGATTTTTATCTCAATCAGGGCGACAACTTAGAAGTTGCTCAACTGTTGCTGGCAGGGCCAGGCGGTTCGATTGGGCAGCTTGACGAATTTTTCTCGCAGCGGCTCAGTTTACCTGCCAGTCAGGTCGATCCGATTTCTGCAATGGCATTACAAGTTGATCAAGATATCGCGGTAGCCCAACGGTCGGGGCTAGGCGTTGTTTTGGGGTTGGGTTTACGGGAGGCATGGTGATATGTATAGTCTCGATATTAATTTCCTGAGCGATCGCACTGAACGCCCTAGCGAACGGTTCGGCCCGCCAAGCAATGTTGTTCAAGAAAGTCCGCGACCACTCTATTTAGGAGTGGCCGTTGGTGTCTTTCTGCTCGGTGCTAGCGTTGGCCTGTGGCTGCTGTTGCAAAACCGCAACGCTGAACTGGTGCGCCAGCAAGCCGCACTAGACAGTCAGTTGGCTGAAGCAAATGCTCAACTGTCGCAAATCGATGCAATCAACACTGAGATTGCCCAAATCGATCAGCAAAATCAGGCATTAGCAACGGTATTTGATCGCATCAAGCCGTGGTCGGCCATCTTACAGGACTTGCGCGATCGGGTTCCTCCAGGAGTGCAGGTTAACCAAATAGCCCAGGAAGAACCACCGCCAGCCGCCGCTCCAGTGGCACCCGAAGATCCGAGCCAACCCGCTCCAGCGGCACCCGAACCACCGCCGTCCACAATTCAAATTACTGGAAACGCCCGCTCGTTTAACGATGTCAATGATTTTCTGCTGGTCTTGCAGCGATCGCCATTCCTGGATGCCCAGGAAACCAGATTGGTGACCGCTGAGCTAGTAGACAACCCTGCTGATGTTGAGTTTTCAGGAGAGACATCGGGCAACATTGAAGTAGATCTGCCGCAAGTCGTGGCGTATACGATCTCAAGCCAACTGACCCCCATCCCGGCATCGCAGCTTTTGCAAGATCTTGAGCGAACGCTGTCAGTTGGGTTAGCCACCAGGATTCAAGCCCTTCGTGATAGAGGAGTTCTACAACAATGACAGTCGGCGGAGATTTCGTTCCAGCGGGGCCTAACGATTATGAGGTTGCCCCGACTTACCCCACCATTTTTGGGTTAACTCTAACTCCCACGGTTAGCGGTGTTTTGATTGCGTTGCTGGGGTTAGCCGGAGCAACCTATTTACTGCTTAACCTGGTGCGACCCGCCTGGGAGCAAAATCAGGTGCTGCGTCAAGATGTTGCAACCAAGCAAAGCCAGCTTGTCGATCAAGCAGAAACCCAGCGTCGCATTCAAGAGGCTCAAGAGCAGTTGCGCCAGTCGAGGCAACTGCAAGCTGATGTTTTAGCACTGTTTGCAGATAAGCAAAGCCTGGACACTCTGTTAATTGACTTAAATGAACGGGTTCAAGCTCAGGGAGCTACTCGAGGAGGAAGGGCAACGCTCGTTAGATTTGAATCCACTACACCTAATCCCGAGGTGGTGACAGACAGTTCCCTGGGACAAGCGGCCAACAATCTGTTGGCGCGACAGGTTTACAACATTGCGATGGCAGGCAACTACGCTCAAACGCAGTCCATCATTCGCAACATTGAACGACTGCAACCGCTGCTGGTGGTTCGTGGGTTTACCTCTGAGCTGAATACAGAATCATCGGTGATTGTGCTTGATCCACGGGGTCGAGTAGTGCCTACTGCCCAACCGGAACCGCGAATTACAACATCATTTCAGCTCATTGCGATTCTCCCTGCTTCAGAAGTGAACCCAACAGCACCCTCAGCAGATGCGGCAACGGCGGCACCTGAAGCAGAAGCATCCCCGGCACCAACGGACGGGGCGGTGTCTCCCACACCAACGGACGGGGCAGCGTCTCCCGCACCAGCAGACGGGACGGCGTCTCCCACACCAACGGACGGGGCAGCGTCACCATCGCCATCCCCTGCCAATTAGTGGATTAGCCGCTGGGTATAGCGTTGGATGAATCGGTTGCAGAATGTTCGGTCAGCAAAGGATGCCTAGAGGTCGCAGCATGTAGATGAATTGGATTCGATCCCGGTTTTTCTAAATATCAATTTCGCCCGGTTGAAGGAGGAGTGAATTGTGAGAAGGCATTTTGGATTCAGTGGGATAGTTGGCAGTGCAGCGGTGGTCGTAATGGCGGCACAGGCGGCAACAGCCGCACCAACCCAGGTGACTAATGTAGAGGTGAACCAAACCAATGGCGGAATTGAGCTTGTTCTACGCACTCAAGCAGGCGATCGACCGCAAATCTTCACGGTCAGCCGGGGCAATACGCTGGTGGCAGACATCATCAACACTCAGCTCACGCTAGCAGAAGGCAACGGGTTTCTGCAAAACAACCCGGCTCCTGGTATTAGCTCTGTCGTCGTTAGCCAGCTTGACTCTAACAGTGTGCGGGTGACGGTGGCCGGAGAGGCCAACGCCCCCGCAGGTGAAGTCAGCCAGTCGGGACGAGGAATTGTTCTTAGCTTCAATCCAAACGGCAGTGAAGCAGCGCAAGCGGCTCCATCGAACCCAGGCCAGGGCGCAACGGCTCAGGCTCCTGCCCCGGCTCCATCGCCTCAGGCACCGCTTCCCACGGCTCCAACGCCAGATGTAGTGGTTCCCAATCCAGAAATTTCAATTGAAGGTGTTCCGTTACCGGGGACGGCTCCAAACCAACGCCTAACACCACCCCTGGCACCGAGGGCGATCGCGCCACCGTTGGGGGATATTGCCGTTTCAAATATTGATGCCTCTCCAGAAGCGATCGATCTGGGCACGGGAGAACGGGTACCTCGCCTGGTATTGCGCGATGCGCCAGTGCGCGATGTCTTGTCTCTACTGGCTCGGGCGGCGGGTCTTAATGTGGCTTACATTGGCGAAGACGTTGCCAGTGAAGGGCAAGAGCAGCAGGTGGTTCAACAACCGGGGGCGGTTCAGGAAGTCAGAATCTCGCTGGATATTGAAAACGAACCGGTTCAGGATGTCTTCAATTACGTGCTGCGGGTGAGCGGTTTAGAAGCCAACCGCACAGGACGAACCATTTTTGTCGGGCCGCGTCTGCCCGATGATGCTCGCAACGTGGTGGCTCGGACGCTGCGGATGAACCAGGTGAATGCAGCAGATGCGGCAGGGTTTTTGACAGCTCAAGGCGCAGAAACTCAGATCACGCGCGATCGAATTGAAGTTCAAACCTTTGGAGAAGGGGCTGCCGCTCGAAACGTTGAAACATCGACTCCTGAGGTGATTGCGCTGCGTGCCTCCGGAGGGGACGGCCCCTTGTTGCTGCGTGGCCTGTCGGTGGTGACCAATGCCCGACTCAACACGATTACGCTGGTGGGCACACCGCGCAAAATCGAAATTGCGTCACAGTTGCTGTCTCAGCTTGATCTGCGTCAGCGTCAGGTTGCCATTAACGTCAAGGTGGTTGATGTCAACTTGCTGGCTACCGAGGACTTTAGTACCAGCTTCTCCTTTGGGGTGGGCGACAGCTTCTTTGTCTCTGATGGTGGTGCGGCATCCTTCAACTTTGGCGATACTCGCCCCCCCACAACAGCCATCACCAGAAACAGCGTCTTGAGCGCACCGGTTACGGCTACCCCTTTCCCTGCGACCGACGATGAGCTAGGCCCGTTCTTTGATGCTCAGCCTGATGCGCCGTTTGGCAACTCAACAGGGAACCCTTCACCGCCGCTTAGCCCCAACTTCCCGTTTGGGCAGTTGCCCCGTGCGCCGTTTGGCACCGACGAGAACCCGCTACAGCCAGGGATCACTGAGATAACGGAAGACGGGATTGAGATCGGTCTACCGCAACTGTTCCAGTATCCCACCCGCTTTTTGGCTAGCTTGCAGGCTCAGGTGGTAAGCGGCAATGCCAAAATCCTGACTGACCCAACCATTGTGGTACAGGAAGGTGAAACGGCTACGGTTCAGTTGACGCAACAAATTCCAACTAACATCATTACCACCTTCGATGATGAAACGGGTCGCTCGACAACGCAGCTTCAGCTTGAAGATGCGGGCGTGATTCTTCAGGTCAATGTCAACCGGATTGATGATAACGGCTTCGTGACGATGGCGATCGCTCCTACCGTATCGGCACCATCCGAATCGCGGAACTTCCAGGACACACAGATCACGCTGCTGGCAGAACGAACCTTGCAATCCGGGCGGCTGCGCGTGCGGGACGGCCAAACTCTGATTGTGTCTGGCATTATTCAGGAGTCGGATCGAACCACGGTATCAAAGATACCCATCTTGGGTGACATCCCGATTCTGGGGGCGTTGTTTAGAAGCACCAACCGAGAAAATCAGCGAAATGAGGTCATTATTCTGCTGACCCCTCAAATCTTGGATGATTCTGACACTTCTGGATTTGGTTACCAATACACACCCGGACGAGCCACTCAAGATTTCCTCCAACAGCGAGGCGTGCCCTCACCGTAAGTAGCCTTGAAGCGATCGTTCTGCATGGGGCGATCGCTTTTTAGTAGAGTCGAAGTTGGTCAGCCATAGCAACTTAAAAATAGGAGAATTAGGGAAGGTCAGGAACAAGGCATTTCTTAGCTGCTGTCTTGTTCTATCTTCGACATCAAAGGAGTGATTTAGGTATGTCAACCGCTGATAAAGCTGGTAACAGCCGCAACGAGGCGAGGGGAATTGTGGTTGACTCCCGTCGCCTTCGCTCGTTTAGAGATCACCTTAGCGCAGCCGACCCCGATGACTATTACCGTATTCGGCTGAGGCGATCTAGCCTGCTGGGTCTCGTTGTCACAGATTTACAGGCCAACGCCAACCTTGAACTTCAGAACCAAAACGGTAGACGCATTGCTCTGTCTAACGCTCCTCGACAGTTTGCAGAATCGATTAACGTTAGTTTAGAGCCGGGGATTTACTATATCCGGGTCTTTCGGGTCAGGGGAAACACAAACTACAGGCTCAGGATCGGTGTGAACGATATTGGCATCCAACCAGATCCAGACAATCCAGACAATCCAGACAACCCAGACCCTCCAAGTGGAAGCCCATCGACCGGCAGGAGAGCCACCTTAGTTAGAGATATTCTTGACGGCCCTTTGGGGTCAAATCCAACCGATCTGGTTGATGCGAATGGCACCCTATTTTTTGCCGCTGACAACGGTAGTGATGGCCGTGAATTATGGCGCAGTGGCGGTTCTTCTGCCACAACCCGGCAGGTTCGAGACATTGTTTCGGGACCGCTAGGATCGAACCCTGGCAGTCTGGTCAATATTGATGGCGTTGTCTACTTTGCCGCTGAAGATGGCAATAACGGCAGAGAACTTTGGCGCAGCGACGGCACCACAGCGGGAACGGTGCAAGTCCGAGATATCTTAGCCGGACGGCAGGGTTCAAACCCCTCCAATTTGGTGAATGTGAATGGGGTGCTTTACTTTACTGCTGATGGTGGAAATGGGCGAGAACTGTGGCGTAGTGACGGTACCACATCGGGAACCGTACAGGTGCGCGATATTTTGCCGGGTTCGATCGGGTCTGATCCCTCCAACCTGGTTAATGTTAATGGCATACTCTTCTTCGCTGCTAACAACGGTCAGGATGGGCGAGAGTTGTGGCGCAGCGATGGCACCGCAGTGGGAACAGTGCAAGTGCGCGACATTTTTGCAGGTAGCCAAAGCTCTAACCCATCGGGTTTGGTCAGCTTCAATAATGCCGTTTACTTTGCTGCCGATAATGGCACCAACGGACGAGAGTTGTGGCGCAGTGACGGCACTGCAGCAGGAACAACGCTGGTCAGAGATATATTTGTGGGGTCTCCAGGCTCCAATCCTGGCAGCCTGGTCAATGTTGATGGCACCCTATTTTTTGCAGCTCAAACGGCAAATGATGGTCGCGAACTCTGGCGCAGCGACGGCACCACAGACGGAACCGTACAAGTGCGCGACATTTTTTCTGGCGGACTTGGATCTAATCCGTCTGATTTAGTGGCCGTTGGCAGTACGCTTTATTTCGCGGCAGAGGATCGCACTGATGGTCGCGAACTGTGGCGCAGCAATGGCACTTCAGCAGGAACGGTGCAGGTTGCTGATATTGTTCGGGGGAGCGGTAGCTCTAATCCGTCTGAACTGGTGAATGTTGGCGGTACGCTGTTCTTTGCCGCTGAGGATGAAGAGAACGGTCGCGAACTGTGGCGTTTTCGACCACCTGGTTCAGCGACAGCGGGCTAACCTTCAGTATCTAGCACCTTTCAGGGGATGCGATCGCCAATTAATCAATGGGGAGGAATCACGGCCTCGTCACCCAGGTGGGTGCCAGTGAGGTTAGCTAAGAACAAATTGGCATCCGTCAGGTTAGCATCGCTGACATTCGCATGGGTTAAGTTAGCGGTAATCAATTTTGCACGGGTCAGGTTGGCATTACCCAGATCCGCCTCTGATAAATCGGCACCTGTGAGGGTGGCATCAGTCAGGTCAACCTCAGTCAGTTTGGCCTGATTCAGGTTTGCCCCTTCCAGGTTGGCATGGCGTAGGGTCACTCGCGTTAAGTTAGCACCCGTCAAATTGGCTCGCCTCAAGTCAACATCGCTCAGGTCAAAATCAACCAGCGTGATGCCGCTCAGATCCGCATTACTAAACTCTCTTTCTCCGGCTCGGTAACGACTGAGCAGTTCTTTGGCTCGGCTCATGGTGTTTCCTCTCGCTGCGTCGCAATATTGAAGAACTCTACTAGGATGGTGACGGATTTGCCAGAGTTCTTCGTCTACTGAGAGATACAAATAATTCTCGTCAGACTTAATTCCGTTCCTTCTACAGCAGTTCTCAATCGAGTCAGCCACCGTCTCGCCAAGATGGGGGTGGGGTGTAGTATTTGGTTTGTGGTGAATGCAAATGAAAATGGCTGTAGGTTTAGGAGTTGTGAAATCGATCGCCTGCCCTGCTCAGTTTGAAACGGTAGCAGGATAGCACCCGTGAGCCGTTCTCTTTACAGTTTGGTCGATCGCTTCTGCACAGTTTGCTCAACGTGGTGCCAGGCCGCTTGAGCGGCTAGCCTTGCGCTTTCCCAGGCCAAAATAGAGCCAACGGAGCCATTAGTCTGACGCTCGTACTCATGCTGAAGTTCTGGCTCAACTTCGTCGAAGGTTCGCCCGGTACTGCGGTAACGAGTATAGCCGTCGTATCCCACTCGAAAAGCAGGTTGATAGACCTCATAGGGCGATGCAGAAACGTAATAAGGCTGTACTGTGTAGTGATTGTGCCAGTACTGATCTTCGCTATAGCTTAGCGTCATGCGATCGGCTCTGTCCCAGGCATCACGAACAGCATACTTCGCTTCATCCCAGGTCAAATCCGACTCTTTGATCTGTGATTCATAGTCACGTTGTAGCTCAGATTCAACGTCATCGTAGGTTTGCTTTGACTGATGATAACGGCTATAGCCCTCATATCCAGTGCGATAGGCCGCTTTGTAATCTGCATACGTTCGTCCCAGCCTGACATAAGGACGAGACGCACACTGCTCTTGCCAGTAAGCGTCTTCAACAGCAGGGTTAACCGCATCCGATGCCCCCTTGGCGACAAATCCACCCACCACACTGCTAACCGCCCCAATAACTGCTTCTACGGCTTCCGTTGCGGCAGCACTTAAGCCAGTTTTGGTGGAGTGAGCCTCAGGCATCTCTACTGATGCATCAGCAGGAGCATCAACAGGAACCTCAACAACATCCTGTTGAGATCCTTTACTCTCGGCTAAATCCTCTTTGTTTTTCTCCATTGTTATCCTGTCTTCTCTTAACCAGTTGGAATTGATTCAACCTTAACTGGCTACCTAGAAGCGCACGATCTTCCCTGAGTTTGAAGTCAATTAGATAGAAGTATTGCCAATCGCTGATGGCTCGTCTGACTCTTGCTCGTCTGGATTATGTCGCTTGCAACCGGATCATTCGTCAGCGCGGTACACCTCGGCAGAGATGCCCTGCTCAGACAATTCACGCACTAAGTCTGCTGCCCCTTCTTGGCTATTAAATGCACCCGCCTGAACCCGCGCCCCGTTCGAGAAATTACGCACATAAGCATCTGGAACGGCTTCGCGCACCTGCTCCAGGCTGCGATCGCTGCTAAATTCCGTGACAACATGGTAGTACTCTTCTTGAACCGGAGTGGGGGTGGATGGTGCCGCTACTACGGGAGGAGGCGAAGCCGGAACGGACGCGGGAGCCGCCACAACGCTGGGAGGAGGAGCAATCCGAGCGGGTGGTGCAGGCCGACGCGACTCTTGAACGGGTGCAGGCTGAGCTGGAGCCGGAGCAGACCGAGCCGGAGCCGGAGCAGACCGAGCCGGAGCTGCTGCCACCGGAGGAGCCGATCGCACCGGAGCTGGAGCCACTACAGCAGGTGCTGAACGTGGAATAGGAACCGTTGGCAAATCAGCCGGATTTTGCGCCGCCACAGCTCGGTTGGTGGTCGCCTCTGGCGAGGCAGCAGGCGCTGGTGCTGCACCAGGAGACGGTTGGGCAGGGCTAGGCGATACAGACGGCTGCACGTTTCTGTCGGCTGGCAAGGTGCCTAAATTACTCAGACTCAAATCGACAAACTCTTCGCTAGCCAGGTTGGGCGAGTTGGGTAACACCGAATTTCCGGAAGCACCAACAGCCTGACCCGATGCGGTTTCGCTTGCCACCTCCGATGTGGAGCGATCGCCAAACAAGGATTTCAACCCAGCCAGATTTAAGCTAGAGGGATTCATGATGAGATAGCCCAAGGTCGCGCTAGAGAGCAACAACAGCAGCATTGAGCCAATTCCCAGAGGAGTCAGCAATGTATCTAGCAATGCGGGTTCTTGCTCTGCTCGAAGTTCTTTCTCTTCGTCGGCCAGACTTCTTAGCAGTTCCTCTGAAGAGGCCAGGTAATCATCGGGTTCGGCTGTTCCTGGGTCTGGCTGTGCTAGGTCGTAGGACGGGGATTGGTGAACCGTAGCCAGATTAGACTGCAACTGGGTTTGGCCGATTGGCTCAGCCTGAGCCTGAGCTGGCACCGATGAGGTCGCCGCCAGTAGCGCTAGTTGCGCTGCTGGAACCGATGGTGATGCAGCACTCGTCGATTGCCATAGGTCTTGCTGGGAACCGTCATCATCAGCGATCGCCGTGTGAGAAGCTGCCCGTGTTGGATTGGGCAACTGTAACCGTCCTGCCGTTGCCGCCGCGCCTGCACGTTGTGGCGGACGGCTGCGTCCACGACTGCGGGGGGTGGGGCGATCGTCCCGTCGCCGCCGATAGAGCGCCAATTCCTCCTCTAAATCAACATCCAGGCTGTCAAACACGCCTTGCAATGCTGGATGCAAAGTCGGTACGTCTGATAGATCAGGAGAAGATTGAGGGGAACGTCGGCGCATGGCAAGACTCCTGTTAGTGTTATCAACACGGAATTAAATGTCGTCAATATTCATTGACCGGGCAGCTAAATTTAGATCAGGGTACCCATTCTAACGGGACTATCTTCTAACGGGACTATCAATTAGGTGCAGCTTGAAGCAATGCTCGGTGCGTACCAACTTCATTCTTGCCACCCTAGTCGATAACCATCAAACCATCCTTCTGCTTTATCGTTGTTCTGCTTTAGATTAAAGCTTATACCATGACCATTTGGTCATAGTTTTAGCGTAAAACCTGCCGTCAGTCACCTGTTTTCATCCCCTTAATTATCCTCTATTTGGATCATGGTTCTTCAATCACTACAACACGCTCTCGGTTTCTTGGAACATCATGACAGTTGGAAAGCCCGACGACGCTTCCAGAAACTCTTGCTGCAATGGGCAGAGGTGGTAGGTTCTGCGGTCGCTACCCAAGCGCAGCCCCTTTATATCCAACGCCGTGTGTTGTACGTTGCTACCTCTAGTGCGGCCTGGTCTCAAACTCTTATGTTTGAACGACAGCGCATTCTGGCAAAGTTGAATGCATCTCTATCAGCATCAGACAGCCTGACTGACATCCGCTTCTCAACGGCTCAATGGCAATGCGATCGCCCAGCCGCAGGGGCGATGGAAACTGAGCATCTTTGGTATCAGCATCCCAGTCGCTTGCCAAAACCTGCGGCAGGCCAGCCTCTTTCTCGACCTGAAAGCAACGATCCGCAAACAGCATTTCAGGGGTGGGCAAAGGCAGTTCAAGCTCAAACCAAGAACCTGCCGCTTTGCCCTCAGTGCCAGTGCCCTACCCCTGAGGGTGAACTTAAACGCTGGTCTGTCTGCTCTCTGTGCGTTCCAAAGCAGTGGTAGCCCTGCTGATGCCATCAACACAACACGCACCCTGAATACCACGGGAAAAACACTGAGAATTAAGCGTTACTCTACCTGCTGAGTTGGTTTAGACCCGTGTTTTTTCAGACAATTTTGTTACGTTTTTGTTGTATTCTGCAATTTTTCGCTACAACTCTCTCATTTAACTCCAAGAAATATCCAATTAATAATATAAGTTCATCCCATCGGTTGAAGCGCTAAAAAAACCAATTTATCAGAAATTCTGGCTTGTGGTTTAAGTTGATCCCCGATGTCTTCGGAGGGAAAGCAGTAGAGTTAGCCAAAATGCACTAAATGAATTTCCCGTCGCTATTTGTATCTAAACCGTAACAAGAATCTGAAGACAATCTAAATAGCCCCTGGGTATGGGGATCGTCAGGAATTATGCTCTACAAGGGTTTCGAGCTTATTCCTTTCCTAAAACAGAAAAAGCCGCAGATGAGAATGAGGGCAACAATTACATTACAAGTACCCTCTATGAGAACTGAACAGTTGATCGTCTCGGCCTGTCGTCATTGCCAGTTCTTCGAAGGTGAAGGACGACGGGGTGGTCAATGTCAGCAGTTAGGAGTGCCAGTTCAGGGGGGGTGGAAAGCTTGCTCTTTGGCGATCGCGCCGTTTGCACCAACCTGGGAAACACTGAGGGAAGCCGTAACGTTAAAACAGAAAACGTTACCCTCTCAAGAATTGCCGCTTCAAGAACTGCAACCGCTTCGTAGTTCAATTTCTACAGAACGCATTGTAGAACGCATTGTAGAAAAATCTCATATTCCATCTGCTCAGTTAGCAATTCCGTCAAGATTGGCTACTGCAAGCGGGATGCTCGATGAGTGAAGGTGAAGTTGATGACGAGTAACTCATCCGTAATTTCAGGCGGAAACGGTGGAAATGGAGCCGCTGCCGATATCGCTTGAAACGCCGTCTGGTCTGCGGCATCCGAACTGGAGGACTGTACCAGATTGAGGTCAACCAATTCTCCAAAACGGTTAATAGTAAATCTAACTTTTGTCTCATAGGTGCCATTGAGGCTAACCTGCCGCCAGTTCTGGTAAACCTCGTGGGTTACGGTTGCTTTGTAGGTTCCCAGCACTGCATCCCGTTCTGCATCTAGCCCCACTTCATTCGGTGCCGAACGGTTTGGATTCGCAATTCCATCTAAACCGCTTCCTGCCTGAATTGGCAGCGAAGGTGTCTCATTAGAATCAGGAGCGACTGTAGCAGAGAAGGGAGACAGTGCCGCATCGAGTGTGGTTAGCGGCAGTTCTGCATCCAGACTGGGATCTGGGGAGGGTTCCAACGGCTCGGCTGCATCGAGCAACGGTAGGGACTGAGAATCTGGTGGTTGCGCTGGTTCTGGAGCAACAGGAACCGAGGGTTTACTGATCGGTTCTGAGACGGCTGCTTTAGGAGCAGCACTGGTGGGGAGCAGCGTACCCGATGCGACGGGTGGGGCAACTGCTTGCGGCGGCTGGACAGCATCAGGAGGCGCGATCGCCCCGACTGCTTCTTTTCCACCCGGTTTTCCCGCGTTGGTGGGCAGTTCAGCCTTGTGTTCTCCGCCCGCTGCTGAGTCAATTGCAGACTGTCGCTTTGTTTCGGCGGGTGGCTTTATGCTTGGTGCGTCTAAATAAACAAACTCAACCGGAATAGACGATTCGGCATCAAGCTTGGCTTCCTCAACCGCATCTTGCCACAACGCCAAGCCTGCCGTAATCAAGCCCAAATGAAAGGCCACAGCCGCCGCTAAACAAAGCAGGAGGCGATCGCCTCGTTGAGCTGTAAACTGCAACCGATATTTTTGAGCAAGATTCATAAATCAATGCCGACTCAACGGAATCGAAGGGCTAGTGTAAAAGGCTACGAATAGAAAGGTTGGACGATGCAGCTTGATACGTTTTACAGCATTCCTGTAATTACTCAGTCTTGCCGTATCTAAACCAACTGGAGCGACTACTGAGGGTCAGCATCCAGAGGAATGGACACCGATCATTTCGTCATTTTGCCATCGGCTCATTTTACTGTCCGTCTAAATCCTGATCTGTTTAGCATTCCCCCGTCAAGTAGTTGTTAGCAACACTCAGGCTGGCGATAACGATGGCTTGCCCCATTGACTTCAGTGCCGACCGTCTATCCATACAGCAGTTCTCAATTGAGTAAGCCACAGTCTCGCCAAGATGGGTGTAGGGTGTAGAGTTTAAGGCGTGGTAAATGCAAATGAAAATGGCTGTAGTCTGCTGTTGCGGGTGAAGGCGCTTTGCTCCCTGGCGTTGCTGAATAGACACCTGCATCGTTGAGCGGTCATGCCTCTGATTGCCACTCGAACCGTCCCCTAAATTTCCCAATTCTGGGAAATTTAGGGGCGAATGCAGCACATTTGATCCTTACTAAAACATCCTCTAAGCGATTTGGAATCCCCAAAATTGGAAGGTGGGGCAAGATGCAGAATTTTGAGCTGGCATATAGGAAAGAGTTAGCACAGCCGTCTTCAGTGCAGAGGTGTCCGCTTTGAATTATGATTAAACCTGTATTGGTTATCAATCATCCGTTTCAACTAACGTCATGGATATTTTGAGTTTAGGCTGGGTTTCGCTGTTAGTAGTCTTCACCTTTTCCATTTCAATGGTGGTTTGGGGTCGTAACGGTTTCTAGTTTAGTGCTGAGCATGAATTTTGAGTCTATAGCCCTAAGCATCTTAGCTGTCCTGGCCTTTGGACTACTGTTTGTAGTGACAGGCGGCGTGCTTTATCTAACCAACGTTGAGTGGCGCGATCGCCGTCGCCAAGAACGCGAAAAGAAAGGACGGTAATGTCCAGTCTGCGTTTGCTGTTTGCCAATTGTTAGGCTTCACAAGAGCAAGGCAACAGCTCACCACAATCAAGCCCATTCGACAGCCAACCTCTCAAATGGTTGTACGGTTACACAATGCCCATTTTTGAACAACGTCGTTCAAGTGGGCTTTTTTCATACCCTATGAACGGTTGCCACACGCTAAATTAGATCGGTTATTTAACTCTGGAAGATGACTACACCACTCGACCTTAAAGACACAGTAACTCGTAGCATTCAGCATCCGCTTGATCCACTGACGGCAGATGAGATTGCCAGAGCTGTGGCGATCGTCCGGGCTGAACGAAACGTGGATCGATCGTTCCGGTTTCCGGTGGTGGTGTTGAACGAGCCATCTAAAGACACGGTATTACGCTTCAAGGATGGCGACCCAGTTCAGCGGGAAGCGTTTTTGATTTTGCTAGATACGGCTGCCGGGTCAACCTACGAGGCGATCGTGTCGCTTGAGACAAACTCGGTCATTACCTGGCAGCATATCCCCAACGTGCAGCCAAATATTATGGCAGACGAATTGTCTGAATGTGAGGCAGCCGTCAAAGCCGATCCAGAGTTTCAAGCTATTTTAGCCAGACGAGGAATCACAGATCTGGATCTGGTCGTGGTTGATCCGTGGGCGATCGGTCATTTTGGCATGGTAGAAGAAGAAGGCATTCGCTTATCGCGCTGTCTATGTTACCTGCGAGCGAGTAAACAAGGTAACTTCTATGGCCGCCCGATTGATGGCCTTGTCCCGGTGGTGGATCTTAACAAGATGAACGTGCTGCGAATCGAGGACATGGGCATCGTGCCAGTGCCGCCCGAATCGGGGGAATATGCGGCTCGCTTTACGCCAACCTTTCGTTCTGATCTCAAGCCGCTGCACATCACTCAACCGGATGGAGCCAGCTTCACGGTTGAAGGCCATTTAGTGCGCTGGCAAAAGTGGCAATTTCGAGTTGGGTTTACGCCCCGTGAGGGCTTGGTGCTCTACACCGTAGGCTACGAGGACCAGGGACGATTGCGCCCAATTTTGTATCGAGCCTCTTTGGCCGAGATGGTTGTACCCTATGGCGATCCGCGTCCACAGCACTTTCGCAAGAATGCCTTTGATGTCGGTGAACACGGGGTTGGCATGTTGACCAATTCCCTCACTCACGGCTGTGACTGCCTGGGTGAAATCTATTATTTTGATGCCCACCTCACGAGCAGCCGAGGCGATAGTTCCACCATTGAAAACGCCATTTGCTTGCACGAAGAAGACTACGGCATTCTTTGGAAACATACCGACTGGCGATTGGACGAGGTTGAAGTGAGGCGATCGCGCCGTCTGGTCATTTCCTTTGTCTGTACCGTCGATAATTACGAGTACGGCTTCTACTGGTACTTTTACCAGGACGGCACCATTCAATACGAAGTTAAACTGACAGGAATTTTGCTGTGTGGCGCATTGGCTGGTTATCCCAAATACGGCACGCTAGTTGCGCCAGAGCTAAATGCTCTCAATCATCAGCATTTCTTTAATTTAAGGCTAGACTTTGACATTGATGGCAAGGGCAACTCCGTCTATGAGGTCAATTCGGAAGCAGAACCAATAGGGTCTGAGAATCCCTACGGTAATGCCTTCTTCGCACGCTCTACGCTGCTTAAGACCGAACAAGAGGCGCAACGAATCATTGACCCACTTAAGGGACGCTACTGGAAAGTGGTGAATCCCTCTATGTTGAACCGTTTAGGACAACCTGTGGGGTATAAGCTCATCCCCGGCGACAATATCCTGCCCTTTGCCCACCCCGACTCTCCCATTTTGAAGCGAGCAGGTTTTATGACCAAACATCTCTGGGTTACTCCCTATGCCCCGGATGAGCGCTTTTCTGCTGGCAACTATCCAAATCAACATCCTGGTGGTGAAGGCTTACCTAAATGGACTGAAGCGAATCGGGCGATCGACAATACCGATGTCGTTTTGTGGTACACCTTCGGACATCATCACATTCCACGCCCGGAAGATTATCCGGTTATGCCCACCGCCTATTCTGGCTTTGTGCTAAAACCCGTTGGTTTTTTCGAGCAAAATCCAGCATTGGACGTGCCGCCTGCTGCTGCAACCCACGCTCACTGTCATTCAGATTCAGAGAACTGAAGACAATCGAGCGAGGGCAAGCGGCAGTTCCCTGCCGAGCTGGTGCGCTCGGTAAGGTTTACAGCAGTTCTCAATCGAGTCAGCCACCGTCTCGCCAAGATGAGTGTGAGGTGTAGGGTTTGAGGCGTGGTGAATGCAAATGAAAATGGCTGTAATTCGGCAATAATTGGTTAAGCTACGAAGCAGCCATTTGTACGAACCGCAATGACCATTGTTCCCGACGTTCACCATGCCAATGTTCTTGTGGTAGGAGCCAGCCAGGGCATTGGGTTGGAATTTGTGCAGCAATTACTGCAAGCAGACAGTGTTACAACAGTTTATGCAACCTATCGCACGGCAGCATCGGCAGTAAGGTTACTGGAGTTGGGCGATCGCTACCCAGGACAATTACACTGCCTCGAACTGGATATCACCAATGAGACCCAGATTGCCAACTGCGCGACGTATTTACAGACCCAGGCAGGTCAGCTTCACCTGATAATGAACTGTGTTGGCCTATTGCACGACGGCACACTGCAACCCGAAAAAAGTATTCGCCAAATCGATCCAGACCAGCTAATTCGCTATTTTCAAATCAACAGCATCGGAGCCGCGCTATTAGCCAAACACCTGCTACCGTTGTTGCGGCATGGCGATCGCAGTATCTTTGCCACACTGTCTGCCAAGCTTGGCAGCATTGGCGATAACCAGCTCGGCGGCTGGTATGGCTATCGGGCTTCCAAAGCCGCATTAAATATGTTGATGCGAACAGTGGCAATCGAATTTGAGCGCAAGAGTCCTAAAACCATTGTTGTCACATTGCACCCCGGCACAACAGACACACGGCTCTCTCAACCGTTTCAGATGAATGTCCCCCCTGAGAAACTGTTTTCAGTAGAGCGAACTGTTACTCAACTGTTGGCAGTAATGGCTGACTTGAAGGATGGCGATAGCGGCCAGTTTTTCTCGTGGAATGGCGATCGCTTGCCCTGGTAAAGATGGATCTTCGTTAACACTGCATCCCCTTGCCTCCTGTGATCAGCGTCACGTCAGCTTGAGGTGAACGTCACCAGGACAGACACTTCGAATCACAGGCGCTCTGGTGGCTGCATCACATAGTATTTTTGCGGAGTACCCGATAGTAATATCTCAAGACCAGCGTAATTCCACTAGCAATACACTTCCATCTACTCAAACATCTACTTAAACGTGCGCTTGTCCGAGTTAACAACCATCATTCAGGTGAGGTGAGTCCGTGGAAACTGTGCTGAATTCTCAAACAGTCACCTTTTTTCCTCAAGTTGCAGAAGGTAAAGTAGACCGAACGATTACGGCTGTGCAAGCAGGCCGAATTAAGTTTCAAGGAAGCTACTGGCCTGCTCAATTCTACGATGCCGATTGTCAAGCCACTGTTTTACCAAATGACGTGGTCAAAGTGGTGGGCAGAATCAGCATTACGCTGATGGTGGTTCCAGACGGATATTCCCTACCAGCTCAATCGGAAAAAACTGCACAAAACCCGGCTGAAAAGTGGGTATCTGGAATCACAGCCCTGTTTAAGCCAGAAGGCAGACGCAGGCTGAGCGCGATCGCCAATTGATTCCAATCATCAACGTTGGACTTCAATAACAGTGGTCTTTCAGAAACGATCCCTGCATCAACAACAGGTTGAGATAAATGGCTTCTCTCTAGCCCCGTGTTTCAATCAACGGTTTGTTCTAATAATTTCTCTTGCCAAAGTACATAACACTGAGACAACGGCATGGTTAGAGTTAAGTGATAAGAGTCTTTCAAGCTGCCATCATCGTTAGTAAAGGTAATCACCAATCCGCTAACTGGATTATATTTCGTGACAAATTGAATTAGCTCGATCGCTCTAGGGTAAAAGTGCAAAACCTCTTCAGTAGTGAGATAACCGAGTTCTACTTCATAGCGATCTAAATGGTTTTCTTCAACTGCTGGCACCCCACAAATAGTCATTGCACCTTTACCCCGCAAGCGGTACTCTTTCCAGGCAAACGCTGCTAGTTTCAAAATATTGAGTTGCAAGAAATGAGTTTGTTCTCTGCTTTTAAAGTCAAGTTCAAAATTAGGATCAGGCAAGGAGTTGGGAAAATTCATTGGTTTAAGCGTTTTGTTAAAGCCGACGGTAAAACTACATAAAGGCATTATTGAATTCTTTGCTGTCGAAATACTCTATTTGAGGCTACTTATTGATTACTTCAAACTAATTCCGTTGAACCCTTTAATCTTCTGTCGAAAGGTATAGGTCATTGTAAATTCAGTCTGCAAGATAAAGGTAAAAGTTAATATAACAAATTAAGATGGATTTCCTGCTTATTTCAAGGTTTCATCGCTCCAGTGTATCGAGGAATTTAAAGGAATGTCTGAGAAGGATTCAATAGTTTGCATTAACCTCTTAAATTCTCTAATCTAAATTGTCTGAAATGTAGCTGATGGCCTGCATTTTCCCCATTACCTCACCCTGGAGATTTAATACCTACAACTGGCTAGAAAGGAGATTCGAGTAATAATCAGCACCTTCAAAATCTACTTCCCAGATGATCTAAACAGTGGTCTATTATGTTGCAGATTCTGTCCCGCCCTTATCCGTTTGAGGATATTCAAGATGTCTAATTGGTAGCTCGATAGGTTGTAGAACGTGGCATATCCTGCGGCAAGCACGAACAAGAATTCTAGTTTAGTCCAGGAGCTATTCATCCACTGTTCCGCCTTTAGCAAGAGACATCCCTCCGTTTCAAATGGCCTCTTATGTTCTTTAATGGTTGGTTAACAAAACAGCAAATGAATGATCTTAGTGGACTGATTCAACTCAGAGATTTTACCGTTCTATCTCAGTTATCTAACTTTGCAGGATTGCCCCTGGAATACGTTAGACTCTTGGACAGGGCTAATGTTGATACGGAGTGATCAATCATGGCTGAACAGCCAATGGTCGGGTGCCAAATCCCTCAAGAGTGGCAGGAAAAACTGGAGGCGATCGCGGCGAATACCGGACGCCAAGCCACACAAATTGTTTATGAAGCGATCGCCCAATATCTGGCCGAAACCGATATTGGTACACTGGCAGGTCAACTAAGAGAGGTCAAGCACCGTTTGGAGCAGGTTGAGAAGAGAATGGGTCAGGCCGACGTGTTGGCCGAACAGATCATTGCCCTCTCGGCTCGGTTGGTGGCGCTAGAAGATACGACAGATTCTCCTCAAGCTCTGCCCACCCAGTTTGCCACCAATATCTATCATACCAATGCGGTTAGTGTGGCAGAACATCAAGCCATTGTTGATGCGATCGCAGGTTTAGAAGAAGTAGAAGACGAACCCGACGAAATTCTATACGACTTTTTAGAGAAGCCGCTATAGCAATCAAGAGCGATCAAGAGCAATCACTATAGCCGTGTCGTTTCAAGTGGGCGAGCTTGACAGACGAACGAATGACTACGGGCACGGTTCCAAAAACTTTATATAAAGCAGCAGAATTGAGCGTAGACGACTACAATCAAAAGCGTTAGAAGTGCCAGTCTGATGCCGATTTTACCTACTGAAGCTCAGGCAATGGCCTAATCCTTTAGCATCACTGACAGACATGAAAGGAAGCGGACTGAAAACACTGGCCGTTGATATTGGTGGAAGCGGCACCAAGATAATGGTTCTAGACGAGGCAGGCCAGCCCCAAACAGAACGTGCCCGTGTTGATACTCCCCAACCTGCTACGCCCACTAATATTATTGCGGCGATCGCTCAACTCATTCCTTCGCAAGGAGAGTTCGATCGCGTTTCGGTTGGCTTTCCAGGGGTTGTGAGACGTGGCATCATTGGCACCGCTGTCAATCTTGATCCCAGTTGGGTTGATTTTGATTTGGGTACAGCGCTTGCTGAGAAGCTAGGCAAACCGGTACGAGTGGCAAATGATGCTGACGTGCAGGGAATGGGAGCCATTTCGGGCAAAGGAGTAGAACTGGTCATCACCTTAGGTACTGGTTTTGGTTCTGCGCTGTTTGTGGATGGTCGGCTAGTTCCCAATTTAGAACTGGGACATCATCCGTTCCGCAAAGGTGAAACCTACGAAGAACAGCTTGGACGAGCCGCACTGGATAAAATTGGTGCGAAGCGCTGGAACCGCCGTTTGGAAAAGGCGATCGCCTCCCTCAAACATCTATTTAATTACGACCATCTTCACATTGGTGGGGGAGAAACCAAGCGCATTGCGTTTGATTTACCATCCGATGCCAGCATTGTGCCCAACGTGCTGGGATTACTTGGCGGCATTGCTCTGTGGCGAGATCAGTAGGCATAGTACGACCCAATACTATCCAAACTACTATCCCAAAAAAGGAATGGGGCACCAGCTATGTGCCCCATTGTCTTAGCTTCAATTAGAGCTGAAACCCAGTATTAACGCTGGTTCCAGGCCGTTGCGGCATCTTCAACAGCCTGGTCAACTGTTTTCTGCCCCAACATACTGGCTTGCAGATTTTCGTAAATGACCTTCTGCAACGCTTTAACATCTTTCATGGCTGGAAGCAGGACTTCGGCATCCTGCATCTGCGATGCGCCCACCGCGCGGGCTTTTTCAATTGACGATGCATTGTCTGGAGCATTGGTAAAGAAGCTATCCTGCAATGCCTGGGTGGTTGATGGCAATACGTCTGCTGCCTTTGCAAACGCCAGCTGGTTTTCGTTATTGGTCACAAACAGCGCAAATTTGAGGGCCGCTTCAGGCTGATCGGTATTGCGAGGAATGACCAAATTCATTACAGCAACACTCTTTTTACCCGTATCTCCTGTGATTTGGGGGGCACTGTTCGAGACTTCGGCAATGGTCGGCGCATTGGTCGCGATCGCTTTCAAGAATTGAGAACCAGATGACAAAATAGCGGTCTCTCCAGACTGATACAGTTCGATCGCCCGCCGATGTCCCTGGGTTAACACTTCTCTAGGCAACAAGCCCTGTTGATATAGATCCGTCCAATACTGGAAAGCGGCTCGGCCTGCTGGTGTGTTGAATGCCGCTTGTCCTTGAGCATCTACTAGCTGAACACCCATTTGCACCAGGGATTGCATCACCTCTGCAGAGTCTTCAGGCACAAAGGTGACAAAGTAGGCGTACTTTCCGGTGCTTTCTTTCACCTGCTTCATAACTTGTGCCAGTTCTGCAAAGGTGGCTGGTGGTTCACTAATGCCAGCCTGTTGCAGTAAGTTCTGGTTATAAATCGTGACGCTGGTCGTAAGATACCAGGGAAGGCCAAAGCTTTTGCCATCAAGGGTGCTAGCTTGCCAGATTTTGGGTAGATAGACATCGCGATCGCTCGGCGAGATTTGATCGTCTAACGCCAGCCAGGCATTACGTCCGGCCAGTTGCATGGCAAAGTCTGGATTTAAGTTGACGACATCAGGCGCAGTACCAGCCGAGGTTGCCGTTAATATTTTGCTTTGCATATCGGCCCAGGGGACATCGACCCAGCGTACCGTTACCCCCGGATTTTCTGCTTCAAAGGTAGCAATCAACTGATTGAAGTAGTCTGTAAATTCGGGCTGAAGCTGCATCGTCCAAAACTCAACTTCTTGAGTACCCGACTGCCCTGCATTTGAATTATTAGGACTGGGACTACAACTCACCGCCCAACTCAGCAGTAATCCTAAGAGGGCAAAAATGCCCCACTTTTTCCAAAATCTCATTCTTCTCATAGTCGATTTCCCAAGATTGCTCTAAAACAGGTGGGGTTGGCAATGGTTTACTACCATAGGATGAATTTAGCCCCTATGGCTAATGAAAAGACAAGTTGGCCTTCCCTAGCTTTAGTGTCTACTTCGGAATCAGAAGTTCCGCAATCGAGACGAGAAATCGTTAAGAGACATAACAAACTAGAACCAGAGAATTAATGATGATGCAGGAAAGCTAATTAATGCGTCAATCTGGCGAATAGATTAGTCCAATAGTCTAAATGGATTCCACTTACGGCAACCGTTCCGGCGATCGCAGATGTCACGGCTGATGTCATTGCAGTAGCAAACAGCCACCAGGCTGCCGTTGCAGCAGCTCTACGAGTGGCTTCTGCCCGCTGCTGTGCGTCTAGCTTAATCGCCTCTACCCGTGCTTGAATCCCTTGCTGCACCTGCTCAACCTGTGCCAGCATTCGATCGCGCACACCTTCCACCTGGTTCGTTACCTGTTGCCGAACCGTATCCGAAAGATTGGTACGTGATTGCAACACAGATGCCAGGATAGATTGGTTGAACTGGATCAGGCGATCGCGCAAGGTCGCCGTTAACGAGTCGCGCAACGCATCTAATGAACCCCCTACCGCATCGGTGGAGAAGTCAAACACCGATTTGAGTGATTGATTGAGAGAGTCAAACCCTAACGGAGAATCATTCAACAACTGTTGCAAGTCGTATTTAATGCTGGTGTAACTTAATTCAGAAAAATCCAACCCGTTCAGGGCATCCCCCATTTTGCTCAACAACTGGTCAACCCTGGAGCGATCGGGTTCTGATTGCGATCCGGCAACCGTTGGGTTTGGGACAGCAGTGGATGACGTAGATGGCGATCGCAACGCCCACCGTCGCGGTGCTTTAATGGCACGATGCACAACTGTTTTGATCTGAGCTATCAGCCGTCGAATCTGGTCATCATCAAATTGCGTTTTTTGCCGCAGGCGATCGCCCAAAGCATCCCAGTCGAGATCGGCTAACTGCTGCCGAAGCAGCCAGGTTCCAGCCGTCGAGAGGCTTAACAGTCTGAGCAAGTATTGCTGAAGTTCTTCCAGGCTATCGGGCGACCAATCGAGCTGCTCCAGGTAATCAGCTACTTTACTGGTAACATCATCAAACACTGGCTCCACCTGCACTTTTGCCCGGTGTAATGAGGCTTGGGAAGCCTGTATCACGGTATTCCAACGATCCTCAAGCTGATCCACAATTTGCTGGATCTGTTTTTTGCTGAGTCCCTGCCGTCGTTGCAATACATCGACTAAAGCCGCCTGATCAAACTCTGAAAAGCTAACCTGAGCCGATTTTGCTGTAGCTTGCAGGTCGTGGATTAGCTTTTGCAGTTTGCGTTCTGCCTTTGCCGGGGTAAGCCGTTTAACGTGGGTGTAGCGCAAATACGACTCCAATTTTTGCCAGAGTTCGCTGCTCTGAGCCTCCAGCGTTTCGGTCGTTTCGGTCGTTTCGGTAGTGGTAGGGATGCTGTCGGCGCGATCGCGTACCGTTGCCACCAGCCCATCGCCCATTTTGGCTAATCGCTTTGCCAACTGTTTCGTTTCTTTTTTGGTCAGGTCATCACGTTGATGCAGCCATTCCTCGAAAGTCTGCCGATCGAACTGGCTCCAAATTTGGCTTAACACCGTTGCGCCAATACCAGCTCCTTGCAGAACAGGTAACACATTGGCTTGAACCGACGCTTGAATAGTATCCAGGTCTAAATCGTTCTTTTTGGCCGTTTGGACGTAGGTTTCCAACTGCTGACGGAGATAGTGCTGTTGCTGCTCTATTTCTGCGGCTGCAACTGCATCTAACACATCCTGCCAAATCGATTTTAGTTCCTGACGGACGTGGGTTTGCTGCTCGGCATCAAGGTCATCTCGCTGGGCAAGAACAATGCCAAAATCGGCGGGATCAATTTGCTCAAGGTGCGATCGCACCAGTTCTGGAGCCGCTTCCGAGTCATAAATTACCTGCTTAAATTCCGTGGCCAGCCCATCTGATAACAGATGCGATGGCTCAGTGTATTGCAAGTAGTCTTCAATGTCTTCTCGGATCGGGTTGAAGGATCGCTCCTCAGAAGAATTTGACTGAGAATCTTCATCCGGGTTAGAGATAATTTGATGTCTGAGCGATTGGAGCTGCTGCCAGATCTCCTCCACATCAATATCCGACAAATCGAGACGATGTAGAACCGCTCGCTTCACTGCACCAAAATCCACCTGCTGTAACCGAGTACGCCAACTTGTGGAGTTTGGCTCATCAGGCTGGCTGTTCAGCAGTTGCTCTAATTGAGCGTTGAGCTGGTCAAACTTGAGCAGTTCTGGATTAGCTGATTTGAGAAATTGCAGCAGTTCGGCATTAAGGTCGTGTTGGGGATGGCGATCGATCGCCTCTTGCCAGTTCGACTCCAGGTCAGCCACAATTTGCTCGGCTTGATCGAGAGGCAAATGGGTGCGCTGATGAATCAACTCTACAAATGCCTGCCGATCGACCTGGCTCAACGCCGCTTTCGCGTCCGGTTCTAGCATGTTCAACACCGATATAATTTCCTGACGCACAGCGCTGGTGTCTGGCTGCGGGGAGGGCATCGCTTCTAAATACTCTTCCCAAATGTGCTGAAAATTAGTAGTATTTAATGCCGCCTGCACTTCTTGCCGAATCGCAGCCAGAGCCGCCTCTTTAGTTAACAAATCAGCCGATGCTTCGTCCCGATTCAGCGCTGTACCAATCACTGAAATGATCTTGCGAAAGCCTGACGTAGCAGAACTTAAAATCAGGCCGATCAAGGAACTGATGGCGGTCGAGCTAATCCACGTCAAGATCAAGAAGTAAGCCGACCAGATTACAATGCCAACGATCGCCCCAGACATAGGACTGCTAACCACACTAAACTTGGCGGCGAGAAAAGAGGCACCCGACAGGGCGGAGTTAACCGTGAGCAACACACCCAGTCCAGCCGCAAACCCAATGGTAGAAATGACGTTCGTTTGATTGGGCAATTCATCAGGGCGATCGAGGGCTGCTTCGTCACCCGCTTCTAAATCGTCCTGACGGCTACGAATAGCACCGCGAAACTGAAAGCCAACCGCCGTGATGCCAGCAGCCACGCCAAAACTAGTGAGCAAGAGTTGAAACGCAAAAGCAGTTAGCAGTCCTACCACTAACGCTGAGATGAGCTGTGTTCCAACCGAGGCCGGATCGACTGGTGGCGACAGGTCGATAAACTGAAGCTGAAGAATGTGGCTGTTGTGGATGAAGGCGCTGTAGAACTTTAACACGGTTGCTCCTACCCCAATGGCTGCTCTTACCAGGCTAGGTGATCTAAATCAATGCGCCGTCCAGCTAAAAGAGGATTTTCGCACCAGCAGGGCAACAAATACTGTTTCGGTTAAGCGCCTCGGGCAGTTTAGCTGAAATGTTAGAAAAGGTTGTGGAACCGTTGCCGCTTCAAACACCAGGGCATGAACGCCATTGCCGTGATACCAATCAAAATAAAAAAGATCCAGATCACATAATCCTGTGACGAGAATCACACGATTGAATAGGAAAAGATCCTCTATGATAAAGCCTTGATGAAATGTAATTCAGCCTTCTTAGCATCTGCTGTACGTTCTTCTATCCATATCCCGTCCAGCTTAGATCCAGGGTTTTAGTGTTTCGTTTGTTTCTGTTTCGATACATTTTCATCAACATTCACCTGCAACCTTTTGACGCGATCGCCTGCTGGTCAGCCAGGATTTATTGCGTATCTACCATTTATGTCAACCTTGAGGGTTTGCCATGTCAGCCAACTCTGATTTGAGTCGATCGCAACCAGAGCATCAACCTTATGTGCCCAGTCTCTCCGTTGCAGCTAAAGGACTTGCCGAACAGCACTATCGACGTGCTCAAGAGCAGTTCAAGATGCGAAACGCAACATTAGCGGTACAAGAACTGCGAGATGCCATCAAAATTAACCCAGCCCACAGCGAATATCATGCGCTCTTGGCAAAAGTGCATATCGCTCAAGGGTTGTTCGGTATGGCTAACATCAGTTTGCGTCAGGCGCTAAAACTGAATCCAGAGGAACCTTTAGCGCTAGAATGCTTAAAAGAGCTTAGAAATCAGCCGGAGCAGCAAAAACCGCAAGAAGCGACAAGCTTTGCAGAACGTATTCGCGGATTTTTGACGATGAAGCTCTAGGTTCTACAAGTTTGCATCTACCAATGCTCAGGGGCTAATGCCTCTTACGGGGGTACGATTTAGTTCGTACCCTTTCTTTTTCGAGAGTTGCTTTACAACTGCAAAACCATGACCTCCGTTGCTAAAAAGCTAGAAGTCATGGTTTTGAATGCAGGTCTCTCAGCAGTAAAGCGACCGTATTGAGTAGCGAGACAGGATAACAGCGATCGCAGACGGGAGAGACGACCTTATCAGACGTGCAGAGTCTATTGCCTCTCCCTCTCTATCACAAACCTTTATGCCACAACTGCAATGCTGCTAGCGCTTAAAGCAGGTTTGCCCGATAGTTTAGCGATTTGAACCGCGTTGGCTCCGCCTAAACCATCGGCATCAAAGAACAATCCTCCAGTTTGCCGATTGTAGATGAAGCGATCGCCTGCATCTTGAGCCTGACTACCCAACACAAACTGAGAGTTTGCCAATTGACCCACTTTGAGGTCGTTGCTAAAGCCTGTCTTGGAGACAACAATGGTGTCCTCGCCAACCTTGAAGCCAACGATTTTGTCTACTCCATCCGTTGCCTTAGCGAAGGCAAACTTGTCCTTACCTTGCCCTCCAACCAACTTATCTTTACCCTGACCACCCATGAGGTAATCATTGCCACGGCCACCGACAAGGCGATCGTTGCCCAAACCACCAGAGAGGCGATCGTTTCCAGCACCACCCACTAACTTATCTTTACCATCTCCTCCAATCAGAGTGTCAGCACCTTTGCTGCCTTTGATGGTGGCACGACCTGCAAAACCAGTCAGGTCAAAGCTCTCAAAGTTAGTGATGTTAGCTCCCACAACGCCAGTAGCGGCGATCAGGTTGTTGGGGTTCTTGGTTGTAGCCACTGATAACCGCATAACATCTGTTGCAGAACCCCCCGTGATAGCGAGTTGATCGACTCCACTACCACCATTAATGATGTCATTCTGCTGTAGGTTAGCGTAGGTAGAAGCAACTTTATCATTACCACCTTTCATATCCAGTACGTCACGAGCCGCAGTGGTAACAACAGAGTCGTCGCCATCTGTGCCATTGAAGACGTTATCTTGCAACGTGGAGGTACCACCATCGGTTCCGGTGCCCGTGCCATTGGTTGTTCCTGTACCACCGTCGGTTCCGGTGCCTGTACCACCGTCGGTGCCTGTCCCTGTACCGCCACCTGTGCCTGTCCCTGTGCCGCCACCTGTTCCGGTACCGCCACCTGTGCCTGTCCCTGTGCCGCCACCTGTGCCTGTCCCTGTACCGCCACCTGTCCCTGTGCCGCCACCTGTTCCGGTACCGCCACCTGTCCCTGTGCCGCCACCTGTTCCGGTACCGCCAGAGCCACTACCCACAAGAACAGTAGACAAATCTTGCAGGTCGCCTACTACCGGATTGAGCATCTCCAACAACTCTGAAGCTAATG
The DNA here is from genome assembly GCF_015207605.1 of Oculatella sp. LEGE 06141. Lineage (GTDB taxonomy): Bacteria > Cyanobacteriota > Cyanobacteriia > Elainellales > Elainellaceae > Oculatella. The sequence continues at coordinate 52,366 of NZ_JADEWO010000020.1, forward strand.
GCACTGTACCATCTGTGATATCAGCAACCGTGCCATTTAGATTGCCTACCATTTGTTGTAGAGCGGTCGCTAAAGTAGCAGCAGAGTCACTACCAGAACTCAACAGGTCAGCAATGAGGGTTTGAGCATCGGCAATGACAGGATTCAGGGAGCCAGCCAGGGTATCAGGTGAATTAACACCACTTTGAATATCCGTTATAACTGTTTGTAGATTGCCTAACAGCGTATCAACTGTTGTAGCGATCGTATTGATCGTAGCGGCACCCAGGTCACCGATGAGATCATTGACAATCGCATTATCGCCAACCAGGTCATCAATGAGAGAAGGAATGACAGGGGGAATAGAGGGGCCACCGCTGCCAATCAACCCTTCTGCCAATCCACCACCCAGGCTTGTCAAATCTCCAGTAATGGGAGTGAGAACAGCGAGTACATTGGCTGGGGTCAGCCCTTCATCTGCTTTGTCAACCAGCGTACCAAAGTCACTAACCAGAGCGTTAAGTACTTCAACCAGTTGATCAACGGCTTCAGAATCAATGCCATTCAGAAGTGGAACAATGTCATTGATTTGAGTAATGACAGAATTCAAAGGAGAGACAATGCCGTCAACCGTGCCGCCACTGGTGAGGTTTGTTACAACGCCTGATGCTGTCCCTAAAACAGCATCAATGACCTCTACAGTTTCGTCTAAGGAAGTGCCTAAATCATTGATTAAAGCATCTAGCAGAACTTGGTCGCCTACCAAAGCATCAAGTTTAGCAACGCTGTTGGTTAGTAACCCACTAACAACCGTTGTCAAACCATCTGTAATACCACCAACTACTCCACCAACACCATCAACTACTCCACCAACTGTATTTGTGGTATTGGTAACGGTTCCAGTGGTTGTATCTACAACACCACCAACTGCTCCACCAACTGTGTTTGTGGTATTGGTAACGGTTCCAGTGGTTGTATCTACAACACCACCAACTGCTCCGCCAACTGTATTTGTGGTTCCGGTGGTTGTATTTGTAACGCCACCAACTACATTGGTGGTTCCAGCAATGATTTCAGTGGTCGTAGAAAGTAGAGACATGATTGAACTCCTCGTGTTTAGGTGGGTGATGAATTTAGATCGGATTTAGCAACGCGACTGGCTCATGAGCCACTTAATTAGCAAGCGAATTTCTCCGTCAGGCATCATCCAAGACACTGCATAACCTCAGCACTTCAATGTGGAATTGGCTGGAAGTTAAACGTTTTGGATTGAGACGGTGAACTATGAAACTGGGTGATGAAGAAAAGCGATCGAGAGTAACTTAATGCAACAGGGCAAACAAACTTTCTGCGGTATAACGACCAAGACGTTATACAACGATGCAATTGAAAAACTTGGGGTAGATGAATCTTTTGAATCTATAGCGGTGTACTGCGAACTTGCAGGATAACCGCTCATTTAATTCACGATAGGCAGGTCTTTTCTAGCAAAGACTTTGCGACGCACACTTAACGACCGGATTGAAGCAATACGTTATCTCAGGAACTAATGCTATTAAACCCGGCCTATCACTAACCTGTTTCAGCAAAAATACTAGATTTGGCGTAGATAAATCAGCTTAAAGAGCGTAGTTTCCGAACAGCCTCTACGCATTTGCTGTTTTGTGATGTATTATCTTTAGCCAAAATGTCGCATTTGCCCATACGGCTGGCTTGTGATTGGTTCTGGCTGAGATGCTGAGTCCTTTTCAGATGGATGCCTCACTGCTGCCACAGGCCGCCAGGAAAAGGGATTGCAACTAACAGCCCTACCCCTAGCAAACTGAGCAATAACGAAAACCCGGTCAATTTGAGACGATTTTGCCACAGCAAGGGTGATGATGGTGTGGATTTGGTACGTGGCACAAGCCACAATAGCAAACTACCCAGAAGCATTAAGCTGCCTAAAATAGCAGCTATGCCACCGATATAAGCGATCGCCACCCATAGCAGTTGATTCATATCTCTGCTGACGGATTACCGTTAAACGTTATCTGAAGCTTACAGCAGTTCTCAATTGAGTAAGCACAGTCTCGCCAGGATGGGTGTGGGGTGTGGGATGTGGGGTGTGGTGAATGCAGATGAAAATGGCTGTAAACCAAACCTTGAATAACACTGACGTAAGCATCGTTAAATCGCTGAGAGCCTGAGATCCTATTAAGAGGATGTTTTAGAAGTCTCGACTGTGCTGCATTTGCCCCCAAATCCCCCAACCTTGGAGACTTCCGAACTGCTTGGAAAGACGTTAGCAGACACATCGGTCATTAAATACGATACGATGCGACAAGGCTAAACCAAGGAAAAAACCCCTAACAGGGATTAGGGGTTCTGACGTGTGACAGATTGTGTAATCCTCGACTGTCCTAGATGGCCGAATGTTCCTAGGTTTACTAAATTGGGGAGCAAACTCCTGCTGTTTCCCTTCCTATAATGTAATTTGAGGCTACTTACCAGGCTTTTGCATGTTGACAGAACTTGAGTTGGAATTGCAGGCAGCCGTTGAAACGCGACGTAACTTTGCCATTATTTCTCATCCTGATGCCGGAAAAACGACCCTAACGGAAAAGCTGTTGCTTTACGGAGGTGCCATTCATGAGGCAGGGGCGGTAAAGGCACGACGAGCGCAGCGTCATGCTACGTCCGACTGGATGGCAATGGAGCAACAGCGGGGAATTTCGATTACCTCAACCGTTCTGCAATTTGAATATGGCGGCTTCAAGATTAATCTGCTGGACACGCCTGGACACCAAGACTTTAGTGAGGATACGTACCGGACGCTAGCAGCAGCAGATAATGCCGTCATGCTAGAGGACGCGGCAAAAGGGTTGGAACCGCAAACGCGGAAGCTGTTTGAGGTGTGCCGGATGCGATCGCTCCCTATCTTTACCTTCTTTAACAAGCTTGACCGTCCTGGCCGAGAGCCACTAGAACTGATGGACGAAATTGAGCAGGAGCTGGGATTGCAGACCTATGCCGTCAACTGGCCGATCGGCATGGGCGATCGCTTTAAGGGCGTGTTCGATCGGCGCAAACAACAAATTCACTTGTTTGAACGCAGTGCCCACGGTAGCCGAGAAGCGGTTGACACGGTTGTAGACCTTGGCGACCCTCGGATTGAAGACTTATTAGATAAAGATCTGTATTACCAACTGAAAGAAGAGTTGGAAGTGCTAGAAGAGGTTGGTGCCGAACTGGATTTAGACCTGGTGCATCAAGGTAAGATGACCCCTGTTTTCTTTGGTAGCGCCATGACCAACTTTGGCGTAGAACTCTTTTTGGATGCCTTCTTAGACTATGGACTGAAACCCGGTGCCCGCCAAAGTACCAAGGGAGAAATTCCGCCAGTTTATCCGGAGTTTTCAGGCTTTGTCTTCAAACTCCAGGCCAATATGGACCCAAAACACCGCGATCGCGTTGCGTTTGTGCGAGTGTGTTCTGGCAAGTTTGAGAAAGACATGGTGGTAAACCATGCGCGATCGGGGAAGGTGGTGCGGTTGTCTCACCCGCAAAAGCTGTTTGGGCAGGGTCGAGAATCGCTAGATGAAGCTTATCCAGGCGATGTCATTGGTTTAAATAATCCGGGCGTGTTTGCGATCGGCGACACCATTTATATGGGGCAAAGGCTGGAATATGAGGGGATTCCAGCCTTTTCGCCTGAACTGTTTGCTTATTTGCGAAACCCCAATCCTTCCAAGTTCAAACAGTTCCAAAAAGGAATTGTAGAACTGCGGGAAGAAGGAGCTGTGCAAATTATGTATTCGGCAGACGAAGCAAAACGCGACCCTATTCTGGCAGCAGTGGGACAACTGCAATTTGAAGTCGTTCAATTCCGAATGCAGAACGAATATGGTGTAGAGACACGCATCGAACCGTTACCCTATAGTGTTGCCCGCTGGGTAGGGGGTGGGTGGGATGCACTAAATAAGGTAGGTCGCCTGTTCAATACGGTAGTCGTTAAAGACAGCGTTAACCGTCCAGTGCTGCTATTTCGCAACGAGTGGAATTGCCAGCAAATTGAAGGAGAGCATCCTGAGCTGAACTTGAAGGCGATCGCTCCCGTTACATCCGGGCAGGAACCGGGCAGCACCTGAGCCACTGGAGTTAGCAGAGTAAGGGCACAGAGGGTCAGTCGCTATTTTACATGCGATTAAACATCCAAAAAGCCGATGAACATAGCCCAGCTCACCGACCTTTACTCTGTTCATGTTTCTGGTAGCTGCTGAGCGTTTGCCGACCAACTGTTACCCTGCGGTCAGGTTATCGGCAGCTAATTTACTGGTCTGGCTTAACCTGCTTTGCCATGTCGCGAAAATTGTCTGAGTTGCCTGACTTGTCAGAATCGGAGTCGTCTGCTTGGTCAACACTGCTAGCGTTAAACTGTTTAGACGCTTCGTAGTCTGATTCGACGTCTACATTAGCTGCCTTTTCATTGCCAGCAGCAACCTCTTCAATGGTTTGCTGTGCTTCAAAAGACTGGTTGGGATCTTTAATGTTGTCCGCCATATCGACTAGGCTCCTACGGAGTGGATTTGTTATGAACTATACCGAATTTGTTCTCGACAATTGCACTCTCTTCGGATAGATCTGCCAGCGCAATCCTCTTTGAGTGTGATAGCGGCACCACAAAAGCATTTCAGTGATGTAACGCCGTTTGCTGGGATGAATCGAGCCATCACTAAGCCATCAATGAGTTCAGATAGGCGCTCATCACGTATTCCAAGTGAGTGACTGGCAGAACTTTATGAAATGCTAGTTTTCTGATGAGTCGGCGGCGGTTGTACTCAGTCTGTGGGACTAACAAGGACATGATTGGAGACAGTTGAAATCCCTCGAAGGTCAGTCAGAGAAGCGGGGGGATAGTAGGTAGATTTTGCAGAACTGGCGATCGCCCCTGTTTTTCTCTCAGCGTAGATCTAACTAAGAGCAGATGTGAAAGTCCCGGGTATTTGGCTGAATGGACTAGAAGCGGCTGAAATCCTCTCGAAAGAGTAAACCACGGATCAATCGGTAGCTTCTACTAAACTTTACAAACTAAACGAGGAGTTTTATATGCGTTTAACCCGCTTGAATCTGTCTAAAATCCGTCCAGTGCGCGTCATGCTCGCTTTTGTTGCTGGTATCATGATGCTCTTCTCCTATGCCGCTCCTGCCTATAGCGACGGGTTCAGAGATCCTGTGATTAACAGCTCTCCTAGCAACCCTACCCAGGGAGAAGCCCAACTAGACAGAATCTTTGAAAAGTCTGAAGAAGCGCTCCAGCAATCGCCTCCTTCCCTGGAAAAAGAACAAGCAGAGCAGTCAAACGGTGGACTGAACGTGGATCAAGGAACCGCTGACATTGACAAGATGTATTCACCCGAAGATACTCAGCACGCCAAGTCTGCTGAGCAGTCAACAGAGCGTGGTTTGAGAAAGCTGCTCGACCGCTAATCAATGAATTGGTGCCCTGAATTTCTGCGGTTGTTGAATTCCAAATAGCTAGCAGTTGATCCAGGTTTTTTGAAGGCGATCGCTCCTATGCGTAGACAAGGCGATCGTCTTTCTAATTGTTAACTGAATTCGTTTTTGTTCTACAACAAAAAAGCAGCGAAAGGCATTCAGAAACTGATTCTGGTACTACATTCAGGCTTTATTTAGCAGCCTCATTCAGCAAAATTAAACAAACGAGACATTCGTTTAATGGCTGTCAGCTAGTCTGAATCAATACCTTGGCATTGCTGAACAAATGTAAGAGTAATAATAGGGGCGATCGCAAATCTCTCTGGAGTTAGAGAAAAAAAACAATTGGCTTTGTACATAATGAGCCTTGCGTTAGAGGGAGAAGCAACACCTTTCTTCTTAAGCTTGACGAGCAGTCGTCAAACCGTATCTGATTCTACAGAAACGCAAGACGAACACCAAAGCATTGGGCTTGCTCAAGGGGCAAAGATATCCTTATGAAACAACTCATCTCATTTTTCCAAAATTTACGACTGGCTAAGGTACTAGCTGTTTTTGTTGCAGGATTGGCGCTAATGCTGACTACGGCCTGCAACAGTGGCAACGTGCAGGGTGCCCGTCCAGAGGTTCCACCCGTACAAATGGGTGGCCAGAACAATCCTCACAAGATGGGAGGAGACGGCTACTCCGAATACAAAGCTACAACTGACCCTAATGTAGTCAATCCAAAGCGCAGTAGCCAGGATCGCGCCAGCTTAACGGTGGATTTTGATCGGTTAATTGCGAACCGTCCGGTTGAAAGCAGCGCCTCTGACATCCTGTATCCCGGTGAAGATGCAACCAGCACCCGCACCCCTGATTTTGGCCCCAGAGGACAGCAGGACTTTGCTAAGGATGCTCGTCAAATTCCGGCGCAACCGCAGCCAATGGTCGATCGCTCTGATCCGAACACTAGAATTCTAGAAAAAACTGGAGAAGCGTTTAAGGATGCGTCTGAGTTTATCAAAGACACCTTTGAAGACGTTCAGGAGCACCCAGCGGACTATCAGCAACTCAACCCATCCGTAGGCAAATAACTTAGCAGAGCTTACAGGGTGCCTGTTACTAGTTCACCCATTTTGTCTGCTGATGTTACTGCTGCAAACGGTTCTTTTTTCACCTTTCCAATCATACAAACACTCTAATGGAGTATTCCTATGGACAATGTAATTTCCTTTTTCAAACGAATTCGGCTTACCCGAGTAGTCGTTGCTCTTTTTGCAGGCGCTTTACTGCTGCTTAATACAGCTTGTAACCCCAGTTCCCCTCGGGTTTCGGGAGAAGGCACCTATAACGAACGTGTGAGCCAGGAAACTGAGCTGTATCGTCCGATCCAAGAGCCTCAGGGAGGCATGAACAACTATACCGACACCGATCCACGTCGGGACACTAGCCGTGCTGAAACAAAGGCTCGCGCTTTGAGCCGTGAAGCCGAGCAGAACATTCAAAAGGTGCAAAATCCTGGAGATTTTGCTAAGAGCTATCGGGAAGGGGCTCCCCTGGGCGAACGAGTTCGCAATATCACTCAAGGGGTAGGCGAAGCGGCTGAAGATGTGAAAGAGGATATCACTCAAGGCTCTCAAGAAGGCGCGCGGAAGGTGCGTAATGCTTCGGGCGAAATTGGCCGTAATGCAGAGCGTGCAGCGGATAATGCTCAAAACAATGCCAGTGCAACGGGTCGTAACGTCCTCAGAAACACCCAGCGTGCTGTAGAAGATGCCTCTGATTATGCTCAAGATCGGGCACGCGATACAGCAAAAGCCACTGGCCGAGCCGCAGAGAATGCATCTGACTCGCTTCGGAACCCTGCATAAGGTTCGTTACGCGTTGAAATTATTTGCTCATACCAAATAGGTAATGCAGCAGGAATGGGGGTTTAGCGATGCTAAGCCCCTTATTGTTTTGGTATTGATTCATTGAGGAGGGCGATCGCCTTCCTCGGGGTGCTCTATGCTTAATTACAGCTTAGTCAGCTAAACGACATCTTGACTGAAGGAACAACTATGCCACATCCATTTCTGCTCAGCCGAGTTTTGTTGCGGTTTGATTCAGAAGAAAGCAATTTACTGAACGAGGTTTCAGCCGCAGCCTTTACACCGGATGGCAGTTTGTGGGTTGGCTCTGATGAATTAGCGTCTATTGAACGGCTTACTGCCGTTGAGCCATACGTCTACGGAAACCATCAACCCTTTGCTGTTAGCAACTTTGTCAAGCTCGCCAATCCTGATGGTGAAATTGATATCGAAGGGCTAGACTATTCCGATTCCTACTTGTGGTTTACCGGATCGCACAGCAGCAAACGCAAGAAAGCCAAGGGCAAGAAACCTGACAAAGACATTCAAAAGCTAGCCACTATTGAGGTGGAGCTGAATCGTTACATGATTGCCCGCATCCCGGTAATTGACGGTGAGCTTGTACAATCTGCCAGTGATCCAAATCATCCCGAGAAAACTCTGACTGCCGCCTATCTACAAACCACCGAAACCGGAAACCTGTTGACAGATGCCCTAAAAGACGACCCTCATTTAGGAGTTTACATGTCAACTCAGTTGGCATCTAAAGACAATGGTTTTGATGTGGAAGGCTTAACCGTTCGGGGAAACCGCATCTTCTTAGGGCTGCGTGGCCCCGTGTTAGGAGGATGGGCCATCATTCTAGAACTGGAAATGAACGAATTAGAACCCGGATTGCTATCACTCAAACGCATCGGGCCAGACAACCGTTATTACAAAAAACACTTTGTCAACTTAAATGGGCTAGGGATTCGAGAACTGTGCTTGTACCAAGATGATCTGATCATTCTCGCTGGCCCCACCATGGTGCTTGAGGGAAAAATGGAAATATTCAAGCTCAAAAAAGCGTTCAACCGCGATGGAGATACGATCGCCAGTGCCGATTCAGGCGATTTAAAGTCGTTGTTTGATCTGCCGTTTACCATTGGCAGTGATCACGCCGAAGGGCTGGCACTGTTTAAGTGTTTAGGACAATCCAATGCGCTGTTGGTCGTTTATGATGCGCCCGATCAAGCTAGACGCATAGAACCTGCCGCCGTTTTGATGGATGTCTTCAGATTAAAGTGAGGCTGGCTTTTATCTCACAGCCGTTGGGCTGGGCACCTGCAACCAATCCTGCAAAAAGCGATCGAGCCAACGTTCAACCGTAGCGCTATAGCAGGCGTGGTGCTGCAACTGTTTATCCAGGGGTTGGCTGTCGGGCAATTCCGCTAGTTCGGTGGCTTTAGCCGTCCAAAATTCAATCATCTCGGCTGTAATTTCAGGATGAAACTGAACGCCGTAGGCCGTCTTACCATAGCGAAATGCCTGGTTTTCAAAGTCGTCCCCTGTGGCTAGCAGCACGGCCTCCTGGGGCAGTTCGAAGCCTTCGCCATGCCAGTGATAGACATGGGTTAAATCACCGAAAGCAGCTTTGCCTGCAACCGTGGGGCTGATTGGAACATACCCCACTTCTTTAACACCTTGAGGATGGGGTGCAACGGTAGCACCGAGCGATCGCGCCAACAGTTGCGCTCCCAGACAAATCCCTAAAAAGGGTTTTCCCGACTCTACGCTGACAGGAACCCAATCTAACTCAGCTCGAATAAATGGCAATGTTTCACTATCGTTAGCGCTCATGGGGCCACCAAAAATAATGGCCGCTGCGTGAGCGTCCATTGTGTCTGGCAACGCATCGCCCAAACAAGGACGACGAATGTCTAGCGTATACCCTCTGGTTTGCAATAGCTGACCTACCAAACCCGGAGAGGAATGTTCTTGATGCACGATTAACAAAATCTGTTGATCTGAAGCACCTGTGGCTGCATGGGGCAAAGGGTTCGTCACAGGTGAGTGGATGGGAGTAGATGTCATGGGCAACTAATAGGAAATCACGGCACGAAGGGCAATGCTGAACCGGGAGCGCAAGCCTTCTGGAATCGATAGGGTATTGTCCTATTGTTACCGAATTTGGCAACCGGATGCTGTTGCAAATAATACGGCAACCCGCACAGCCAATCTAATGTGCCCTTTACACCGCAACCTGCACAGCAGAGACAAATTCAGGCACACCCTGAACGCCAAGATTGAGGTAGAAAACGGCTCCGGCTGCGGCTCCATCCTCTTCCCGGTTGTTGCCACCTGCACTGGTGACATACATATCGGTATAGTGGGAACCGCCGAACGTGACACTGCTTACCTTGCGGGCTGGAAACGGAATCCGCAGCACTTCAGTACCATCTGGCGCATAGCGAAACAAATGGCTCCCCTCCCACCGGGCAGACCACAGATAACCTTCTGCATCGACGGTCATACCATCGGGAATGCCCTCCTCTTCCGGTACTGAGATGATGATTCGTTGGTTGCTCAAATCACCACTCGCCCGATCGTAATCAAACTGATAGATCTTTCCCCCCAGCGATTCGGTGCAATAGAACTGAGTGCGATCGGGACTAAAACCCATACCGTTAGGTTGTCCCATGCCTTCCATTACAGTGGTTAAGGAACCATCTAATTCCAATCGATACAGGCTGCCAGGGTGATTGTCGCTGGGCATGGTGCCACAAAACACTCGACCAGATGGGTCAGCAATCACATCATTGAATCGGCTTTCCCGCTCCTCTGGAATCTCTGCCAGGATAGGGGTAATCTGTCCCTCTTGCCAGCGTTCGATCGCGCCACGCGCCTTGAACAACAGCAACGAACCGTCTTGTTGAATCGTGAATCCTCCAACCGATTCCCCGGAGTAAATTTGCTCGTGGGTTTTGGCGATCGGGTCATAGCGAAACAATCGTCCTGCCGGGATATCTGTCCAATACAGCCGCTGCTCAACAACGTGCCATATGGGCCCTTCTGCATTGAGACATTGACAATCCGCCGCGATCGACAGAGTTTCCTGATAAGGCGTTGGGGTGGTGAGATGATTTGAGTGCATTGATTAAACTGGTCTACAACGTTCACTAACTAATGTGCCAAACACATGAATCTCGCCCATCGATCGACCCAGGGGATACGTGTGCAGCGTGGATTCTTCTCGATGGATTCTTGAAGATCTCTGAAGCTGCAATTCTTAAGTCAGTGCCAGTCGCCTTTAGCAAGGTTAATATCTGGTACAAACTTGTACGTTGGTATCCACTATTCCTGAGTGAAATCATCTTGGGAACCCTCCTCAGGCTTAAATTCGGTTCGATAAAGTAATGCTTTTTCTGGTTCTTACGGCTGCTCTTGCCTTTTACGTTACCTGGAATTTAGGGGCGAATGATGTTGCCAACTCTATGGGGACATCAGTTGGCTCCAAAGCCGTAACGCTGCGGCAGGCGTTGGCGATCGCAGGTATTCTGGAATTTTCTGGAGCGGTACTGTTTGGGCACCGTGTCTCATCAACCCTGGCCACCGAAATTGTTGATCCGGCTTTTTTTGCCCTCCAGCCTCAAACCTTGGTGCTGGGCATGGTATCGGTTCTAATGGCCTGCGGTGCGTGGCTTCAGGTTGCCACTGCCTTTGGGGTGCCTGTTGCGTCGTCCCATGCCGTTGTGGGTGCGTTAGCAGGGTTTGGGTGGGTTGCAGTGGGCAGGCAAGCTGTGGCCTGGTCGGTGATTGGCTTGATCTCGGTTACCTGGATTTTGACTCCGCTGCTGAGCGGCGCGATCGCTGCCCTGTTTTACAGCGGCATCCGACAATGGATTCTCGATCGCCCCAACCCGGTACAGCAGCTTTACGAATGGATTCCCTGGCTGAGCACGGCACTGGTGAGCGTGTTTGGGTTTATTGTGTTGCCGTTTATCTTACCCCCCAGCCAGCTTGAAGCGATTCCGCTGCCCGACCATGACGTGTTTTTGAGCCTGGGGGCGATCGCTGCTGTTACCTTAACGCTCTTCCACTGGCGACGCTTAGGTTACATTCTTCAACAGCAAGACCATAACCAACAGCAAGACTATGACCAGTCGATGGATGAAACCGGAAGACAGGCAGCGGCATTGCCCCATTCCAGTACTCAACCCTCTGGGATGCACACCGCAGTAGTTGAACCGTTCTTGGCTCGGTTTCAAATATTGAGTGCCTGCTTTGTGGCGTTTGCCCACGGGTCTAATGATGTGGGTAACGGTGTGGCTCCCCTGGCAGCGATCGCCTACATTCACCGCACGGGCACGGTACCGCCCGATGAATTTGGCATTCCCACCTGGATCTTGGTGTTGGGCGGTTTGGGGATTGTCTCTGGTCTGGCGGTGCTAGGCAAAAATGTGATCAAGACAATTGGCGAAAAAATTATTGCCCTGCAACCAAGCGGCGGATTCTGTGCAGAACTTGCGGCAGCAACCACGGTGTTACTCGCCAGCCGAGCCGGACTGCCTGTTTCAACCTCTCATGCGCTGGTGGGTGCGGTTGTTGGCATTGGGTTGGTGCAACAGTGGCGATCGAACCGTCTCGATCAGGTGATTCAAGTCAAAACATTGCAGCAAATTGCTCTGGCATGGCTGGTGACGTTGCCCATTGCGGCTGGGTTAGCGGCGGCTCTGTTTAGCGTGGCTAATGCCATTTTTTAAGGTTGCGAATCGTGTGGGCGATCGCCATCCATCTGAGAGCATTTTTATCCGCAATTTATCGGCAATACCGGACTCATCAACCAAACCAATTTAAGAAATAAGTAGATTTGCTTAGCGAATCGTTACAAAATTGGGATCAGCCAGTTGATAATAAGAGAGTGACACTATTTCAATCAGTAGTCTGGTAAGGAGGCTGTTTATGGTTGCGCTAACGGAACGGGTTCAATCCCGCTTAACGATTCAAACCGTTGAGATTGCACCGGAGACAACCGCTATCCGCTCTCTAGACTGGGATCGCGATCGCTTTGATATTGAATTTGTGATTGAAAATGGCACAACCTATAACTCTTTCCTGATTCAAAGCCAGAAAGTGGCGCTGGTCGATACGTCCCACGAAAAATTCCGCCAACTGTATCTAGATACCCTGAGCGGACTGATCGACCCAACCCAAATTGATTACCTGGTGGTAAGCCATACCGAACCCGACCACAGCGGTTTGGTGAAAGATCTGCTGCATCTGGCTCCTCAAATTACGGTGGTTGCCTCTAAGGTAGCTATTCAGTTTCTAGAAGAACTGGTCAACCAGCCGTTTAAGCGCCAGATCGTTAAGAGCGGCGATCGCCTCGATCTGGGGAACGGTCACGAACTGGAGTTTGTGTCTACCCCCAACCTGCACTGGCCTGACACAATGCTGACCTACGACCACAAAACGCAGACGCTCTACACTTGCGATGTGTTTGGTTTGCACTACTGCGACGACTACACCTACGACGAGAATCTCAGCCTGATTGAGCCAGACTACAAGCTTTACTATGACTGCCTGATGGGGCCAAACGCCCGTGCTGTGCTGTCGGCACTGAAGCGAATGAGCGCTTTGCCTCCTGTTACCACCATTGCCACCGGGCATGGACCTTTGCTGCAACGCCACAAGGATGAATTGGTCGAGCGCTACCGGAAATGGAGCCAGGCTCAAGCTAAAGCAGAAACCACTGTGGCGCTATTTTACCTGCCGGAATATGGCGACAGCGATCGCTTGGCGCAGGCGATCGCCAACGGCATCGGCAAGACAGGGGTCATGGTAGAGCTAGTTGATCTGCGCGTTACCGATATCCAAGAAATTCGTGAGGTGATGGGTCTGGCAGCGGGCATTGTCATCGGAATGCCGTCTCAGTCTGGAGCAGATGCAGCTCACACTCAGGCGTTGCTAAATACAATTTTGGCGGCAAGCCACAGCAAGCAAACGTTTGGTTTGTTTGAATCGGGTGGGGGAGACGATGAATCGGTCTATTTATTGCGAAACAAGCTGCAAGAAACGGGAGTACGGGAAGCATTTGCTCCCATCTTGATTAAAGAAACGCCCACCGAAGCAACCTACCAGCTTTGCAACGAAGCCGGAACAGACCTGGGGCAATGGCTGACCCGCGATCGCAGCATCAAACAGATGAAGTCTCTAGATGGCGACCTGGATAAAGCTCTGGGACGTTTGAGCGGTGGACTTTACATCATCACTGCGAAAAAGGGCGAAGCCTCTAGCGCTATGCTGGCCTCCTGGGTGACCCAGGCAAGCTTTGAACCGTTGGGTATTACTATCGCCGTTGCCAAAGACCGGGCAATTGAATCGTTCATGCATGTGGGCGATCGCTTTGTTCTCAACGTTTTAGAAGAGGGCAACTATCAGCCGCTAATGAGACATTTCCTGAAACGTTTTCCGCCCGGTGCCGATCGGTTTGCTGGGATCAAAATCTATTCATCGTCCAGCGGCTGTCCCATTCTGGCTGAGGCTCTGGCCTATCTGGAATGTGAAGTGGTGAGCCGCATGGAAACCAGCGATCACTGGGTAGTTTACAGCACAGTGGATGCCGGACGGCTCGCTAACACAGACTCGCTCACCGCTGTTCACCATCGTAAGGTGGGAAATCATTACTAACCTGACGAATTGAACCGGAGGGCATGTAAGGTCTTAGAGGATGTTTGATCAGTGCTGGATGTCACCTGAACCGCCCCCTAAATCCCCCAATTCTGGCTTCGACGTGAGCGCTCAGCCGAACGGGGACTTTGAAATAGAACTGGCTCGGAAGTCCCCCAACCTTGGGGGATTTAGGGGGCAAATGCAGTACATTTGCTACTTTTCAAACATCCTCTTAGGTGGGGTGGGCGATCCTCCCTACTGCTTGGGTTGGTGCAAGATGCCGTAGAGGTTAGACAGTTATGACAAAAACGAAGCCCCGTGATGTTCAAGTGGCCCAAATTGGTGCAGACACGACTGTGTTGCGATCGCGTACCTGGGAGCGGCTCAAATTTGAGACAGAATATGCTCGGCAGCGTGGCACCACAGCGAATGCTTACCTGATCCAGGCACAGGACTCTGCCTTAATTGATCCACCGGGCGAGTCGTTCATTGACATTTTTCTGGACGAACTTCAGCAGCATCAGTACTTCCAACGCCTGGACTATATCATCCTGAGCCATGTTAACCAGAATCGAATTACAACGCTGAAGCGATTGCTGGAGCTGGCTCCCTACGCCACCGTGATTTGCTCTAAGCCTGGAGCGATCGCTCTACGGGCAGCGTTTGCCAATCAGCCGCTTGAGACCTGGACGCACCGAGACGATGAGGCGATCGATTTTGGCATTGAATATGAAGACAGGACGTTCAAACTGCACGTGGTGCGCGATGAAGAGGTGCTAGATCTGGGGAATGGGCACGAGTTGCAGTTTCGCTTTGTGCCTACACCACGCCATCCTGATGCGCTGTGTACATACGATCGCGCCACTCACATTCTGTTTACAGACAAGCTGTTTAGCGCCCACGTTTGCGATGAGCCAGTGTTTGACGAACATTGGCGGCAGTTAGACGACGATCGGCGGCACTTTTTTGAGTGCGTTCATGCGGTGCAGGTGCAGCAGGTCAAGGCCGCGCTAGCCAAGCTAGACGCGTTTGAGGCAACTACGTATGCGCCGGGTCATGGGCCTATTGTGCGGCATAGCTTGAGCCGATTTACGCTCGACTATCATCAGTGGTGTCAGCAACAGCAATCCAGGGAGTTGCGCGTCGTTCTGCTTTATACCTCGGCCTATGGCAATACTGGGATGATGGCAGATGCGATCGCCCAGGGCATTACTCAAGCTGGGGTATCGGTGCAGGCAATTAACTGCGAATCGGCCTCCCCAGAAGAGATCACCCGCGCCGTCAGCCAATGTGACGGGTTTATTGTCGGTTCTCCAACGCTGGGAGGTCATGCTCCCGTTCAAATTCAAACGGCGTTAGGTATCGTCTTATCCACGGTTCCTAAAACGCGTGTAGCTGGAGTATTTGGCTCCTATGGCTGGAGCGGTGAAGCGGTAGACATCATTGAAAGCAAATTAGAAGACTCTGGCTATCCGTTTGGGTTTGAAACCATTCGCGTCAAGTTTAAGCCCACCGAAGAGACGCTTCAGCAGTGTGAAGCTGCCGGAACCGCTTTCGCGCAGGCATTACGGAAAGCAATGAAGCTACGCGCGCCGCGTCAAACCGCGACCGAAGCGCAGGTCGATCGCACCGGGCAGGCAGTGGGTCGGGTGATTGGGTCGCTCTGTGTGGTGACCGCCAAATGGGGAAACACCGATCATGGGTTTCTCACGTCCTGGGTGTCGCAAGCGAGCTTCAGTCCGCCGGGGTTGACGATCGCCGTTGCCAAAGACCGCGAAGCTGAAATTCTGGCGCAGCCCGGAACCCCCTTTGTGCTGAATGTGCTGAAGGAAGGCAAGAATCTGCATCGTCATTTTCTCAAAACTCAGTCTGCCAGAGCAGATCGGTTTGCGGATGTGGAAACCACAGATGCCGCCAACGGATGTTTAATTCTGACAGAAGCCCTGTCCTACCTGGAATGTACTGTACAGAGTTGGATAGAGTGTGGCGATCACTGTTTGCTTTATGCCACGGTCGATCGGGGTAAGGTGTTGGAACCCACCGGAATCACGGCTGTAAACCACCGCAAGTCGGGCAGTTACTATTAACGACTCTTTAGCAATGAGTGGCGTTGCAGCATAGAGGGATGGAGCGAATGCACACCGCGATTCAGCACTGCCCAACGAACGACTTAACCAGGAAAACCACATCTTGATTCACAAACGTCAGCGTCGCTTGCCAGTGAGCCGCTAGCCAGTGAAAGGTTGGCTGAGAAAAAAAGCAGACGTGCGACAAATCGTCTTTGTAATGCCAGCGGGCAAACGCTTCCCGATCGCGTGCCAGTTTGGTCATAACAGCCAACGTACCGCCCGGCTTCAGGCAAATCCATAATCGCTCCAGTTCTTCTCGAGGGTGATGTAGATGTTCTACAACTTCAGTGGCGGTAATGAAATCATATTGCTGCTCAAAGACAGACTCATCTTTAGCGTAAAAAATGTCATAGATTGCCACAACATGACCAATCTCTTCAAACATGACCGAAAGGGTCGGGCCAGGGCCAGAGCCAAAGTCAAGCCCACAACTGCCAGACGGTAACCGTGCCGCCAGGGGAGTAAACAGACGGCTCAAAAATTTGCGATACCGCTGATCAGCAGGAGAATTCTGGTGCAGATCGTATTCAGCCTGTTCAGCACTGGCCGATAAAAACTGCGACGATGGCACAAACGACAGGTGGCACGTTTGGCAACGAAAGTAGTTACGGCGATCGTCGTGATAAAATTCGCGTCCCTGCGTTGACTGGCACAATGGACAGGTTTGATAATTGATGCTCAACCTCACTGGACGTGTGCTGTTGCTGGATCTCTAACCCCCTTCATTGTTGCAGACTGAGGGTGCAGAGTAGGGACAGCGATCGCCCTCAAGCACGACCCAACCAGCAACAGCCCAACCCCCTGAAACTACTGCGGCATCAACGGCAGCTATGAGCCAAGCAAAAACTCATTCACAATGCTCCACGCATTTGAATGTGCCACCTTTTTGCGTGCCGTGATGTGATCGGCCAGATAGCTTGCATCTCGAGCAATTCCTGAGAACCGCCCTGAACCCCAGGTATACAACCACGGTAGCCCCAGAAAGTACAATCCCCAGACTTCGGTTACGCCCCGGTCGTGGCCGGGATATCCTTTGCCATCAAACACTGGAATTTCAACCCAACTGAAGTCAGGCTGATAGCCAGTACACCACACCACCGCACCAATGTCGGCCTGTTCATAATCCAGCGAGAGCATTTCTGCTTCAGGTTGCCAGACTGGCTGGTAAGGCGGTTCTGTTGGGGCTTGAATTTGATTCTTTTCGATGAAACTATCGATGGTCTTTTTGATGCTTTCGGCTACTGCATCAGCTTGATCCAGATTGTGTTTCAGGTTGCTCACAAATTCGAGTTTGCCGCCGCGAATGTCCTTGAGTTTGCCGTGCAGTTGCATTCCTTCCAGCGCAAACTGTCGCAGGTCAATTTCACGCCCGCCATCGCGACCAGTCACATAGTGATTTGCTTTAGTGCGGACTTTCTCTTTTTGGGGATGTTCATCGATCGATAAGTCGTAGTACCCCATCTGATCGAGCCAATCAACCACATCCTTGCCGCGATAGCGTCGTGGCGATCGCGGAGCGCTACCCACGCACAAGTGAACTTTCTTACCCGCCAGGTGCAAATCTTCGGCAATTTGACAACCGGACTGCCCGGTACCCACCACCAGTACGCTTTTGTCGGGTAATGCCTGAGGCGACTTATAGTCTGAGGAGTGGATTTGCACAATCGACTCGGGCAGCCGTTCAGCCAGGGCGGGCACCCTGGGTAAATGGTAACTACCTGCCGCAATGACCACCTGATCGGCGGTATAGTCTCCAACGGACGTTGTGAGTTCAAAGACACCCTGAGTACTGTTCTTGCGAACGCTCAGCACTTCAACGCCTTCTTTGACCGGAGGATCAAACGATGCCGCATAGGCTTCGATGTATTGAACGATCTCATTCTTCTTCATGAATCCATGCAGATCGTCCCCTGCGTAAGGGTATCCAGGCAGTTGACATTGCCAGTTGGGCGTAACCAAACAAAAAGAATCCCAGCGTTTGGAACGCCACGAATACCCAATCTTGTTCTTTTCAAAAACAATGTGATCCAAGCCTCTCTCCTTTAAGCAGTAGCTTATGGACAGTCCGGCTTGTCCTCCTCCTACAACGATGACGGAATAATGATAAGTCATTGGTTCACTTCCCGCTGTCTGGCTCGAATGTGCTGCAATGATTGCGTGTGGCAGTCAACAAGTTTTGTATTTCTCAATACAAAGAGATACAAAGGGTTCCAAGTTTAACACTAAGGGCAGGGAGCATAACGACGATGTCTACCATAATTCAAAATCACCATTTGATACCTGTTTAAATGAACAGGTAGCGTGTAATTAGGGTTGAAACTCGGCCTTTTGGTTGAGATGAACCCGTCGAGTACCGATAAGCTCACTTAATTCTTAACAGTATGCTCTAAAGGTCTTATTTGCAGCTCAATTTTGCAGCCCAATACAGTCAGGGGCACACCATACCCTGTGAAAAAACACGCTATGGGCTAATCCGTCTGGGTCTGTTTTAAGGGCTATTTGCCGAATGCTGCCCCCTTTCAGCAGATATTTGAGCCGTTTCAAACAGCTTCAAATCGTTCCTAATACTGAGCGCCAGTTGCCAAATTCTGTGAGGGGTTGCCCAATCCGTAGAGGCGATCGCCAACCTCGGCAAATCGAGTGAACGCTGTGCTACCCTAACAATACATGCTATGGGAACAACAGCTATATAAGCTGTTGTCCATTAGCAAAATTGTCGAACAATATAAGAGGAAAGCATTATCGCAGCCCAAAAGCAACTAATCAACCGTCAAATCAAAGCGCCTCAAGTCTTTCTGATTGACCACGAAAACAACAAACGTGGTTTGATAGACACCTACGAGGCTCTACAAATCGCTGAAAGTGAAGGGCTTGACTTGGTGGTAGTCTCCCAGGGAGAAGATGCCCCGGTCGCCAAGATTTTGAACTACGGCAAGCTCCAGTATCAGCAAAAGAAACGCCAAACTCAAAGTGCCAGACCAACCGTTAAGGAAGTGAGGCTTCGTCCTAACGTGGGTGTGTCTGATTATCAGATCCGAATTGATCGAGCCATTGAGTGGTTGAGTAAGGGCGATTCCGTTAAGTTTTTAATTCGGTTACGGGGTCGAGAACATCAATACCGCGATCGCGCTGGCGATCTGCTCGATCGGATTGCAAGTGACTTAAGCCAGGTGGGTAAAGTCCAGTCGCTTGACAAACGTTCGTTAATTGTTCAAGTGATTCCTGCTTAGATACGCCATCCGGGGATCGCGCTAGGGGTTTCCGGATGTCAACGATCTTTCCAATCATCACGGTCTGGCTTCTGCGATCGCATATCGCTTCAGAGTAATATGCCGCCTGGTTAACTGGGTTGGTTAACCAATAGGGTTACTCAATGATGCGATCGCAGATCCAGTTTTTTGTCCCATCAGACACCAGGCTCAATCTACGTTAGAGCCTGGTGTCTTTTTTGTCTGCCTCTTGCCTAATCCAGACTGGCTCAATCTAGGCTGGATGGTAATAAAAGGCAACGCTAAGCAGAAAATAGGTCGCTAACAGAAACATGCCGTCTAACCAGTTAGAGCGACCGCCCGACATAATTAAATTAGTGACAATAACGGTAATTGCGAGCGCAATCACTTCAAACGTGTTGAAGTTAAGGTCGATCGGTTGCCCCATTGCCTGCCCTACAAAAATGAGGATGGGTGCGACAAATAGCGCAATCAGCAGACTGTCTCCGGTGACCGTGGCTACAGCGAGATCCATCTGATTTTTTAGCGCTAGCCGCACCACCAATACATATCCGGCAACATCGCTAATTAACGGCAGCAAAATCACTCCCGTGAACAGGGGGGTAAGCCCCAAGCGAGAGGTTTCTTGCGCCACTACACCCACAAACAAGTCGGATTCAAAGGCAACGGCGATCGTGGATATTAGCAATACGCCAACCCAAAGCAGCAATTTACGCATTCCGGCTGGAGCATCTTCCTTTGCCCCAGAGTCCGATGTCTCTTCTTCGGTTAATCCAACTTCGTAGAGAAAGTTGTGCGTCTTTAAAGAGAAGAGCAACGTTAGTCCGTACACCACAATGAGGACACCTGCCGTAATCAGGGAAATGTTGCGGATGGAGGCCGAATTGACCATGTTAGAGGTGTTGATCACCAGGGTGGGCAGGGCGATCGCTACTACAGCCAGCGTCATCGATGATCCATTGACTCGCGCCAGGATTGGCTTAAATTCTTGCTCCTTGTACCGTAGCCCCCCTGCAAACATCCCCATTCCTAACAGCAGCAGGAGGGCACCAATAATACTTCCGGTAATGCTGGCTTCAACAATATCAACCAACCCTGCCCTGAGCGCCACCAGCGCAATGATCAGTTCAGTGGCATTGCTAAAAACAGCATTCATCAGCCCGCCAAATGTGGGACCTGTAACTACTGCAATTTTTTCGGTTGCTGTAGTCAACCAAATCGAGAGAGGCACGATCGCCAGCGCAGACGTGACAAAAACAGCCGTCTCTCCCCAGTGGAGTTGTTCAGCCGCAATTGAGACGGGAACAAACAGCAATAAAATGAGCGGAATGAGCGTTTTAAGTGCCATAACAGATGATGCCAGGGTCAGGTTCACCCTTAAGCGGTTACTAGTGCTAAGGTATGGGGTCAACTGCCACCTTACACTACTCCTACGCTACTCCCGCTTCGTGCCCTGGTCAGGTTCCTTACATCGATGCCCTCAGTCACCGATCGCCTTCAGTCATCGGTTGCATCAACGTTGGCCTGTTCTGCCTCTATCGCTTCTTGCACGAACAGTCTAGCAAGGCGATCGTACATGCCTGCGCCAATATATTGCGGGTACTTGTGGCTTCTGCTGTAAACCCACACCAGTTCATTCAACAGAAAAATGCGAATATCTTGAGTCCAGCCTTTGCATTGGGGAATCAGGGATTTAGCTGTGTTGAGCGCATCTGTCCACCGCTCAAATTCTTCAGAAAACTCAGGAGCAACCACTTTGAACATTGTGCTAACTATGGCGATAGCGGACTCAAACTCATTTCATTGTAGCGGGAAGCGCGATCGCGCTCTATCCTCACGGGTTCACCGTCGGGATTAATCGGTATTACAGCCATTTTCATTTGCATTCACTACACCTCAAACCATACACTCCACACCCATCTTGGCGAGACTGTGGCTGACTCGATTGAAAACTGCTGTAAGAAGAATCGTTTAATTTATACCGTGGTCGTATGGAGTACGGTAGAGTGCTGTGTAGGGTTATGCGATCGCACTCTATTTGAGTTTTACGGAGAATAGCACAGTGAAGCGGTTGATCGTTTGTTGTGATGGAACCTGGAATCAACTAGATACACCCTGCCCAACCAATGTCATCAAAATTGCTCAGGCGATTAAACCTGTTGCCAGTGATGGAGTTCATCAAATCGCCTTTTATGAAGAGGGCTTGGGCACCAAATGGTACGATAAGCTGCCCGGAGGAGCGCTGGGATGGGGGATTGATCAAAACATCCAGCACGCCTACCGTTTTCTTTGCCTCAACTATATGCCGGGTGACGAAATTTACTTGTTTGGCTTCAGCCGTGGAGCCTACACGGTACGGAGCCTCGCTGGCTTAATTTATTGCTCTGGGTTATTGTCGCGTCCTCATATTTGCAAAGCCCCCGAAGCATACCGATTGTACCGAGATCCCAACATTAAACCGGCACATGCGATCGCTGTGGAATTTCGCAAAAACTATGGCGATCGCGTTCCCATTACTCTCCTGGGCTGTTGGGACACGGTAGGGTCATTGGGCATTCCGGATGTCATCCCTATCCTGCCCGTTAACAGTTTCCTCAACGCCAAGTATAAGTTTCACAACACTTGCTTGAGTTCCATTATTCAAAACGCTCTGCACGCGGTTGCCATTGATGAACTGCGTAAACCGTTTGAAATTACCCCCATGCAGAAAAACCCTGACAATCCAGAGCAAAGGCTACACCAGGTGTGGTTTCCGGGAGTGCATGGCTGTGTGGGGGGTGGCACAGACTATCATCGTGGCTTATCGGATGGAGCGTTGCAGTGGATGATGGATGAGATTGGTCGTCTCAACTTAAAGTTAGACTTTGATCCGGCTCGTATAGAGGGAGGAATTACTCCAGACCCGGTCAGCAATTTCAACAGTAGCTTAGGGTTTTATCGATTCGCGGGAACTCTGCCGCGCCAGGGAATTGTTGGCATTGAAGAACTGCATGATAGTGTCAAAATTCGTTGGTATAAGCGCAGCGATTATCGTCCCTTGAACCTTTCAGCCGTGCGGGATTTGCTGGATGCCTACATTCACGATGAGAGCAGTTCTTAGGAGTGCAAGCCAATTGATCTGCAACATCAATCTACAACGTTAAGCGTTGAGGACTCCCTTCATCGCTCTGCTGTCATGATGTGGGTTAACCAGTAGTGAACCCACATGAATTACTCAACAGTGTCATCTACCTGGGTTGGAGGGGCAGTCAGTTCAAAACGGTTGAGCAGAGTAACCACACCCACAGAAATCACTGCACCCAGCGCAATGCCGACCGTTAAAAGAATGAGATAAAGACGCTTCAAACTTCGGTTTACGGCTCTTACGTCTTCAACCGATTTGGGCGGTAGCTCTACTTCTGGATCGGAATGAGTCACCTGTTCCAAATGTTTGCCGTTGTTCAAATTCTCGGTGAATCCAGAGTTTGAGTTATTAAAGGGATCTTGATTCATGCCTGAGTTAGGGTGGATCGTCTATCACACATCATTGGTCGATAGGCTGGGATTAAACTTGCTTTTAGTATAAGAGCTTTGTTGCGGCGATCGCATCCATTGCAATGGAGTGCCGAATACTTGCTCGTTGCAGTTCGCACGATGTTTGAGCAACATTCATGCGAATGAGGGCTTTGCTTGTTATAGCAAAGCCCTTTCCAGGTCAAGTTCGTGTTCTCAATGGGCTAGTTACCCCTTTGGAAATGAACGATTGACAGACCGCTCGAACTTAGCGGGTTGGCTTCCGCTGGGTTTCATTCCGTTTATCAACGATAAAGACCTCTGGTTCGCCATCCTGGTCAATATCACGAGTCTCTGTTGCGTTCGTGCGGCTGGCTTCTCGCCGTTCGGTTAGCACCTCTCCAGTGGCCATCTGTTCCCGGTTGGGAGTAGAGGCAACATTGCCGCGAGTTGGCGTGGTTGAAGTCTGTGCCAGGTCAGGAGCATCATAGATGTTGAAATCTTCAACGTGGCGATCGCGCAGAACCGACTCAACTCGACGGAGTTCATCAGCCGTGCCGCTAACCATTAACAGATAATGACCCGCCTTGACACTAGAGTTGTACGATTTGGCTTGCTCTTCTGGAATACCCAGACCAACCAACGCCCCAACAATGCCGCCAGCCGCTGCACCAACCCCGGCACCTGCCAGCGTTGCCGCTAACGCATTGATCTCTGCACCAGCAGCAAGAATAGGCCCTACACCTGGAATAGCTAGTACACCCACACCAATCAAGAAACCACTAAGGCCGCCCAAAACTGTACCAGTCGATGCACCAATTCCTGCACCCTCTTGAGCTTCGGTGTCTCCTCGATTTTCTGTAACCTCTTCAGATCCCTCAACTTTATCGACATGCCGTGCAATTAAGGACACTCGATTCATGTCATAATTTGCGCTTTTGAGGTCACGAAGCACGGCTTCAACATCCTCGCGTCGTTTGAACACGCCAACTGCGCGCTTGTAATTACCTCTTTGCTGATTTGATGTTGTATTAACCATCTTTATCCTCATTTGAATTTAACAGTGTAAAGACTGAAGCAGTCTCTTCTCCTCAACGTTCGTGAGAAGACAGAATCGTCATCGTAAAGCCCCTAATTTCCGGGGGCAGGGTCAACCGCAGACGGATAAACTCCGTCAGCTACAATCACAGGTCTGTTCTCATATCGCGCTAAGAATTCTTGAAGCTGGTTATCATCCCAACCTAAATTGGCATCCCGTAGAAGCTGTTCGCTGACCTGACGTGCTACCCCAGTCACCGCAACGTTTTCACCCTCTTCGATGGGTACTCCTTCCAGTTCGGAATCAACGCCAATCACCAACACGCCCACATCATTGATCCAGCCCTCTTCAAACAATGCAAACGCATTGTCTGTTTGTTCTAGAAGTCGAACATCTCCTTCTACAGCAATGGCCTGGTCTCCAAAGTAGCCCTCTGGAGCGTCGTAGAAATATTCGGGGTTGGGCGCAAGAGCCATAGATGCTGCTACGATCGCAGGCTGCCCTTCGTATTCTGCAAACAGGTTTCTGTCCAGAGTGAGGCCGTATTGACTCTCGACCTGATCAGCAGAGAGTGCCTCAACCGTTCCTGTTGCCTGTATAGGAATGGCCGGGTCGGGAAGTTCAAACGGTGCGCCTGTGGCGTTGATCACCAAAACGGGTTCACCTGCATCCGTTTCAACTAAAAAGCCGTCCTCGCCGATGACATCTTCAACGATGTTTCTCACCGTAATCTCTTGTCCAATAAGAGCTGAGGTGTCCTCTGCAATATCCTCAGTAGTTACGGTGGTTTGCTCGGTAGGCTCGGCTAAATTACAGGCCGGAAGCAGTAGGGCCGTTAAGCTTAGGGCGATCGCTCCTAATCCTACTCCCTTCCTGCTGTTTTGCCGAATAGTGGGGTCGTGTTGTTCTTTCATAGCTAACCTCTTATCATCTGTCGCTTAGAAGACAACCTGCCGACTAACGTTGTTGTGTAAAATATTTGTCATTTGCAAAGTGGCGATGCCAGTCACCTGACTGCGCCAGCAGAATTCAGAATGAATTGTTCAAATAATTAGCTACAACGGCAATTGTCTTCTTGCTTCTTCTAATTGACGCTTGCTGTAACACAAGCCGATGTTTATTCACTAAAACAACTCAAGCTGCTCAACTTAATGCTGATGCACTTTTGTCGTGAATATGTTCAACACCACGTCCAACCTTAGCGATAATGCCCCCGCCTGAACTCTATCAATAGGGAGACTTGCCATATCAAGTTCATGGTAGATGGGGTATGGATGCGCTTCATCTGTGGGATTGTGCCTGCTTATTCAACCGGGATGAGTGTAAAAGTCTCTCCTAAGCTTCAACTCAGAAGCGGTTGAGCTTGCTAGGCTAGCAATACACTCTAACGACAAATTTGGTTCAGTTTCAGAGCCACTGGAGCGCAATGGATCGTTTATTTACACCGCTGCAACGCATTCTACTGACATGGGTGTTGATTTTGATTACAGGCTGGCTCAGCCTGAAAACGCTGAGTTATTTCAGTGAGTTGATCAGCATTTTGGTCACGGCGAGTCTAATTGCATTTTTGCTAAACTATCCGGTTGCAAAACTGCAAGCGGTGGTTCCTCGTGGCTTAGCCGCAGGTTTGGTATACCTGCTAGCTGGAGCAGTTGTTGGGTTAATTGGGGTGACGATCGCCCCTCCTGTTTTATATCAAGCGCAACAGTTGCTCACCGATTTGCCGGAGCTAATCGCCTCCGGACAGCAACAACTGTCAGATCTGCAAACGTGGATCAACGATCATCAAATTCGCTTTGCTATTCCGCTATTGCAGGAGCAAATTCTGGCCGAATTACAGCAGCAAGCAGAAACGATCGCCACCAGTGGATTAGGTTTGTTGTTGGGCACCTTTAACTGGGTGCTGGATCTGATTCTAATTCTGGTCATTTCGTTCTATATGCTGCTGGACGGTGAGCGGTTATGGGACGGGGTCACGGGGTTTTTCTCCCCGGCGATTCAAGACTTTCTCACCGAGTCGCTACGCCGCAATTTGCAGCGTTTTTTTTCGGGACAGTTGCTGTTGGGGGTGTTTATGGCAGCAACGTTGTCATTAGCGTTTTGGTGGCTGCATGTACCGTTCTTCCTGGTGCTTGCCATCTTCATCGGGTTAATGGAAGTCATTCCCTTTATTGGTGCAGCGTTGGGAATTGTTACTGTTGGCCTGTTTGTGGCCTTCATCAATTGGTGGTTGGCTATCCAGGTCATTGGTACGGCGATCGTCATCCAACAGATCAAAGACAACCTGGTCGCTCCCCGGCTATTGGGTAATTTAACTGGGTTAAGTCCGGCGATCGTCCTGCCTGCCTTGTTGCTGGGTGGCAAAGTTGGCGGGTTGCTGGGGGTCATTCTGGCGATTCCGCTGGCGGGTATGGTGAAGACGATCGCAGATTTGCTGCTCGATCCAACCTTACCCCCACAAACGGGTGCGTTCTTCATTAATCCAATGGACACCGATGAACCAGAGGCTAAACTCCAGTGCATCATTAATCCAGAGTTGTGTGAAGAAGACACGGCGGAGCCAGGGATAGCACCCCAGACAAACTCTGCTCAAGGAATTGCCCGCATGACATAACGTGCTGAACGGAAACAACGGCTCCACAGTTGAATTCGTTTAAAGCAGGATTCACCAGTTTGGGAGGGGCATACGAATGATGCATCAAAAACCGTTAAAAGCACGGCTTTGTCTGGTTGTAATTGGTGTTCTTGCTGGAGGAACGATCGCCTGCCAACCCAACTCACCTGGCACGGGGTCTCCCTCAGCCGTTCCCGATGCTTCTAATCCGTCCAACAACACGGGTGCGATCGCTCCATCCCAGTCGCCACGGACGGAGCCAACTCAACCGAGTCTGGCAACTTATCGCAGCGATCGCCTTGGAGTTCAGTTCAGCTATTCTGCTGATGAGTTTGTAGTGGACAATGAACCACCCGTTCCTGCTAGCACCGCAGATGCCGCAACGGCTGATATTGATGTGTGGACCAAAAAACACGATCAACAGATTCGCGCAGGAGCCTATAACGGAGGAACAGAATACCCTGCCAATGTCCACATCTTTGTCCGCAATAACCCACAGCAGTTATCATTGCGGGACTGGGTGGAGCAAAGCAATTTGTTTGGCATTGTGAGCGGCAACTTTAACCAGACAACGGTGGCCGCACAGGACGCGATCGCCTTTGAGTCAAGCGGCTTATATGAAAACGAAAGCGTTGTCTTTGCCAGCCCTGATGGAGCCAGGGTGATCGTCATTGAGGTTGCTAAGGTCGGGAATGAGGTCAACGATGCACCTTACCAAACCGTCTTTGAACAGATCATTCGCTCCTTTGAGTTTGTAGGCGAATAAACCCACCAGGGGGCGATCGAGCTACACTTCAACGATCGCTGTAATTAGGGAAACGATCGCCCTCTCGTCAATTAAAGGGCGATCGCTCCTCTGTCTGGTTACTCGAATCGAATCTGCCGCATCAGCAAGCTCATCCTGTCCCCATCGTTGGGAGTGATGAGCAACTGCTGGTTAGGGATGGCAATCAGCGGACTCCACAATCCCGCCTCTACATAATGCAGGTTATGCAACAGGTGGATGGTATGACGAATAGCGCGAGGAGAGCCAATCAGCACATGCTTAAGCGGGTCACGTTCGGGTGGAAGGGCGATCGAGGGATGGCAAACTGCTGGAGCGCTGGTGGCTCCAGCAGAATTCAGTAATAATTGCGTCATGGGTTTTCACTTCCTTTGATAAGACAGGCCAGGAAAACCCAAAAATTTAGCCACCCCGTGCCAATGCTCACAGCAAATCGGGGTGGCTGGGAAGAGTTAAAATACTTCCTTAGCCCACCAACTGCTTGCTCCAGTTTGGCTGGGTCAGCGGCTCGGAGTTGCTCGTAACAACTTCGGGTCGCGTTTGACTAAATTTTCGGGCGGTGCGATCGCCACTCTACTGAGTCGCGATAAGATCTCAACCTACCGTATCTGCAAAAGAGAGTCAATATCTTATACTGAGAACTTCACCCTGCTAACGTGCCGCAAAACAGATAAGGGGCGAGGAGATAACCCGTCAGCGGCGTTTAGTAGAGCCTGAGCGATCGGCAGCATCCCTCTACACTGATATCATCGTCCGATTCATGCCACTTTCAAGCCTACCCGTAGAGTTGATCAGACGCTTCACTCTATCGATTCGCCTAACTGGGGGATGTTCCCGCAATGTGAAGAATGATAAAAATCTTTTCAGAACGACTGTTTCAGTTGAATATCAGGAGCGGGCACTGAGATAGCAACCTATATCAATTTGACGGAAGATTAATCCTCTTGTGCCTATAATTGTTAAGCATACGTAACAGCAGTTAATGCGCGTCATGGCTTTTACCTAAGTTTTTACCTAAGCAAAGACATCAATTGAAGCCCTATTATTACTCCTCAGGTTAAATTGACAGACTCTAAACCTGGCTCAAAAAGTTCCAGCCTAAATTCTAAGCCTAAAGTTCTAAGCCTAAACTAGTTGCTTTCATAACCGCTGCTTAACCCCAAACTATTCAACCTGCAATTTTCTCTCTGAGGTGAACGCTAACCCTCACAATGAAGCCATCCGCATTGAGTATTAAACATTGGATCGCCAAGGCATTGAATCAGTGAAATAGTAGGCACACGCTTGTTCTGAAGACCACGTTCTAGCAGACTGTACCATCATCTTTGGTTATGGAAACTTCCGATCCTCAAACTTCAGTTCCCGAAAGTCCATCTCAGCGCGCAGCGCTACTACGAGGCAACCGAACCTGGCTGTGGCTGCTGCTCTCATTGTTGCTGTTGGGGGGTGGCGGTTTCATGTTGTGGCGCGTCTTTAACCCCGCTGGTGGAGACCCAGCGCAAATGGCACAACAGGGGCCACAGGCGCTACCCGTTCGGTTGCAGCGTGTTGAAACTGGCACCGTTGAAGACAGTTCAGATTTTGTTGGCACACTGCAAGCACAGCAAGGCATTGAGTTGCGCCCACGCGTAGAAGGTCGCGTCACCCAAATTTACGTTGTGGAAGGGCAAACCGTACAGCAGGGCGATCCAATTGTTGAACTCAGTCCAGAGCGAAGCCGAGCGGAGTTAAATGCCTCGTTGGCTAATGTTAATGCTGCTCTGGCTTCGCGCACCAATGCCCAGGCCGAAGTGAGAGCCGCCGAAGCCGAGCGCACCAGCGCTGCCGCCGATGTGGATCTGCAAAACACCGAATATGAACGCACTAGATATCTGGTTGCAGAAGGGGTGCAGTCTCAACAGCAGCTCGATCAGGTGGAGCGCAATCGCAGCAACGCGATCGCTGCTCTCCAGGCCGCCCAAGAGCGAATCAGTGCCGCGCAAGCTTCTGTGCAGCAAGCCACTGCCACCTACAACCAGGCGCAGGCGGATGCCGAGGCGGTTCGTTCTGGGTTGGACGACACGCTGGTAAATGCACCGATTTCGGGTGTGGTGGGCGACATTCCAGTTCGGTTAGGAGATTACGTTGCCATTGGCGACACGCTCACCAGCATCACCCAAAATTCTCTCTTAGAGCTAGAGCTTGAAGTTCCGGCTGAGCGCCAGAACGACCTGCGCGTTGGGCTTCCGGTTGAAATTACCACCCTGCAAAACACTTCGGCGATCGCCAGT
The DNA here is from genome assembly GCF_015207605.1 of Oculatella sp. LEGE 06141. Taxonomy (GTDB): domain Bacteria; phylum Cyanobacteriota; class Cyanobacteriia; order Elainellales; family Elainellaceae; genus Oculatella. The sequence goes on from NZ_JADEWO010000020.1 coordinate 81,864, forward strand.
CCGGCAGCAGGTGCGGCCAGCGGTGCATCTGCCAATTCGGGCGGTGGTTCTGTTGCCACCGGACGGATTAGCTTCATCTCACCCACCGTCAATGTTGACCAACAGTTAGTGATAGCCAAAGCCGTTTTTGACAACCCCAGCAATTTATTGCAGGATGAGCAGCGTGTTGAAGCAAGGTTAATTTGGCGATCGCGATCGGGTGTCTTAATTCCAGTCACCTCTATTACTCGTCTAGGTGGTGAAACGTTTGTGTATGTTGCCGAAACGCAGCAAACCGAACAAGGCGATTCAATGCTCGTTGCTCGGCAACGACGAGTGCGGTTGGGTGGTATTCAAGGCAACAACTATCAAGTAATTGAAGGGGTAGAAGCAGGAGAACAACTGGTTGTGTCGGGGCTGTTAAACCTGCAAGATGGTGTGCCCATTATGCCCGAGTCCGAAAATCCCTCTGGACAGAATCCTCAAGCTGGTGGAGCAGCCCCCGGTGGTTCGGCTCCCCAGTAAGACTTGTATTCCACTCGTCCTAGCGTGCGCCTAAGCTTATGTCTGTTGACTTTTTTATCAAGCGACCCGTCTTCACTACTGTTTGCGCGCTGATTGTTTTACTGATGGGAGCCATCAGCATTCCAACTCTGCCCATTGCTCAATATCCAGATATCAGCCCCAAGCAAGTGGTCGTCACCACCAATTACATTGGTGCCGATGCTCAAACGGTTGAAAGTGCGGTAACCAACATCATCGAGCGAGAAATTAATGGTGTCGAAGGGTTGCGCTACATGAATTCCAGTAGCAGCAATGACGGCACCAGTTCTGTCACCATTACCTTTGATGCCTCCCGCGATCAAGATATTGCTGCGGTAGATGTGCAAAACCGGGTGTCTGCGGCAGAACCCCAACTTCCAGAAGAAGTGATTCAATCTGGGGTAACGGTTAGCAAGGAATCGAGTAGCCTGCTGATGGGGTTTGCGCTATTTTCCGAAACCCCAGGAGAGTATGACAGCCTCTTTCTGAGCAACTACGCCGACCTGTATCTAGTTGATGCCATTAAGCGAATCGAGGGAGTCGGCAACGTTCAGATCTTTGGCGAACGCAACTACGCCATGCGCGTGTGGCTTGATCCCAGACGACTCGCTAGCCGTAACTTGGGCGCGCAAGATGTTGTTGATGCGCTGCAAGAGCAAAACATTCAAGCCAGTGCCGGACGGATTGGTCAGCAACCTGCGCCGGACGATCAGGAGTTTCAAATTGACCTGCGTGCGGTTAGCCGACTAAACGATGTCTCTCAGTTTGAAGATATCGTGGTTGCAACCACAGACAACGGCAGCTTGATCCGACTGAGAGATGTGGGTCGGGCTGAACTGGGGGCGGAAAACTACAACTCTTTCTTGCGCTATCGCGGTCAGGAAGCGATCGGTTTAGGAATTAACCAGATTCCAGACAGTAACGCTGTTGAGGTGGCTCGGGGTGTAAAAGAAGAGATGGCGCGGCTGGCTGAAAACTTCCCGCCCGGCCTAAGCTACGGCATCGGATTTGACACAACTGAGTTCATTGAAGCATCGCTACGAGAAGTCATCATCACCCTGCTAATTGCGGTGGGGTTAGTGGTGGCGATCATTTTTCTCTTCCTGCAAGATTGGCGAACCGCGCTGATTCCGTCTATCACCATTCCGCTGGCGCTGGTTGGCACCTTTGCCTTTGTGAATGCGTTTGGCTTTTCAATCAACAGTTTGACGCTGTTTGGTTTGACGTTGGCTACTGGAATGGTGGTGGATGATGCGATCGTAGTTGTAGAAGACATTGCCAGACGCATTCAGGAAGATCGGCTCAAACCTCGACAGGCGGCAATCATCGCTATGCGTGAGTTGATGGGAGCCGTGGTTGCCACCTCGTTGGTGCTGATGGCCGTGTTTGTTCCGGTGGCGTTCTTTCCAGGAACGACAGGGGCACTCTATCGGCAGTTTGCCTTAACCATTGCCTTTTCGATTGTCATTTCAACCTTCCTGGCGTTGACGCTCACTCCCATGCTGTCGGGTTTGTTGCTGCGTCGCAAAGGCAGAGACCGGAGCTTGTTGGGGCGCTTCTTTGGAGCGTTTAATTACTTCCTGGACGGGACGCGAAATCGATACGCACGCTCTCTCCGCTTTTTGGTTCGCGTTAAGGCGATCGTGCTGATTGCCTTTGTCGGTATGCTGTGTTTGACCGGATGGCTCTATACGGCTGTTCCATCTGCGTTTTTGCCCGAAGAAGATCAGGGTTATTTCATTACGATCATTCAGGCTCCAGAAGGGGTATCGCTAAACTACACCAGCAAGGTGATGCAGCAGGTTGAGGAAATGATCTTGCCGTTACCTGAGGTGCGGGCAACCTTTGCGGTGGGTGGCTTTAGCCTGGGAAGCGGTGCCACTGCAAACAGCGGTGCCATTTTTACAACCCTGAATCCCTGGGAAGATCGCGATCGCCCCGTTCAGGCCATCATTGGTGGATTGTTTGGTCAGTTCATGGGAATTTCTGAAGCCAATGTGTTTCCCGTTAACCCGCCTCCTATTCCGGGTTTAGGCAGTTTCGGCGGATTCCAGTTTCAGCTTCAAGATCGCGAAGGGAGACTGGATATTCAAGACCTCGTTGGTTACAAGGATCAGATTCAGGGTGCTGCCAATCAACAGCCAGAGTTACAGGGCGTGTTCAGTACCTATGCTGCCAATACCCCACAACTGCTGATTGAAGTTAACCGTAACCGTGCCAAATCGTTGCAGGTGCCAATTGACGATATCTTTAGTACGCTGCAAACCTATCTGGGGTCGCGCTACGTTAATGATTTCAATCTGGGGCAACGAACCTATCGCGTTTATGTTCAGGCCGATCAGCAGTTCCGGCAAAATCCAGAAGCCATTAACCAACTGTATGTGCGCTCAGAACTGGATGAAATGATTCCCCTGAGCAACTTGGTGACTGTTACTCCCACCACTGGGGCACAAACAATCAACCACTACAACCTCTTTCGTTCCATTGAAATTAACGGTGCCCCGGCACCGGGGCGAAGTTCGGGTCAGGCGATCGCAGCAATGGAACGAGCCGCCGCACAAGTGTTACCCGCCAGCGTCGGCTACGAGTGGGCAGGCACCTCTCTGGAAGAGATCGAATCGGGTGGGCAAGCTCCGATTATCTTTGGCTTAGGATTAGTTCTCGTGTTTCTGGTGCTGGCGGCTCAGTATGAGAGCTACATCGATCCGACCATTATTATGCTGGCGGTGCCGTTGGCGATTATGGGAGCGTTAGCCGCTCAAATGCTGCGTGGCTTGCCCAACGATGTGTATTGCCAGGTGGGTCTGGTAATGTTGATCGGTTTAGCTAGTAAGAACTCGATTTTGATTGTGGAATTTGCCAATCAATTACGAGAGCAGGGGCGATCGATCGTTGAAGCAGCACTGGAAGCGTCTGAACTCCGTCTGCGCCCCATCTTGATGACCGCAATCTCGACGCTGGTGGGTATTTTTCCACTGGTGATTGCGGTTGGTGCGGGTGCTGGAAGTCGGCAATCGCTGGGTACAGCCGTCTTTGGCGGTATGTTCATTGCTACGTTCCTCAGTCTGTTTGTCGTCCCGATTTTGTACATCGTGATCAAGTCGCTTAGCGATCGCCTCCGCCCCACTCGCAGACGACCCAGACGGGTTGAAGATGAAACGGTGGAAGACAACCTCACCAGAGTTGAAAGCCCAACCGGCAGCTACCGGATTGAAGGGAGTCCTGAGTAGCCAACCATCGGTTGCTGGTTGAAAAGTTTGCCTCGCTCCATCACAAAGCCCCGGATTAATCCGGGGCTTTTTTTGCGTTTTTTTAAACTTCGTAGAAAAATGTGAACCCGACCTGCATCTGAGCTTCCAAGCGAATATAGTTTTTAGAAAATAACCCGATAGCAGGATGTGCCTCGGCCAGGAGAACAAATATGAGCGTTAGATGTGTTGCTTGCTCCGGTATTCTCACCTGTGCGATTGGTGCCGTTTTAGGGGTTGCGGTTGCCGAGATTAATCAGGGCGATCTCAACCCTCAAGCCCCCAGGCATTATGCCATTGTCGGTTCGGTTCTGGGATTGGCGATCGGTTCTGGTCAGGAAGCCATTCGTCAACTCGACCGGGAAGAAGCTGAGTAGGATCTCATATCGCGATCGCCGGAAAAATAGCAACTTGGGGCTTCAAGCGTAAGCCTTGAAGCCCCAGAAATTGAGGGTAATTTCACACCATCAATTGTCTTTAAGTCAGTCCAAAATCAGTCCAATAGCGCGATCGCTGTGTTTAGCTCACCTGCTTCGAGTGCCATACTTCCTCAGCCGTCGTGTTGCTCTCTTCTAGCACACTTGCCTCACAGACTAAACTAAAGCGATCGCACATGGGGATTTTCTGTCTACCCGTTAAAGTTGGACTTCATGGCTTTGTTTTGCAACCGTCTGCTTCTTTTCCAACAGGTCAGCAGGGATCGAGGACGTTGCGTTAGCCTGACGGGAGTAGCCTTACCTGTTTGATAGGATGCTCTCCAGTTCCAGCGGTATTGGGTTTGGCCGTGGCTGATACTGCGCCAACAAAGATTAATGCGTAACCATAGCCTATTAGTGTGGTGTTGATTCACTTGAGTTGGCTCCGCCATTGGCTGCCAATGTCCGGCCAGTTTAGTGTTGCGTGCAGCGGTGTCCGTCCAGTGATTCATTCCTGTACTAGTCATCCAATGTTTCCTCAATCATGGTTATAGGAAAAGCAGGTTTGGGATACGGCAGTCTAATCAACCCTGGCGATCGCCGCATCGTGCCAGATCTGCTCATTGAGCCAGCGGTTAGTCACTACTGACTCGGAGCCTTCTTTGCCGCTTCTTCCGTCGTGGCGATCGTTGACTTAATCGTCTGTCGCTTCGCCAAAATCTGCTGAAATGCTTCCCAGAGCGCTGCTTGACTGTCTTTTGCTGCAACATAAGGCATACAATGTCTGGCTTGCTAAATGGTTTGCTTGATATAGTAGGAATAGTTTGCAAACTGTAGTTCGCATTTAGTTCACGTGTACTACTCTACCATCCCCCTTTGTTCTGTGCAAGATAGAACGACATGATTTGTAAACTGTAGTTGTCAAGTGTCACACCTAATAACAGATCAGTTGTTACAGACACTTATCGAACCAAGTCTGTGACAGCGGTTCAGTTTATCGCCTCAGCTTCGTGATTGGATATGGATAATTTTGGTAAACAGGTACGCGATCGCCGCTTACGAGAAGGTTTGAGTCAAGAGGAATTGGCTCAACAGGTTGGCATTTCGCGCAACTACTTGTCTCAGATTGAGCGAGGGCAGGCAACTAATCTGTCGTGGCATGTCATGGAACGGCTAACCTCTGTTTTAGGCTTGAAGCAAGACTCGCCTGATTCCGCTCCAGAAGCACTGTCTCTATCTCCTAGCCTGGCCGAGTTCGTCAAGGCGGCAAATTTGCCACCTGATGATGTGCTGATGTTGGCTCACTTAAAGTATCGAGGACAGCAGCCCACTACTCCTGAAAAATGGGAACTTCTCTATAACGTGATTAAGATGACTGTGGGAAAATAAGACCGTGGTCTTCAAAGACTGGCTTGTAGGAGTATGTGTTAATGGGCGTTGCTGAACGACGGTATGAATTCGCTCCTCAACCCTCCATCCTGAGAACCGTTCCACCCGTTAAAGTCCGTTAATTCTAGGGGATTTAGGGGGCGAGCAAAGCCATGACCGCTCAACAAGTCATCCGTCCATGCAGCAACGCCTATGTATTAACGCGCCTCTACAGAGATAGCTTGAGGTTTCGAGACGCAATCCTATGAATCAGGTCAATTCAGCTCGACCGTATCGGCATCCGGGAGCAGCGTTTCTATCGCACTACGGCACCGTTCAGTCTGAAGAGGATGTGTATCAATATGTGGAATTTCTGCGACAGGCAGCTCAATTAGATGATCAGCCTCCTATTGATCTTTCGCCCATTTATCTACACTTTGGCATTCCTACGCCTCTGCGAGTTCCTCTAGAGGAGCAGCAAGGAATTTTGGTAGATAGCCGTACTGGCATTATCTTAATCAAAGAAGATGATCCCATTGTGCGTCAACGCTTCACCGAAGGCCACGAATTACTGGAGTTGTTGTTTGATGGGCTGGATCAGTCCAGTCCAGGCACTAAACTTCCTGCCGAGATAGTACAGCGCAAAGAAAGATTGTGCGATCAAGGATCTGCCGATTTGTTGATGCCCAAATCATCCTTTATGCCAAAGGTTAATGAATTAGGAATCTCATTGAATACAGGACGGGCGATCGCCACGCTCTATCAAACCTCACTAATAGCTACATTGATGCGAATGGTGCAATACACTACAAACGATTGTGCATTAGTGATGTGGCGTTCTGCATTGAAGCCTTCTGAAGTCAAGGCTTTGGGTAATTTGGACGTTCGCCCCCACAAAAAGTTGCGAATCTGGTGGAGGTTGCAATCAGCAGGCTGGACAGGCGGGTTCATCCCCAAAGACAAATCGGTGCCGTCCGATTCTCTCATTGCCACTGTTTATGACACCGGGCAGTCATTGAGCGATCGCGAAAGAATGCATCTAGGCTCCGCTGTCATTGACTGTTATGTTGAAGCGCTGCGGTTGCAGATGGGAGAAAGCAATTGTGTACTCTCGCTGTTACATCTCCTCAACGATTAGATATCTCTGCCTCTTGCCTCATCAAACGCCAGCCAGGATGCAAGTAATAGCATCCTGGCTGAGGTGTGTGATATGAGGTATTTGTCGCTACCAGTTCAGAGTGATGGCACTGCGTAAATTTGAGGAACCAAGGGTTTCTGGCAGTAGCTAGGTTTCAATAGTGGTCAACTTAATGCTCTGCCCTTCCAGCCATTGCTCTTTTGTCTGCCTCTTGTTGAGAAGGGTAAAAGATATCAGGCAAGGATAACTATCAGATTCTGCTAACAAAGTCCGCCTGACTGATTTGGTTAGAGTTCGTTCCTATCAACACGGCAACCGTTTTGTTCTGGAATTCAATTAGGGTATTTTTGCCATTTTGAACTACCTCTATCTGACCAAAAACCTTTTTGGCGTTTACCCCGGTGAGTGTTAGTTTATCAACTCCATCTTCAAAGTCTTGAATTAAGGCAATGCCTTGACGGTTCAAAACGAAGACATCTTTCCCGGCACCGCCACTCATCTGATTTTTGCCTTTGCCACCATCCAGAATATCATTACCTCTACCACCTACTAAGATGTCGTTCCCCTGCCCACCCAGACAGCGATCGTTGCCAATACCGCCAATCAGCTTGTCGTTACCAGCACTTCCAACTAGTAGATCGTTGCCGCTGTCGCCAGTGAGCTTGTCATCACCGGCTTCACCATAAAGCTCGTCATTTTCTTGCCCACCAAAGAGCCGATCGTTACCGCTGCCGCCGTAGAGTTTATCCCTTCCTTCAAGGCCATAGATTTTATCGTTACCTGCACCCCCATACATTATATCATTGCCATTTTCACCGTAGAGCGTGTCATTTCCGTCTTCTCCATACAAAATATCGTTTCCGTTTTCGCCAGAAATGATGTCGTTTCCTGTGCCACCATAAATTAGATCATCTCCATCACCGCCCGTTAAAACATCATCTCCATCCAGGCCGTTGATGATATCGTCTTTCTCGCGTCCTATAATTTGATCCGGTAGAACGGAGCCATCGATGGCTTTGGCAATGACTGTCAAGTTGAAGGCGGGTAAGCTAGTGTTTGCTAGACCATCAGAAACACTAATCACAATGTCTGTAGTAGTCCCTGCATTCCCCTGCACTGGAGTACCGCTCAGCTTACCAGTTGCCGGATCAAATGTGGCCCAAATCGGTTTGTTCTGAATAGAAAAGGTTAGTGAGCTACTGTCAACATCCTGTGCAAATGGAATGAATTCATAGGAGAATTCCTCGTCGATACTTAGTTTGGGAGTTCCTGTAATCGTAGGAGCATCATTAACGGCATTAACGGTAATATCAATTGCATCATTGTCGGAACGGATACCGCCACTACCAGCGTTGCCGCGATCGTTCGTAGTAATGACCAGCGTATCTTTACCGTTGTAGTTGAGGTTGCCACGGTAAACCAAGCCATTCAATGCTGCATTGATGTTAGCGATCGTACCATTAAATGTAAGAATTGAAGCGGACGATGTTCCTTGAGTAAAGGTTAATCCTGTCGTTTGCGCCAGAGACAGCGTTCCTTTCGCAACCGATAGGGTTACTTCAGCTAAACCCGTACCTTCGTCAACATCTGTGTCGCTAATGCTAATTGCATTCCCTTTGATACTGCTAAAAACCAGATCGGTGTCTTCATTCACTGTCTGTGCCAACGGCACTGAGTTGATAGGCGCATCGTTGACTGCTGTGACTAAGATGCCAACAGATTTACTTGTCGTTAACGTACCTCCAGCACCGCTGTTACCTTGATCGCTGGCAATAACTGTAAGTTTGTCCAGCCCATGATAGTTATCATTTCCCTGATACGCCAGACTCTCTAGGGCAGCATTAATGGCTGCAAGAGTACCAGAGAAGGACATCGTGATGTCTGCTTTGCCGCTACCTTGAGAGAAAGTTAATCCCTCTACGTTCCCCAGGGTCAATACGCCGTTGTTAACCGTTAGCGTGACAAGCTGCGGATTATTACCAGCGTCAACGTCGCTGATTAAAATGCGGTTGTTTCCAGTGAAACTCAAGACCGTATCTTCAGCAACGGTCTGTGTATCGGAACTGGCGATAACAGGTGCATCATTAATCGCATCAACATTGATGGTAACCAGATTGATTGCAGATTTAGGGCCACCGCTCCCGTTATTACCGAGATCGTTGACTTCAATTTGAACAGAGGCTTTACCATTAAAGTTGGTGGTCGGTTTGAATAATGCTCCATCCAAAGCAGCATTAATATCCGTTAAGTTACCCGTCAAAGTGATGACTGCATCGTCTGTACCAGTGCCAGTCGAAAAGGTTAAGCCAGTTGTGCGACTGAGGGTTAGTGTCCCTTGAGTTGTAGTCAGCTTGGCTTGAATCAGGCTGTCCCCAGCATCTGGATCAGCGATACTCAAACGTGCGTTACTATCGAAGATAAACGGCGTATCTTCATTAATAGTTTGTTCGTTGGGAACCGTGATCTCGGGCGGATCATTTTCTGAAGCTACTTCAATAATGGTTTTGACTGGATTGCTGATTCCACCATCACCGTCATCAATGGTGATCGAAATGGTGCGACTACCAATTGGTACATCTGAAGTATTGCGGTAGGTTAAATTTTGAATCAACGCTTTAACAGCGGCTGGTGTCGCACTGTTGTTGAAATTGACAAGCAGTTTCTTGCCATTGCTACCATCGTTGACGGTATCGACCATCCCGATAGTTACGCCTCCAAAGGCTACGTTGATTCCATCAAAACTGATCTGTCCCGATCCGGTGCCCTGGTTGCGGAATGAAAGCTGATCTTCTGCACTGCCGCCGTTGCTATAGGTGATGCTGAGGTTGCCCCCGTCAAAGTCGGCTGAGTCTACATCTGTCACCGTCACGCTTTCGTCAATTAACGCTGGAGCTGCGTTGACTTCTGTACCAGCAAAGTAAACTAAACTGACTAATCCTGCGATCGCTGGGGCATCGTTGACGTTGGTGAAATTAACTGTTGCAGCCTGAGCTGTAGTGGTTGCTGCGCCATCGCTGACACTAACTTTATAGGAAGGTGCTATTTCACCACCGTCATGAACAAAACGTACTTGCCCTGCTGCTACCTGCGCTTGAGTAAAGCTAGTTCCAGTGATTCCATTAATCCGAAAGCTGCCATTTTGAACATTGTTGACCGTGAAGATTAAATCAGCAGCGTTGTTGTCAACATCCGTTGCGCTAAAGTTGCTAGAGTTTAGAACAACTGTCTCTCCTTCCAGAATGGTGAGGCTGTTGTTAACTAGTACAGGCGGATCATTTTGAGCTGTAACATTGATGATAGTGCTGACGGGATTACTTGTGCCGCCATCACCGTCGTTGAGTGTAATCGCGATCGTACGACTGGGAATGGGCGTATCTGAGATATTCTGATAGATGAGGTTTTGGATCAGAGCTTTGACATTGGCAGCCGTTGCATTACTGTTGAGTTGAAGCATCAAGCCACTGCCATTACGCCCATCTTGGATGGCATCAATTGTACCAATTGCTGTTCCGGCAAACGTTATGGTTGTGCCATCGAACCCGATCTGTCCGGCTCCAGTGCCCTGATTACGGACAGAGAGCTGATCTTCGGGGCCGCCACCGCTGGTATAGCTGATCGTTAGATTTCCATCTTCAAAGTTAGCGGAATCTACATCCACAACTGTGACAACGTCATCAATTACCTTGAAGGCATCGTTGATCTCATTTTCGTTGAACGTCACCGATCCAGCTAACTCAGTAATGACAGGAATATCGTTGACTGGATTTACAGTGATGTTGATTGTATCTGTGTCTGCCTTTGCACCACCGCTACCGAAATTACCTAAATCATTTGTTGTGACAGTCAGCGTATCATTACCATTAAAATTCAGGTTGCCTCGGTAGGTTAAACCGTCTAGAGCAGCATTGAGGTTTGCTAATGTACCTTTGAAGGTCATCACTTTGTTGTTGCTACCATTGCCACTGACAAAGGTTAGTCCCGTCGTGCGCGATAAAGACAACACCCCATTATTAACGGACAGCGTAATTTGAACTTGTCCGTTTCCTTCACTCACATCCAGATCACTAACGCTGATTAGATTGCCACCGATCGTGTTAAAGACTAGATTGGTATCTTCATTGATGCTTTGGCTACTGGGAACTGTGTTGACTGGAGCGTCATTAACCGGGTTGACTGTGATGCTAACAATGTCTGTATCTGTTTTGGTACCGCCACTGCCTGTGTTGTCGCGATCGCTCGTCACTACAGTTAGAGTGTCAGCCCCGTTAAAGTTTAAATTGCCTCGATAGATCAATCCACTGAGCGCCGTATTGATAGCTGCAACAGAACCACTGAAGGTCATAATACTGTTGCTTGTACCTGTGCCCTCTGAAAACTCCAATCCAGTAGTTTGGGCAAGGGTGAGTACACCTTTCGTCACAGAAAGGGTGATTTGGAGAGTTCCGTCTCCTTCATTAGCATCTATATCGCTGATGCTAATGGCGTTGCCGTTGCCTGAATTGAAGACTAGATTAGTGTCCTCGTTAACGCTTTGAATCCCTGGAACTGCATTAACTGGTGCATCGTTCACGGCTGCAACTGTAATATCGACCGTGTTATCTGCGGATAGGCTTCCCCCACTACCGGTATTGCCACGATCATCTGTTAAGATCCGCACAGATGCTGCTCCATTGAAATTTGCAGTAGGAGTAAACGTCATACCGTTAAGAGCCGTGTTGATGGAGGTCATACTCCCGGTCACGGTCATCGTTGAATTGGCAATTCCGTTTCCTTCAGAAAAAATCAGCCCACCAGTGTTGCTGAGCGTTAGGACACCATTCGTTGCAGTGAGGGTGACACGAACCGAACTGCCGCCTGCATCAGGATCACCAATTGCGATCAGCGTGCTGTTCGCAAAGGTGAGAATCGTATCTTCGTCAATAGTTTGAGCAGGAGGAACCGTATTAAATGGAGCGTCATTGCTGGCAGTAACGTTGATAACTGTCGAAATTGCACTGCTCGTACCACCGTCCCCGTCGTTGACGATAACTGAAATACTTCGAGCGGCAACAGGAGTATCAGATGTGTTTTGATATGTAAGACTTTCAATTAACGCTTTCACAGCCGCAAGCGTCGCATTTGGGCTAGTGAAGTTGATTAACAGGCTCTTACCGCTGCTACCGTTGCTGGTAATATCAATTGAGCCAATCGCATTACCATTGAAGCTAATGCTCCTGTTGTTGACGCTAATTGCCCCTGAACCTTGAATAGAAAGCTGATCTGCTGCACTCGCACCGCCTGTGTAGTTGATGGTGAGACTACCGCCCTCAAAATCTGGGGAGTCAACATCAGCAACAGTAACATTACTATAGAGCAGTGTAGCTGCGCTATTGAGCGCATTCTCACTAAATGTGACCGAACTTACTAACCCTGACAAAACCGGAATGTCGTTAATGTTGGTGAAGTCGATGGTCGCTGGTTTTGAAGGAGCCGTATTAAAGTTATCGGAAACGGTAACAGTGTAGCTGGGAGCTAGTTCTCCACCATTGTGGACAAATTTTACCTGTCCTGCATTTACTTGAGCCTGGGTAAAGCTAGTTCCAGGCAAATTGTTGACTAAAAATTGCCCATTTTGAACGTCACTGACAGCAAAAAGAATCTTTGTCGGGTCGCTGCTATCGACATCGGTTGCCAGTAGATTGGTATTGGTCAGTGTAACAGTTTGCCCTTCTTGAACCGTCAGAGCATTGTTGACGATGCGCGGTTCCGCAAAGAACCGAATTGAGGAGACACCGTTGAGGCTAGATGTATTAGATGAATATTGAAGCGCAGTCGTGCCGTTCTTGTTAAGCCCAATAGTTGCGGCGGCACCGTTATCATATTGCGGATTACCCAATGAGGTGTCTGCATAAACGAAATCGATGTTGTTACTGCCTTCATACAAAACAACCTGAAACGTAACGCCATCGTTGACATCATTGTGGGGTAAATTATTCCATTGCACAATGAAGCGACGGTTCGATCCACTTCCCAAGGTTGCTGTGTAAAGCTGGCCACCAGCTAAGTCTGTCCAGAAGGGCAAAATCCCCATCACTGTTCCTGTGCCACCCAGACTGCTTTTGGGAATCGTTCCATTATTGGGTGAGAGATTGCCTGTCTTGGTATTGAAAACGATACCGCCGTTATCAGCGATCGTGATTGATGTGGAGTTGGTGCTGTAGAAGTTAAACGTGAAGGGTAAGTCGATGCCTTGCTCTGCATCGTCAATTAGATCATACTTGGTGCCAGTAGTGCTGATGTCGGTAAAGGCAACAAAGCCACCTGCTTCCTTTGAGTCGATGTATCGATAGTTGCCATCGGTGCCAGTCGCCAAAATTCCGGCGTAGGTTGCCAGAACTTCAGCGTCGAACACAGCAGGTGCTTTAGTTTGAGAACCGACCTTCACATCTAGCGACCAACTGCCTCCTAGAGCTGTATTGCCCACAGGTTTGTCTGAGGCGTGAAGCGTTGCCCCAGTCAGTTGATGTAGCCGTTCTACAAACTCAGATCCAGCGTCGCCAGCGGCAGCATTGCAGCTATAGAGTACAAGTGAAGCAGTAGCCGAGTGAGCCGCAAACCAGGACTGCAAATCCCAAGCATAGTGCTCCAGTGTCCCCAGACTCAACTCCGAGTTGCCCAATTTTAGCAGCCCGGGGGCACCGTGACAAACTAGATGTACGCTATCAAATTGGCTATAACCTGCCAAAGCCCGCGTAATTTGAGCCACTCCATCTTCGTCAGATACTAGAACTTCTACAATTGCTAAATTGCCGACATTGCTGACAAAGAAATCATAATTTTCGACATTGGCATCAACAAAAACGATTGTTGAACCGACAGATTGGGACAAACACTGTAATGAGTTCATATTTTTCGGGATCTGGAGATGAAGCGCCCACGGCTGATCAGTTGTGTCAATAGTGACGGCACAGTGGCATCAGCAGACGTAACTATTGGGTTTCCTTTGCCACTTGATTTATCAATTCCCTAAACTTCTGAGAAACGAACTGTTGCAGAGGACTTTATCAAAAGTTCAAGGCACTGTTAATGCTGATTGATTTCAGTAATTGCTAAACCACTACATCCACCAAACAGAACTGTTTTTTGCCGTTAGCAAAGAACTTCAGTATATTCTGGGGTGTACTGGCAGTGAATGCAGTAATTATATTGAAACCCGAGCCGATGGGACTGAATTAAAAAAACGACAACAGTAATAATCCTGAATTCAAAGCCTCAGGATATGCCTTTCGTTCATAATCATGAACGTCTATCGATTGCACTACAATCTGTTTCGACTTCAACTTTTTTGGGCATTCTCCGAAGAGAAGTTGTTCAAACCGTTTGAGACAGGAACGTGACGGGAACTAAGAAATATTTGATTAGATTCCTATTATGTAGTTCTGTCTAGAAAGCTTGGGCGAGACTTCAGGTAAATGACTTAGTAAGCCCGCTTGCGTTTATCCAGATAGTTCATGAGGAATATGTCCATGACAGATATTGATTCGCTGGCCTTCTTGAATGTTGGAAACCGATCAATTTCGTTAGGTCAGGCACTGCGCTACCTGCAACGTTCTGGCAAACTGATGACGTTCATGAGCGAAATTGTTGGTCAGCATTTGGTGTTTGAGGAAATTCAGTCCCACACTGATTTGGAAGTTGGAGTTGCAGAACTGGAAAAGGCCGTTGAAACATTTCGTGCAAATCAGCAGTTGACTGATCCCGATCGCTTCCAGCAATGGCTTATGAGTCAAGGATTGAGTTATGGTTCGTTCTGTACTCGTATTGCGGATGAGCTAAAAATTGAAAAGTTGAAATCACACATCAGCGAACAGAATTTATCTGCCTACTTCGAGAGTAATGGTGCGGCACTTGATCAAATCAAGTTAACTTATATCGTTGCGAATGAACAAAGTGTGGCAGATGAAATGCGTAAGCGAATTGGTCGTAAAAAATCAAACTTTGACGTAATTGCTGCCGAATGTATCAATCAGGTTTTCTTACATGAATCTGATCAGCTCAGCTTGAAGAAGGAAACCCTTCGGCGTGGACAATTGCGACAAGAGCTAAAGCAAGCACTCGACCAGGTATCTTCTGGTGATTTGGTTGGTCCGATTGAGGTAGAGCAACGGTGGTGGATTATCAAAGTTGAAGATGTCCAACCTGCTCAACTAGAAGGTGAGCTGAAGCAGCAGCTAGAAGCTGACTTTTTTAGACAATGGTTGAATGAACGAATTCAGCAAATGCCAATTCGGTTAGCCGTCGGCTAAGTAATTTGCAATCAACATCACCGCTAATTCATTGAGTACAACAGGTAAAATTATGACGGACTTTAACTCTCTTTCATTCATGACAATCAACGGTCAGGCAATTTCTCTGGCACAGGCGCTTCAATATCTGCAACGCTCAGGTCAGCTTGATACGATCGTAAGCGAAATTGCCAGCCAGCATCTTTTGTCACAAGAATTGCAGTCCCGCACTGATTTGGAGATTGGTGTAACTGAACTAGAAGAGTCTGTGCGAGATTTTCGGAATCGCAATCAGCTTCAAGAGGCATCTGCGTTCGAGCAATGGCTGACCAATTCTGGACTGAGCTACACTGCATTCATCAACCAGATAAGTGAGGCTTTGAAGCTGAAGAAGCTGAGAGTTGCAGTGAGTGAGCAGAATGTAACCAGCTACTTTGCAGAGAAACACACCGCTCTGGATGAGTTTAAGCTAACGTATGTAGTTACGACCGAAAAAGAAAAAGCAGAAGAGTTCCGTTCTCGAATGGATGCCGGACAAGCTAATTTTGATGACATTGCTCGTGAGTGCGTTAACGAAGCGCTGTTCAACCATTCTGATACGGTTAGCTTTAAGAAGGAATCGGTACGACGCGCTCAAATTCGTCCTGAACTCCAGGCTGTACTAGAAGGAGCCGTTGCCAATTCGATTGTGGGACCCGTTGAGATTGATCAAGGCTGGTGGGTCATCAAAGTCGAGGAAGTGATTGAAGCTCAACTTGAAGGTGGATTGAAGCAGCAGCTTGAAACAGAATTCTTTAAGCAATGGCTGAACCAGAAGATCCAGCAAGCACCAATTGCGTTCGCCATGACCTAGGTAAAAGGCTAAATCTGCTTCGAAGTCATTTAAGCAAATTTGGATAAACTTTCAGCTTCTGGGTAATCAGGTTGGATTGCTCAGAAGCTTTTTGTGTATGACAGAGTTCTCACAGGCAATCGAGCAGTCAGAGCAGTGAATTAGCCTGGTAATCCTGTGTACGGAAAGCGATAGGCTTGAAAAAAGACAGGTTGAACGGGGAAAATACTGAACTCTATTACTGAAATACCTGTCTTTTGCGTATATTGGGCAGTCAAGCCTTCCTTGCCCTAATGCCATAATTGTGACAATAGATACTGGCATCGCTATCTACTGTTGCCCTAAACCAGCCAAAACAACAGCACGAGCGGTATCTGGTATGAGCGCTACCCAAACGTCACTTTTTGCTCACAAGGAGTCTGATCCGTGGATTTCAATCCAGTGAACCTACCGCAACTGATCCCTTCTATCTCTGCACAGGATGGCAATCCGCTTCACTTGACTTCAAATCCTGAGATCCTTAAAGCGGGGCAGTTACTTCAGTTCAAAGAGGATTTGTTTGTTTCCTCGGTTGAAACAGGGGCTTTATCAGATTCCTTAAACTTGTTGAGTGGCTCACCTACTTTTTTGGGTGCGGATTCCTTGTTGGTAAGTCCACAGGGTTCTTCTACTCCTGCTGATTCCCTCACGGGTAAAGAGGCATCAGAGCAGTGGGTAGGTCAGTGGTCGAGTGATGCATTGGTGGGTGACAGTCTGTTTGCGGTGTCACCTACTCAGCAGCGCTTTTCTCACGAAATCATTTTTATTGATTCCACGGTTGAAGGCTATCAGAGCTTGCTTGCGGGTGCAGATTCAACTGCTGAAGTAGTGCTTCTAGATTCCACAAAAGATGGCATTCAACAGATTAGCCAGGTGTTGGCCCAAAGAAACAACATTACTGCGATTCACATTGTTTCACATGGTAGCAATGGAAACCTATTGCTTGGTTCCACTCAGCTAACTTCGGCAGAATTGGTGCAACGAGCAGATGAATTGCGGGATTGGTCTACAGCTTTAGCTAAAGATGCCGATATTTTAGTTTACGGCTGTGATCTGGCAGCGGGAGAAGCAGGAACCGCCTTCATTCAGCAATTAAGTGATTTAACAGGAGCAGATATTGCCGCTTCAACTAACCGCACTGGCAGCAACGCGCTCGGCGGCGACTGGATATTTGAAGTCAATTCGGGCAGTATCGAAGCGGGACTAGCGTTCTCAGCCAGCGCGATCGCCAACTATAATTCCGTACTAGCAATCCTACTGTCAGGCAATCAGACGTTTACAGGCAACACTACCCTTAACGAAGATATTGTCGTAAGTGGTAATGCAGTTCTGAACGTCCTGGGTAACTTAACCATCGGTAATTTGGGTAAAGTACTTGGTGATGGAGTTGGATCACTCGATAACTTAACTATCAAAGTCAGCGGCAACCTCATTATTGGAGGTAACGTTGGTGGTCAAGGGTTGCAAGACATTGCGATTGAAGCCAATGGCGTTAATCTTCTAAGTGGAGTTGGGCTGGTTGGCGATGATTTCCTACTCACAGCGCAAGTTATTAATATCAACTCAGGTGCAACAATCAATGCAACTGGACGAGTAGACCTAACTGCCATAGCACAGGATCAACCGATTTCTGTCGGTTCTAAAATGCTGAATGTTGCTAAAGTTAATTTGGCTCAAGGCAGCAGTATTACTGCAACAGATATTTCAATTAAGGGATCAGCCTTCTCAAGTGCTTTAAGTTCCGATAATGGTGTTCACTCAGAATTACTAATTGCTGGAAATATCACAGCACTCAATAATATTCTGATTGAATCAAAAACAGATAATAACTTTGTACAACTTGATCAAACACTGGCTGAATTAACAGTTGCTTCTGAATCGATCGCAACTGCGAAAATATACGATGGAGCTATCTTATCTGCTGGAAGTAATCTAAGAATTTCAGCATACACAAGTGGCAACCTTGAATCAATTTTGCAGACTGGCTCAGTTGAAACTAGTGTGGTCGAAAGTGCGATCGCATCAATTGAGACCGCTACCATCAACGTAGGAAGTTTCAACCTTAATGCACAAACCTCTACAAAATACTCTTCAATCGGTCAAACTGTTAAAAATGTAATCTCTGGTGACGCACAAGCTTATCTTCTCAACAGCGCAGTTAAGACTGGAAATGGCAATCTTTCTATTAGTGCAAAAGATACATCAGAGATTAATGCAAAGTCAGCAGATTTATCTGTTGATTTGGATGATATTTTGCCAGGTTTACAATCCCCTGCATTGTTATTGGCGAACGCTGAGGTTGTCAATGAACTGAATCGAAGTGTTAAAGCTTACGTTGACAGTTCTGATGTAACTGTAACTAATGGTACACTTAACGTTCAAGCATTAGCCGACACAACGGTCAGGGCTACTTCAAAAGTGACCTCTGTAACAGCCAGTGAGGCACTGATTAGCACATTTTCCTTAAGTGGTGGTAATACCCTTGCAACTAATAATATTCGTGGTGAAGTCACGGCTTACACGGCGAATAGCAATATTACTACCACAGGTATTGGGGATGTCTCGATCACAGCTCAAAATACATCCCAGATTAGTGCAACTGCTGAATCTGGGATGTTAGCGACTGGCGGCAGCGGATCGGGAATAGGAACTTCAACGGCGTTCAATTCGATTGGTTGGCATCCAGCAAATTCTATCTTCAGTAGTGTTGATGCTCTCCTGGGAACATCATTTTTTGGTGTAGAGGAGGGAGCTGATACAAAAGCATACATGCTAGACACTAGCGTAGTTGCTAGCGGTGAGTTGGCGATCGCTGCTACGTCAGAAATTAATGTTTCTGCAACTGTCAAAAATGCTCTGACTTCTAATTCCTCATCTTCAAGTTCATCTGGTTCAAGTTTTGGCGCAGTTGTAGCATTAAACAAAGTCAGCAGTGGTGCGAATGCATCGATTGATTACTCTGCGGGTTCTGTATCGCGTTCTATAGACGCAGCAGGCATCAATGTTACTGGTACAGATGATGTAAGCATTAGTGCAGACGTCTCTCTCAAAGCTATATCTGAAACCAATGATGTTTCTCCATTCAGCAATGCAAATTCTATTGGAGCATCAGGATTAGTTAGCCTTAATGACATTCGGAGTGGTGCATCTGCGAGCGTTAATAATGCTGAAGTGACTAGTAGCGGTGCATTGGTTGTTCAAGCCATTGGATCAGCAGATATCAGTGCAAAGTTGAGCAGTGAAGTGGCATCAGCAGGCGGAAATCCCTTCGGAAGTGGTACTTCTTTTGCTGCCAATGGGTTAATTGCAACTAACGCTGTATTGAACGGAACTGAAGCATCCATCAGCAATAGTAGCTTATTGGTGGGAGACACGACGGTTGCGGCTGACAATAGTGCATCAATTACAGCGGAAGTTGTCAATGCTACTAAGTCTGGAGATCAAGCGATCGGTGCTACCCTTGCCTTCAATACGATTGGCTGGCAACCACAGAACATCCTGTTCAATACGGTTGATGCTCTGATTGGTGACCCTGCTATTGCAGATGCCTTTGGTGCCTCTGGTGGAGCTGATACGAAAGCCTATCTGCTCAATACTTCTGTCAATAACACAGGTGCTCTCAACCTGAGTGCGACTTCAACAGCAA
>NZ_JADEWO010000021.1 GCF_015207605.1 Oculatella sp. LEGE 06141
GGGTTTGGGGGCTAGCCCCCAAGCTCGGCCTATCTTACCCCTCCAATCCATCCCGCCATCTCACTATCCGCCATCCCGCTCTCTCACTATCCCGCTATCCTAACCATTCCCCAAACCACCATCCCGCATCCCTATGCCCCCCACCAAACTACCCCAACCGCATCATCTACTGTTACCTCCCATTCAACAAACCATCCGCCTCACATTCAACTATCCCGTCCACTTCACCACCGGACTATTTAACCCAGACAACCCCCTACTCGCCCAAATCCTAACCAGCCACACCGACCTCCACCCCAAACGAGCGATCGCCATCATTGACGACGGAGTATCAACCCATCACCCCCACTTACTAAGCCAACTCACCCACTACGCCCACCATCACGCCTTCACCCTCTGCACCGATCCGATCATCGTACCCGGTGGAGAAGCCGCCAAAAACGATCCAGCTTTACCCCAAAACCTACTACAAATCATTCACCAAACCGGACTGTGCCGCCATTCCTACCTGCTTGCCATCGGTGGCGGTGCCCTCCTCGACCTGGTCGGATACATTGCCGCGATCGCCCATCGTGGCATCCGCCTGATTCGCATCCCCACCACCGTCCTGGCACAAAATGACTCCGGCATTGGTGTCAAAAACAGCATCAACGCCTTTAACAAAAAGAACTTCCTGGGTACCTTTGCCCCACCCGCCGCTGTATTAAACGATTTCAACTTCCTCAACACCTTGAACCTACGAGACTGGCGATCGGGCATTGCCGAAGCCATCAAAGTTGCCTTAATTAAAGACGCAGCCTTTTTTGACTTCATCACCACCCACACCGATGCCCTGAACCAGCGAGATGCGATCGCCATGCAACGGCTAATTTACCGCTGCGCCCAACTCCACCTTAACCACATCGCCACCAGTGGTGATCCCTTTGAAGCTGGTTCCTCACGGCCACTAGACTTTGGGCATTGGGCCGCCCACCGACTCGAACATCTCACCCAGTATCGGCTGCGGCATGGAGAAGCCGTAGCGATCGGCATTGCCCTGGATAGCACCTACTCCTATCTCAGCCAACGCCTATCCTTGCCCGCATGGCAACGCATTTTGCAGACCTTAAAGGCGATCGGCTTCAGCCTATACGTTCCAGAACTGGCAAAACACCTCACTCCCGATCATCCCCAATCCCTGTTTCGCGGACTCAGCGAATTCCAAGAACATCTGGGCGGCGAACTCACCATCACACTGCTAAGCGATATCGGTCACAGCATTGAAGTCCACACCGTTGATTTACCTCTGTATCAACAAGCCGTCTCCATCCTGCAAACGATCGAGCAATCATGCACATAACGACCGCCTCTCCCCATCCGAGTCATTTAACCTACTGCACCAACATTCATCCCGGTGAATCATGGCCGCAGGTGTTCAACAATGTACAGCACTACATTCCCCCCCTCAAAGCCTCCCTATCACCCACTGCTCCCTTCGGCATTGGTCTCCGCCTGGCCAACATCGCCGCCCAAGCACTGCATGGAGACACGCTCGCCCACTTCCAAACCTGGCTCACCGAGCAAGATCTCTATGTTTTTACCTTGAATGGATTTCCCTTCGGTAGCTTTCATGGACAGGTGGTTAAAGATCGCGTTTATGCCCCCGACTGGTCGCAGCGATCGCGGCTAGATTACACCAAACGGCTGGCTCATATCCTCGCCGCTCTGTTGCCAAGTAACGTAGACGGCAGCATCTCCACCCTGCCGCTGTCCTACAAACCGTGGTGGATAGACCAATCTGCCAGGGCAACCATCCTCCGCGACAGCAGCCACCAACTGGCTCTGCTCGCAGCCGAACTGATTCGACTACGGCAAACTACCGGAAAGCAAATACATCTAGATTTGGAACCCGAACCCGATGGTTTAATTGAAACCACAATAGAAGCGATCGACTTCTTCAACCACTGGCTGTTACCAATCGGCAAAACCCACCTGAACGCACAATTAGGACTCACACCCGCAGCCGCAGAAGCCCACCTGCGAGAGCATATTCGGATTTGTTACGACACCTGCCATTTTGCCGTTGAGTACGAAAACCCACTGACTGCCTTTACTCAACTCCAGGCCGCAGGAATTCAGGTAGGCAAAGTGCAAATCAGTGCCGCTCTCAAAGTCGCCTTACCCCACTCATTAGCAGAGCGTCACCTGCTTCGAGAACGGTTGCAACCCTTTGCCGAATCCACCTATTTGCATCAGGTTATTGCACGTCATGCCGATGGCACATTGCACCATTATCCTGATTTGGCGATCGCATTGCCCCACCTCGAACACACCACTGCTGTCGAATGGCGCACCCATTTCCACGTCCCTATCTTTGTCCACGATTACGACGGACTGCACTCCACCCAAGACGATATTGCAACTGTGTTACGCCTGTTGGCTACGTCTCCAGCCAGTCAGCATTTCGAAATTGAAACCTACACCTGGGACGTTTTACCCCCGGCTTTAAAGACAGACATTTTGCCCTCAATTCAGCGCGAGTATGAATGGGTGCTTGAAACTATCACCAGCGGCTCATGCAAAAAACAGTTGTCCTCAATGTCGTAGGGCTAACCCCCAGCCTCATCAATGAACAAACTCCTCGGCTGTCTCAGTGGGCATCCCAGGGACAAATCGTTTCGGTGCAACCCGTGTTACCCGCCGTTACCTGTTCTGTCCAGGCCAGTTACCTGACGGGCACCCTGCCCAACCAGCACGGTATCGTGGCAAACGGCTGGTACTTCCGCGACGAGTGTGAAATCAAGTTTTGGCGACAATCCAACCACCTGATACAGGCTCCCAAACTGTGGGACAAAGCAAAGGCGATCGACCCCAGCTTCACCTGTGCCAACCTGTTCTGGTGGTACAACATGTACTCATCCGTTAACTACTCCATCACACCTCGGCCTCAATACCGGGCAGACGGCAGGAAAGTGCCCGATATCTACACTCACCCTGCTGACGTGCGATCGCGCATCCAGGCCGACCTCGGTTCATTTCCGCTGTTTCATTTCTGGGGACCCGCCAGTTCCATCCGCTCTAGCCAGTGGATTGCCCAATCGGCTCAGTGGATGGAGCAACACTATAGCCCCACCCTCACCCTGGTTTACTTGCCCCATCTTGACTACGGATTGCAGCGATTTGGCCCGGATCACCCGCGCATTGCGGCTGAATTAACCGCCATTGATACGGTGTGTGGAGAGCTGATCGACTATTACGAAAGCCGTGGTGCTACCGTCATTGTGTTATCAGAATATGGCATCACTGCTGTCTCTCGTCCCATTCACCTCAACCGCATTCTGCGAGAACACAGACTGCTGACGGTTCGGGAAGAGGAAGATGGCGAACTGCTCGATCCGGGAGCCAGCATTGCTTTTGCCGTTGCCGATCATCAAATTGCCCATGTCTACGTCAACGATCGCGCCTACCTTCCCCAAATACAAGCCCTGCTAAACGCCACCGATGGCATTGCCCTGGTATTAGATGAGGCCGGAAAACAAGCGCATCATCTCAACCATTCTCGTTCGGGTGAACTGGTGGCGATCGCCGCTCCAGATGCCTGGTTTACCTATTACTACTGGCTTAGCGATCGGCAAGCCCCTATCTTTGCTCGCACCGTTGATATCCACCGCAAGCCGGGATATGACCCCGTTGAACTCTTTCTCAATCCCCAGTTGAAACTGCCTGCCCTGAATATTGGACTGGCGCTACTGAAAAAGCAGCTTGGCGGGCGATCGCTGCTAGATGTCATTCCGCTGGAAGCCGATCTGGTACGCGGTTCCCACGGCAGTATTCCGGCCTCCAGCGCCGATTGTCCTGTTTTAATCACGCGCCAAACCCAGTTGCTCAATGCCACATCCCTACACGCGACCGAGGTATGTGACCTGCTTTTAAAGCACCTGGGAGCAAGCGAACAGCGTTGAGCTAACCCACCATTGGTGTTACCTACTGCACACGACACTAACCGTAGACGTGAGTACGGAAATGATCAACCGATATCCATTCCAACCCTGATCCCAAACTCACGCTAAGTTACTGAAGGAAGTGCCGCTATTTTCTGATTGAGGATAGGTTGGCTCCTGTAGCGGAGGGAGTATCTGTTGCAGGGTCGGCAACTGCACTACAAAAGTCGCGCCCTGATTTTCGCCCAGACTTGCTGCCCAAACGGTGCCACCGTGCATTTCCACAATTTGCCGCACGATCGCCAGCCCCAGCCCCAACCCGCCAAATCTACGCGTGGTTGAGCCGTCTTCCTGCCGAAAATACTCAAATACATGCGGTAAAAATTGCGGATCGATGCCTTTTCCGGTATCTGTTACTTGAATGTGAGCCAACTGCTCCAGTTGCCGTAGTTCAACGGTTACCTGTCCGCCGTTAGGGGTAAATTTGACGGCATTGGTGAGCAGGTTCCAGACCACTTGTTGCAACCGGGTGACATCGCCCGAAACGGGCGCGATCGCCGTTGTCAGGTCGAGCAGAATTTGAATGTTCTTGGCTTCTGCCGCCAACTGCACCGTTTCGACAGCCGCCGTAATCACAAATGGCAAATTAACAGGAGCAACCGTTAAGCTCAACTTGCCCTGCATGATGCGAGAGATGTCGAGGAGATCTTCAATCAGTTGCGTCTGAAGTCTGGCATTGCGCTCGATCGTTTTTAAGGCTTCAGCCTGACGAGCAGCATCCAGTTTGCCGTTTTGCAGCAAACGTGTCCAACCCAGGATTGGGTTGAGAGGCGATCGCAATTCATGGGACAGCACCGCCAGGAATTCATCTTTGATGCGATTGGCGCGATCGGCTTCGGCTCGTGCCGCTTGCTCACGCGCCAGGAGTTGTTCCCGTTCGGCTGCCGTCTGCCGTTGCTCGATCAGGTCAGCCGCTTGACGAGCCAGCAGATCTAGAAACCGCAATTCGCGATCGCTGGGTCGGTGGTGTTTGCGCCAATGGGTTGAAACCATGCCGATTACTTTACCCGAACGAGTCAACAGCGGCGTAGATTGAGCCGACAGATAGCCCGACTCCACGTGTATTCGCATTGAACCGTCGGGGTCTTCGCTCTCGGGTACATCAAAGTCAACCAGGGTGCGCTGCGCGCGCTGCGCACCTCCAGAGGAACCGCTATGTCTCAGTGCAATGCCACAGGGCGTATTAGAACTCACATTCACGCGGTAGAAGCGATCAGTCATTTTTTGCTCCAACCCTTGAGTAGCAAACAGTACCAACTCTTGAGTCGCATCATCAAGAAGTTGCACCGTTCCGGCATCTGCCTGGGTCAGCGCGATCGCAGTAGACAGAATCTCTTGATACAGCGTTTGAGCGTCGCCCTCCGTCACCAGTCGCGCCGCCAGTTCGCGCAGTCGTTGCGTATCTTGGAGATCTGCTGCAACAAGAGCTTCAGCACGGGCACGTTCCAGACGAGGGAAGATGCGGTTCGAGAGTTCTTCAATGAGTTGGAGTTCATCGTCACACCAGTCGCGCGGGCGCGAATCACAGATGGCAATGTAATGGGTCCACGTACCGTGGTGGTGAAAGGGCACGGTAACAAATGAATGCATGTTGAGTGCAGCATAGCCGGAAGCATCGGTGCGTGGATCGGTCTGGGTGTTTCGAACCACGACCATTTCTCCGGCGCGGCTGGCTCGCTGGAGATCCTCGCTTAAGTACTCTGTGATGCGAAAGGTGCCCACTGTGCTAAGGACATCTGGACTGTTCCAGCCGTAATGCACCGTTAGTTCGTCCCGTTCTTCATTCACATCTGTAAAGTTACAGGTGGTGATCTGAAGGTACGCGCCGATCTTCGCTCCAACGATTTGCATAATCTCGGTGGCTGACGATAGACGCGAGAAATCTTCGGCAATGTCGGCTAAAAAGGCAAGGTTTGCTTCACGACGTTTGCGTTCGTCTTCAATGCGCTTGCGCTCGGTAATATCTTTGAAGACGATCGCCACTTTTCGCGACTCCTCACCAATGCGGCAGGCATATACATCAAACCAGCGGTTGAGCGTTTCAGCACCATTTTCAAACCGAACCGATTCTCCCGTCAGGGCAACTTGACCATAAATTGCAATCCAATGTTCTTCCAGGTTGAGCTGACGCGCTGTTTTACCAACGGCGTTTTGCAGCCCGGTTTGTTGCTCAAAGACGGGGTTAACTTCCAGGACACGGTAGTCGATCGGCATGTCGTCAGCATCAAGCAGGACTTCAACCACACAAAAGCCTTCATCGATCGACTCAAACAGGGTTCGATAACGTTCCTCAGATTGGCGCAGGATAGCAGCAGATTCAATCTGTTCGGTAACATTTCTGAAATAGACAGCGATTCCCTTTGCGGCTGGATAACCGTGGACTTCGTACCAGCGATCGTGGTCAGGATAAAAGGAGGTCACCGATCCAGCTTCGCGATCGCGCATCACGCGCCAGTAAAGCTGTTCAAACTCGCTGCCATCCAGACCGGGATACATTTCCCAAACGTTTTGACCCATTAAATCGGCGGAAGTGCGATCGAGCAGGATTTCGGCGGCTCCATTCACGTAGGTAAACCGCCAGTGCTCATCCAGGGCAAAGAAGGCATCCGTAATGCTCTCTAGAATAGTCCGGCTTTGGGCTTCGCTTTCGCGGAGGGCTTGTTCTACCCGTTTGCGTTCGGTAATATCTGCGACCGCGCCAATAAATACCATCGGTGAGCCATCGGCACCATACTCGACCTGCCCCCGTGCCGCCACCCACTGCTTTTTACCCATAGCCGTGTCGATACGGTACTCAGCTATATAGGGGTCGCCCGTGGCGATCGCCTGCTCAATAGCGGCGACAACGCGAGGACGGTCTGATTCATGGATCGAATTGATAAAATGCTGAATCGGCAGCCCTGTTGTCGTTGCGCTTGCCAGGTCTACGTTGAATAATTGAGCAAACGCAGCACTAACGACCAGTCGATCGTCAGGAATCTTCCAGCAATAGGTATAGACGGCACCTGCTGCTAAAGCCGCTTCTAACTGCATGTACACGTCTCTCAGGTTAGATTCGGCTTCTTTGTATTTTTCTTCGGATTGGGTAATCTTCTGAGCTGCCAATCTTAGTTCCAGCTCATCAACCACCATTGCGGCTAAATCTACCAGGGTTGCTTTCTGCTCTGCGGTAAATGGGGCATGGGGTTGACTGTCGAGCAGACACAGCGTTCCCAGGTTAAAGCCATCGTGACTGATCAGGGGCGCACCTGCATAAAACCGCACTCCCGGTTCAGCTCGAACAAAGGAATTGCAGACAAAGCGATCGTCACATCGGGTATCGGGAACAATCAGCGGCTCGTTCATCAACACCGCAAAACTGCAAAGGGTATCGTCACGAGACACTTCACTGGCACCAAAACCAACACAGGACTTGAACCAGGCTCTTGACTCATCCACCAGCGAAATGAGGGCGATTGGCATGTTAAACAGACGTGCTGCCAGTTTCGTAATGCGATCGAACCCGGCATCGGGCGGCGTGTCGAGAATGTTGTAGCGATGTAGGGCTGCCAACCGTTCCCTTTCATTGGTCGGCATTGGTGCAATTAAAGGTTTTTGTGACAGTTGCTCGGTCATAGCAGTCAGAAAGAATAGTAGATTTGGGAGTGAAGATGGAATCAGAACTACAGGCTGAATCGGGTTCTAGCCCGTAAGCAAGGCATGAACAGCTCTGACTAACGCTTCTGGCTCCACAGGTTTGCTTATATGCTGCTCAAATCCGGCTTGCAGTGCCTGTTGTTGATTAAAATCTCCGGCATAGGCCGTAAGGGCGATCGCTTTCACCTGTCCTCCTTGCTCTGGTGGTAACGCCCGGATCTGCCGCATCAGCATGTAGCCATCGACCTCGGGCATCCCAATGTCGCTAACGAGGACATCGGGCGGAGCGTGCGTTAATGCTAAAAACCCTTCGCTGGCGATCGCCGCAGTCGTCACGTTTGCACCTGCTTGCTCCAGGACGAACGCCACAAAGTCCCGTGAATCGGTTTCATCATCAATCACCAGGATTTGTAAACCCGTGAGTGGCAGAGTGGATGAGCCTCTCTCCATCTCCCCGTCTCCCCGTCTCTCCATCTCTCCATCCCCCTGTCTCTTCAGCAGCGGTAGTTTAACTGTAAACGTGGCTCCTACCCCTTTGCCTGCACTGGCGGCGGTCACCGTGCCACCGTGTAGCTCGACCAGATGACGGACGATCGCCAACCCTAACCCCAAACCGCCAAATTGACGGGTGGTTGCGCCACTTTCTTGACGAAAACAGTCAAACACAAAGGGGAGGAAATTTGCTGGAATGCCGTTGCCGTTGTCGCTAACAGTGATTTGCGCCTGGTGGTCAACCTGTTCTAACCGCACCTCTACTCGACCGTCTATCGGCGTAAACTTCACCGCATTAGAGAGTAAATTCCACACCACTTGCTGTAGGCGGGTTGCATCGCCTGAAACGGTTCCTACTTCAGCATCTAAGCTGGCTGCTACTGTAATAGATTTGGCTTCGGCAGCGAGTTGCACGGTTTCAACTGCGCTTCGAATCACAGCGGTTAAATCAATTGAACTGACAGTGAGGCTAAGCTTCCCTTGCAAAATTCGAGAGACATCGAGTAAATCTTCAATTAGTTCCGATTGCAGTTTGGCGTTGCGCTCGATGGTTGCCAGGGCTTGAGCGGTTTTTGTAGCGTCCAGGTTGCCCTTCTGCAATAGTCTTGACCAACCCAAAATTGGATTGAGGGGCGATCGCAACTCGTGAGAGAGCACTGCCAAAAACTCGTCCTTGATGCGGTTGGCTTGTTCAGCCGCTTCTCGTGCCGCCTGTTCTTGTTGTAAGATTCGCTCCCGATCCCGTTCAATTTGAATGCGATCGGTAATGTCGTTAGAAATGCCGATTAACCCAATGACCTCTCCAGCCTCGTTGCGGTAGGGCGCTTTCATGCCTAAGAAGGTGCGAATACCATCGGGAGATTCTTCCACCACTTCCGTCTGTCCCGATGCCATAATGCGCTGATCGTTTTCCATCACCCTGGCGGCATCTTCAGCGTTTGGATAAAGGTCGCAGTCCCGGTGGCCAATCACTTCAGCCGCCGATTTGCCCAACACCTCCAGCGTCGCTGGATTGGCATAGATAATCCGTCCCTGGCGATCTTTGACAAAAATGGGGGTGGGGGCTGATTGGTTCACCACATCTAAAATGGCATTCTTCTGCCGCAGTTCTGCTTCGGCTAGTTTGCGATCGGTGATGTTTTCGGCAAAGATGACAATGCCGCCAATTTCACCTGCCGCATTGAACCAGGGGCGAGCTTCCCACTTGAGCCAATCCACTGAGCCATCGAGCCGGTTAAAGCAATCATCGTCTGATTTCTCGATGGCACCCGCCAGACAGTTTTGATGAATCTGCTTCCAGGCTTCAGAAATTTCTGGAAAGACTTCATAGTGGCTGCGTCCAATCATGGGTTCCGTTAAGTCATAGTCCTCGATCCAGCGTTGACTGTATGCCAGATAACGCAGTTCACGGTCAAACATTGCCATCGCGGCCGGAGCATGTTTGATAAACAGAGAAAGCTTTTCTTCTGACTCACGCAGGGCAACTTCTGTCTGCTGACGTTCGGCTTCAACGTGCTTGCGATCGCTAATGTCATAGGACATTACCAGCACTGCATAAACCTCTCCGCAATCGTTGTAGAGCGGTGTGCCGTGAGAAATGTAGTAGCGATCGTGGCTCTCATGCTCCACGCTAAACGGTTTGCCATTCAGCACCTGGCGAAAGCAAGGTTCATAGCTTGCTGCCAGCGTGGGATCAAGCGCGTCCCAGATGGTTTTACCAATCAAGTCCTCAGAGTTCAGACCCGCCGCTTGCAGTGCTTCGCCTGCTGCCAATAAATAGCGCAGATTACGATCCACGATGAAAACTGCCCCTCTCGGCAAATTGGCCGCCACCGCATGAAAGCGATCTTCGCTTTGTCGCAGTGCCTCTTCAGCCTGTCTACGTTCAGTCCGTTCAGCCTCTTCCCGTTTGATAGTTTCTTTGAGTGTGTGATAATCCGCTCTGGCACGCTCTAAGGCTATTCGTCGCGATCGATCGAGCCAACTGGTTAACCCTGCGGCGATCAAAAATAATCCTAACCGTATCCCAGTACCAATGGTGATGAATTGGAAGGAATAGCGCGGCTCAACAAAAAAGTAGCCAACTGCCAGCGTAGACAAAACGGTGGCCAGCAATCCAGCCTCCCATCCACCCAGCCCTACACTCACAATCACCGCCACAAAAAAGAAAGGGGTGACGGTCGGATACAGCCACGGCAAAAGTAGAAGCGTTACCCCCAGTGCTACAGCAACACTTATCACTGCCACGACAAAGTGGAGGCGATCGCTCCTGGTTCTCCCCCTAGCCTTCATACGGTTGCATTCCTCTCCAAAAATATTTGTTGCGGATAGCTTGACGTACCCGTAACGCCACATTAAGAGCCTGAGACATCTGGTGTAGTAAGGAGTCAATTTGCTTCAGTGTCAGGGGAGAAGGCTTAGCACGTCCGTTTTTCCATCGATTAATTGTGGCGGTCATGCCTGATGTGTCGGCGAATGTTTCCTGCGATAGCTGCATCATATCGCGCCGATCCCGAACCGATTGAGCGATCTGCTGTATCCGACGAAATTCAGGTTTGGGGAGCATCTCAAGGGACAAAGTATCTACATACCACTCTTGACACCAATCACCCTTCTACCAACTATCTAGAGTTGGAGAATTTTAATTCAGAGTTTGCAAAAAAACTATCAAACCTTTCATTCTGTAACTAAATTTTAATCAAGGGTGGAATCAGATCGGGTTGACGAGTGGCAAGCCAGAGCGGCCTTGAAAAGTTCCTCCCGTGAATCGGCGGGAAGTTCGCTATGACAAACACACCTGTTAGGACTGCGGTAGCACCAAGCCCGGACGCCAGATCACGTTATTCTTCACTCAAAGGATGGTACCCATAATGGGGACAAAGTAGCGCTGCGTGCGAAAAGTGCAACGCATGGAGGTAGAACTGTGGGGTAGCGAAATTGCTGAAGAGAAGGAAGCCCATGAGGGGAGGTTCTTGACTCTCATGACATAGCATCTCCTGTCATGGCTGAACGTCACCCTGCTTTGACCCAATTGGCACAGAGATCTCATTCATCTATTTCCGTTCCTCATTTCTCTAGAGTTAATCTCGATAGTTGAAATGAATTGGACGGTTTTTCTGGATGTCTTTCAGATTCCAGTATTGGGCTATAGTTCCCTTGCTACTGATCATTCCTTTTTCAATGAACGCATTGATGTGGTTTCTCACCCATGCCGCACGTATCAGTCCGCTTGAATCAGCCAGACTTACAGCCATTTTCATTTGCATTCACCACACCCCAAACCCTACACACACAACCATCCTGGCGAGACTGTGGCTGACTCGATTGAGAACTGCTGTACATTCATCCGGCAACTCCCGACGCTCATTCATCTAGCCATCATCGCTTTTGATTCTTGCGATAAATGACCACTATTCACCCGAAGTGACGTTCACTCAGTGCCATCCATTTCATGCA
Organism: Oculatella sp. LEGE 06141; assembly: GCF_015207605.1. Classification (GTDB taxonomy): domain Bacteria; phylum Cyanobacteriota; class Cyanobacteriia; order Elainellales; family Elainellaceae; genus Oculatella. The sequence continues at coordinate 11,565 of NZ_JADEWO010000021.1, forward strand.
TCAGCAGATTGCAGCGTGGCGATCGCGCCTCTGTTCGCGCGACTCTTGCTTCACTTTTCCTTCCATTGCCGCATGTTGTAGCTGCATAAACGCAAAGAAATCTTCATTGTCATATTTCGTTTGCATCAAGCGCCGCAACTCATCTTCAGCCGTAATCGTCAAACAGCCAGTGGTCAGCGCCTGTTGAGCAATATCACAGATTCGAGCCATAAGTCACCCTCCAACAACCATAAGCCGAGCGAAACAAAGAACACAGGGAAGCCGTTTGCCAGCTAGCTCCCAAAGGCCGAGAATTGCGGGGCAGCCATTCTAGCCTGATTCAGTTCTCAATCCACAACACAATGGATTTAGCAGAACCCTCGGTAGGTCGCACCACTCGCCATCCTGCTTGAATTGCAACGGGTTGAATTAGCGTATGAATAACCGCAACAGGAATGGCATCTTAATGACCCACCAACCTTGTAGCTAGTAGGTTATAGAAAACCTCTACAGTCGGCTCATTCTCCTTCAGGATAGATTCAATGTTGTTTAGATAAAGCTCAACAGAAGTCGCATGTGTTTGTAAAAGGTGCCCTTTCAAGATTTCAACGGATACTTGGACACCCCAAAGAGGGGCAGTGACTGTAGCTGCGATGAAGTGAATTATGTCGGTCTACTGCTGAAGAGAACGATCGCTCATCTAACCTACTACGTTGACAATAAGTTGTAGCCCTTGCGATCGGATTTTTAGAGTACAACCAATCGGGGAGAACTGAGGGACACAACACTACGGGCACAAACCTTAACGGATGTAAATTGAGTTAGCACTATAGGGCATTGTGTGGGAATGCTATAGCTGACATTCATTTAAACCGTACTTGAGCAACTAGAGGTCATTAAAGGTGAGATATGAAATTCGTTACAAACCTGCCTTTGCTACGCTCTTTTTAACGCTAAATCCCGGCGATCGCATCACCGCCGAAGCAGGGGCAATGGCCAGCATGTCTGCCCAACTCTCGATGACCACCGAGTTTTCAGGCGGTTTAATTCCAGGACTGTTAAAGAAGTTTCTAGGCGGAGAATCGCTCTTTGTTAACGTCTTCAAAAACAACACCCAACAACCGCAAGAAGTAGTGCTGACCCAGTCTACTATTGGCGATATCAGCATGATTGAGTTAACCGGAAACGAGATTTGCTTTCAGCCCGGTGCTTACATTGCTCATACCCCTGGCATTCGCATGGGAGTAGAATGGGCAGGTTTTTCAAGCTGGTTTGCGGGTGAAGGGTTATTTAAGCTCAAGCTCAGCGGCCAAGGATTAGTCTTCTTTGGAGCCTATGGTGGCATCACTGAACGCCGCCTGAGCAACGAATTAATTGTCGATACCGGGCATCTGGTTGCGTATGAACCCGGCATTCGCATGAATATCCACATGGCAGGCGGGTTGCTGGGTTCCGTCACGTCTGGGGAAGGACTGGTCAACCGTTTGAAAGGTCAGGGGCGCGTTTATCTGCAATCTCGTAGTGTAGACGGCCTGGTGCGGTTTCTTCGTCCCAAATTGAGATAAAGCGTTTGGTCATTGCTCGTTGGTTATGCCGTGATCCCGTTCGTTATCCGCATTACCAATGACAGATTTGCCAATGACAGGTTTGCCAACAACCGATTTGATTGCGATTGAGTACAACCATCTAAACCTATGAAACTAGAGATTTTGCATCAGCCCGATAGTGCGATCGCCAAAATCGATATGGCACCGCAAGAAGAATTAATTGCCGAAGCGGGATCAATGGTCGCCATGAGCGGTCATATGCAGGTCAGCACTACGCTACGACGGGGTAAAGGGGGCGGCATTTTTGGAGGATTGAAGCGAGCGCTAGCAGGCGAATCGCTCTTCCTCAGCGTGTTTCGGTCTGGAGCGAGTCCGGCTGAAGTCTATCTGGCTCCCACCCTCATGGGCGATATTTTGCCCTATCAACTGTCTGGAACAGATTTAGTTATCCAGTCTACGGGCTACATGGCCAGCACACCAGGCATAGATATCGATCTGGGATTTCAAGGATTAAAGTCGGTTTTCTCAGGTGAATCCATTTTTTGGTTAACGGCCAGCGGGTCTGGAATGGTACTGTTGAGTGCCTTTGGCGGCATCTATGAAGTCATGGTGGATGGCGAATATGTGGTTGATACTGGACACATCGTCGCGTTTGATAAAACCCTGAACTTCTCGATTACCAAGCCGGGTTCAAGCTGGATCGGAGCCTTCATGGGGGGAGAAGGACTGGTGTGTCGTTTCAAAGGCAAAGGCCGACTATTTTGTCAGACCCATAATCCCGGAGCCTTTGGTCAGATGGTTGGAAGCAAGCTGCCGCCCAAATAACCCGTGGCGATTCAAAGAACTGCCCCCTGCAACAACTTATTCTGACTATTCTTGAACGACTCAATCTAATGTCATCACTTTACATTTTCTCAGGAGAACGAGCCGATGGCTGCTGAAACTGCTTATCGAATTGACCATTCACCCGCCTATGCGTCGCTTTGGCTCAAACTCAACGCTGGACAAACCGTTCTGGTGGAATCTGGCGCAATGGCAGCAATGGACCCCTGGATCAGCATGAAATCCAAGGTAAAGGGCGGGTTAATGAAAGGCATTGGGCGGATGCTTGGCGGCGAATCACTCTTCATGAGTGAGTTCAAGGCAGAGGGCAAACCGGGCGAAATGATGATCTCTCCGGGCGTTCCAGGAGATATCCAGCATTATCATTTAGATGGACAGGGCTTGATGGTGCAGTCGTCTGGATTTGTAGCCGCCAGCCCAACCGTGACGATCGATACCAAGTTTCAAGGCTTCAAAGGTTTTTTTAGCGGCGAGTCGCTGTTCTTGATTAGAGCCACCGGAACGGGCGACCTGTGGTTTAGTTCCTTTGGCGCTATTTTGGAAATCCCGATTTCGGGTGAGTATGTGGTTGATACCGGATACATTGTTGCCTTTGAAGAAACGTTAAACTACGAAATTGAGATGATGGGCGGTCTGTCCTTCAAAGGCTTAAGAACTGGTATTTTAGGCGGTGAAGGTCTGGTCTGTCGCTTTAGCGGACAGGGGCGGCTCTGGGTGCAGTCGCGGCAGCTTTATCCTTTCATTAATTTCCTGAATCCGTTTCGTCCTACTAAGAGCAATGACTAACCATGCCGATTGAACTTCCACCCGGGACTGCCAGCTATAGCGATCGCAACCCGCCCCCGCAAAATCGCCAGATTCTGGTCATCCTGGGAGGAATCGCCGGACTGGTGGTGCTGATCATCTGGCTGCTGAATCTATTTGTCAGTGGCTTAATTGGGTTAATTCCACCGAGTGTAGAGCGGCAACTGGGAAGCTTTATCGTCCCGGCATTTGAACAGTTGTCGCAACCCTCGCCCACTCAGGATACGCTCAATCAACTACTCGATCGCCTGGAAGCCAAACTGCCCGACGAGCAACGGCAAGATCATCACTACCAGGTGCTATATATTCCAGAGCCAACCATTAATGCGATCGCCATTCCGGGCGATCGCATCATCATTTTCTCGGGGTTACTCGCCAACGTAAAATCTGAAAATGAGCTGATGATGGTACTGGGTCATGAATTGGGCCATTTTGCCCACCGCGACCACTTGCAGCGACTGGGTCGAGGCATTGTGCTGCGCTTTACCCTGGCTTCCCTGCTGGGTGATCCCAGTGCCATTCAATCGATCGCCGTGTCTGGCATTACTGCCGTTAGCACCGCTCGTTTTTCGCAGCAGCAAGAGTTCCAGGCCGACGATTTTGGCTTGCAGTTGCTACAGAGTACCTATGGTCACGTTACCGGAGCTACCGATTTCTTTGCGCGGCTCAGCCAGCAAGAACGAGGCCAGGTTGATTTTCTGGCGACTCATCCCAACTCTCGCAAGCGGGTTAAGCGGCTAGAAGCCGAAATTAAAGAGCAAGCTTACGCCTCGGGGACGCGATCGCCGCTTCCGCCAACCCTGGTCGAGCAAACGGCCACTCCATCAGCTTAATCACCGAATTGCAATTGGGCAGGAAAGCAAACGACAATCCGTTGCTGAACACAATCTGTTATCGAATAACTGTTATCGAACACAAGTATGAACGGGTAGTTTCAACGCCTCCGCAACGGGTATAGCAATTCTCCCACAACGTTCATACCTGGATTTAGCCGCGACGACCCTTACCAAAACTACAGGCTCATAGCCTGTAAGGATGCCCACCGCTAATGCACCCCAGTCCACCTGTTTGGATCTGGGGCTATTTTTTGCAGGGCTTCTCTTAAATCTGACGGATCTGAGACTTTTGATAGATAAATCTATTTTAAGTTTTGATAGTATTTTATATAGAAACTAAAAATGACGTTAAAGACAAAGGAAACCTAATATGGCATTCGAATTACCCTCTCTGCCCTATAGCTTTGATGCGCTAGAACCCTATATCGACGCGCAGACAATGCAAATTCACCACGACAAGCACCATGCTGCTTACGTTAATAAGCTCAATTCGGCACTTGAATCCCAGTCGGATTTGCAAAACAAGAGCATTGATGAGCTGATTCGTGACCTCAATTCCCTGCCGGAAAGCGTTCGCACTGCCGTTCGCAACAACGGAGGAGGCCACTTTAACCACACCATTTTCTGGACGCTAATGGCTCCCAATGCGGGGGGCGAACCAACGGGTGAGATTGCTAATGCAATTAAAGACACGTTTGGCGACTTTGAAACCTTTAAGACCAAATTTAATGATGCCGGTGCGGGACAGTTTGGTAGCGGCTTTGTCTGGCTAGTTCGCACGCGGGATGGAAAACTGGAAGTAGTGAGTACACCCAACCAGGACAACCCCCTGACCGACGGTCATTTCCCGATTATGGGCAACGATGTCTGGGAACACGCCTACTATCTCAAGTATCAAAACCAGCGGCCTGAATATTTGAAGCAGTGGTGGAACACCGTTAACTGGAACGAAGTAAACAATCGTTTTGCTCAAGCCAGCCGTTAATTAATTTAGTTCAGCTAAAATCGAGTTGAATTGAGATAAGGACTGGGACACGGTGTAACGACCGTGTCCTTCCTTGTATCGGCAATGACACCTCGCAAATTTCAGGAGGCGCGACTTTAACCCACTCACGACCATAAATTCAGTAAACTGGAGGCTCGAACTCTGGTCTATGCTGACGGTTGCTCGATCAGAATGTAAGCTATGAGTGATTCCGCGATAGATAAGATAAAAGTCAAAAATCAGATTTTACACCTGCTGAAAACGGGTGGGCCTCAAACAGCGACGGCTCTAGCAGAGCAGTTGCAGGTTTCACCAATGGCGATTCGACAGCATTTGCAGAGTCTGCAAGCTGACGAATGGGTGATATATCAGGAGGAACGCCGCCCGGTGGGTCGCCCGGTGAAGCTGTGGCAATTGGCGCAGGGAGCCGCCAAACTCTTTCCCGATAGCCACGCCGGGTTGACCGTGAGCTTGCTTCAAGGCATTGAACATATTTTTGGCACAACTGGCCTGGAAGCGCTGTTGGTCGATCGCGCCCAACAGCAGCTTCAGCTTTACTCTGCCCAAATGAACAACGGCTGGAACTGGCGCGAACGAGTTGCCGCTTTAGCCCAAATTCGATCGCGGGAAGGCTACATGGCCGAGGTTATTGAGCAAGCAGACAACAGCATTTTGCTCGTTGAAAACCATTGTTCTATCCATGCGGCTGCCCAACACTGCCAGCAATTTTGCCGTTCAGAGCTGGATGTGTTTACAGCCCTGTTAGGTGCCGACGTATCCGTTGAACGGGTAGAACATGTAATGAAGGGCGATCGCCGTTGTGCCTACCGAATTTTTCCAAAAGCCAGCTAAATGCAGGGTGATTTCCGGGTAAAAAGCCGATAGAATAGAACGCATGAACTAGTTCAGGTGCCTCGTTATGAGCATCTTTCGGCGGCTATATGACACGTTGACGCTGGGTTCAGCCCTGGATCAACCAGATTATGACGATATGGACGAATATCCCCCTGACACGTTAGGGTGGCAGGATGAGTCGTTTCAGGGTGACGAGCGATCGGCTCCACCCACTAATGTCATTGGCATGATGAGTCGGGCTGGGCAGCAAGACGAAATTTTATTGATAGAGCCGCGATCGTTTGATGAGATTCCGCAAGTGGTTTCGGCACTGCGAGAACGCCGCTCTGTAATCCTCAACCTGGGATTAATGGATGCTGATATGGCGCAGCGGTGCGTTGATTTTGTGGCGGGTGGCGTGTTTGCGATCGACGGGCATCAACACCGGATTGGGCAAACGGTATTTCTCTTCACCCCCAACCATACGCAAATTAGCCATCTCCATCCCAATCCACCGCAGGCGGTGCCGCCGATCGCCCCGCCTCCAGTCTGGCCGCAAATGAGCATTCAAACCATTCAGTAGAGTTCGACAGAGACTCGACGCAGCTTGTCTACTGGTTCGTGACACCACCCCCTAATTCATTGGGTCGAAGCGGTTTACAAACGCTGCAACCAGAATCATCGGTAAACCAGCAGCAAGACAAATTAACCACTGTTCCAGACTCAGCGGGGCGGTGGCAAATAAGCGATTCATCACACTCCACTGGCTAAAGATGACCTGGAGCAAAATAGTAGCAACGATACCAAACCCGATCGCAGGTGCCGCTGTCCATGTCTCTACCCGTCCCCGCAGTTTCTCCACCAGAGACACACCCAACTGACTGATGCTGAGTAGATAAAAGATGCGGCCAGCCACCAGGGCTTGAATTGCCATCGTGCGGGCTAAGTTGATGTTTTCGGCTGTATCAGACTCAACCCATTCGAACATGCCAAAGATCAAGATCCAGTTGAAGAGAGAAATGATGCCAATACGCTTCAGCAGATTACTGGAGAGGAGAGGCTGGTTAGGATGACGTGGCGTTTGCTCCATAACTCGTCGCGATTTAGGCTCAAAGGCCAGGGGAACAGTCATGGCAATGGAGTTGACCATATTTAACCACAGCACTTGCAGCGCCAGAATCGGCAAATCTCTGGCTAACAGCACGCTGATCAAAATCGTCATCGATTCGCCACCGTTGACCGGGAGGATAAAGGCGATCGCCTTCAGCAAGTTCCGAAATACGGTTCGGCCTTCTTCAACTGCCGCCTCAATGGAGGCAAAGTTATCGTCGGTTAGCACCATATCAGCGGCTTCTTTAGCCACTTCTGTACCAGCCTTGCCCATTGCAATCCCAATGTCGGCCTGCTTCAGAGCTGGAGCATCGTTCACTCCGTCACCCGTCATGGCGACAACTTCACCTTTTGCCTGAAGCGCTTCCACCAGGCGTAACTTTTGCTCAGGTGCAACTCGGGCGAAGACCGTTCCGTCTTCAACCGCATTGGCTAATTGCCGCTGATCCATTTCGCCGAGCTGCTTGCCCGTTAAAGCCACAACCTCATGGTCGTGACCAAGACCCATTTGGGAGGCGATCGCCGCTGCTGTCACCGCATGATCTCCGGTGATCATTTTCACCTGAATTCCAGCCGTCTTACAGGCATGAACCGCACGAATGGCCTCTTCACGGGGTGGGTCAATCATGCCCTGTAATCCGAGGAAGACTAAGTCTGTTAAATCCTCAGGGGCGATCGTGTTTTGTGCAGCAGCGGCATCCTTTTTGGCCAAGGCCAGCACCCGCAACCCGCGCTCTGCCATTGCTTCTGCCGAGCGATGAACCGATTCTGGAGTGAGGGGAACAGCTTGTCCCTGTTCATCTAACCGTTCTCGACAGTAATTCATCAATGCTTCTACTGATCCCTTCACATAGATGCTGCGTTGAGCTGTGCGGTCGGCAGCGCTCGTATCATGCAGCGTCGCCATGTATTGATATTCCGATTCAAACGGAATCAAATCAATTCGTGGCATTTTTTCTTCTAGCTGTGGCTGGTTAAAGCCTGCTTTTTCAGCAGCCACAATTAAAGCGCCTTCGGTTGGATCTCCCAAAATGCGCCATTCTCCCTCTGCCGATTCCACATGAGAGTCGTTGCACAACACGCCTGCCAGTAAACATTCGCGCAATGCCGGATGGTGTTCAACCTGAATCGTCTGATTCTCTAGCTGAAACTCACCGCTAGGCTCGTAACCCACGCCTGTGACGCTATAGCGTCGATCGCCCACATCAATTTCCTGGACGGTCATCTGGTTTTCGGTTAACGTTCCGGTTTTGTCGGAACAAATCACCGTTGCTCCACCCAGGGTTTCAACGGCAGGGAGCTTTCGCACGATGGCGTGCCGTCTGGCCATCCGCGAAACGCCGATCGCCAACGTTACCGTCACCACCGCCGGCAGCCCTTCCGGAATGGCACTCACTGCCAGGGCAACCGCTGCCTCAAACATGTCTACCCAGGATTGCCCCCGACCCAAACCCACCGCAAAGGTGAGAGCCGCAACGCCCAAAATGATGTAAAGCAGACTGCGGCTAAATTTGTCGAACTTCCGGGTTAGCGGGGTAGTCAGGTTGGTCTGCTCTTCCATGAGCTGGGAAATGCGCCCAGTTTCGGTGGCGGTTCCCGTGGCGATTACCACTCCCCTGGCCTGCCCCGATGTTACAAAGCTGCCAGCATAGGCCATGTTGATGCGCTCGGCCAGTGGGGCATCGGCCTCCAGGGTTTTCGTGCGCTTCTCGACTGCAACCGACTCTCCGGTTAAAGCAGACTCATTAATCTGGAGGTTATGAACCTCTACCAGTCGCAGATCGGCGGGTACCTTATCACCAGATACGAGCAGCACCACGTCGCCCGGTACCAGTTCTGAAGACGGCACCTGAATTTTGCGATTTTCGCGACGGATGGTGGTATCGGTTTGCACAGATGATGCTAATGCAGCGATCGCACTTTCCGCTTTAGATTCCTGCACAAAGCCAATAATGGCGTTAATCAAGGTAACGCCCCAAATGACCCAGGCGCTTACCCAATCATCCAGAAAGGCTTTCACCGCTCCTGCAATCAACAGAATGTATAGCAACGGTTGATTAAACTGCAAGAGAAACCGCACGACCGGGCTTCTCCCAACTTTTGCCTGAAGCTGATTAGGCCCATATTGTTTTTGCCGTTGTTCTACCTCAGCTTGTGTCAACCCGGCATCTAAGCTGGTGCCAAGGTGCTGGATAACATCCTGGATGGATAGGTTGTGCCATTGGTGGGACTGCATATTCTTGCTACATCATTGATGCAAATGGTGTCTTTAAACTAAGCCTATATCGGTCTAAAGATTTGATCTAAATTTGAACGGTGATATAAATAAGCACAAGAAAAGGGATGTTGCTGAATCATAAAACGGCAAGTCGGCAGAGAAAAGTTTGCATCTACCATGCCAGCGTTGGAAGCAGCTCCAGCGAGGAAACCTTCAACGCATGATCTTATTGATTCGCAAATCCCTAAAGTGGGTCGTTCGCTGTGCATTTTCAAAGGTAAGCAAGAAATGTGATTGAAAAGTGACGAACCAGACACAGCACTGCAAGGCTTCTCATCGCAAATTAGTTTTCTCGGCAACCCATGATCGGGTACGGTGTTGGGAAATTGATGCCTCTATGGAGGCATCTTGGGTTGGAGGCATCCCAGTTTCAATCGCAAATGTTGTCACTTTGTAATCACATTTGTCGCCAACACTAATCACAAAACATTACTTCAATCACATCTTGCCAACAATTAAACTCTACAACCGCCTGGGTTGGCGCTTAACGGTTGTGTCATAGTTTAGGGTGGTTCAGGGAGAACGGCATGACGCAGAATCAGTGGTCTAATCCATCACAAACAGCATCTCGGCAAGAATTGCGCGAGTTGGTGCGATCGCAGCTTCAGCAGTTGCTAGAACAAGAAAATTTGCAGGGTGCCAAAGCGTTACTGGTTCCAGTACAGCCTGCCGATATCGCTGAAGCGATCGAAGGCTTACCTGAGGCAATGCAGGCGATCGCATTTCGGTTGCTGTCTAAAGGGGAAGCGATCGATGTCTATGAGCATCTTGATTCCAGTGTGCAGCAAGTGCTGGTAGAAGACTTTAAGCGGCAGGATGTTTTAGACATTGTCGATCGGATGTCGCCAGACGATCGGGCGCGGTTGTTTGATGAACTTCCGGCAAAAGTGGTGCGGCGGTTGTTTTTGGAACTCAGTCCGGCGGAACGGGAAGCAACGGCACTGCTGTTGGGATATGGAGCAGACACCGCTGGCCGGGTAATGACCCCAGAGTACGTATCGCTGAAGGAAAATTGGACAGTTGATCAGGCGTTAGCACAAATTCGCCGACTGGCTAGAACCACCGAAACGATTTACTCTCTCTACGTTACCGATGCCCAGCGTCACCTTACAAGAATTCTGTCCCTGCGCGATTTGGTAGTGGCTCAGCCCGACCAAACAATTGGCGACATCATGACGCACGATGTGGTGTATGTTCATACCGATACCGATCAAGAAGAAGTGGCTCGGTCAATCCAGCATTATGACTTTTTAGCCGTTCCGGTTGTGGACACCGAACAGCGGTTGGTCGGCATTGTGACGGTGGATGATGTCATTGATATCTTAGAAGCAGAAACCACTGAAGATATCTATACTCTTGGTGGCGTGCAGTCGGGGGACGACAACTATTTCCAAACCAACCTGCTAACGGTTGCCCGCCGTCGGGTGGTCTGGCTATTTATCTTGCTGGTGACGAATACAGGAACCACTGCCGTTATCAGTAGCCAGGAAGATCTGTTGGAGGAAGTGGTGGCTCTGGCGTTCTTTATTCCCCTCTTAATTGATGCGGGCGGAAATGTAGGAGCGCAGTCTTCAACCGTGGTAATTCGAGGACTGAACACCAACGAAGTTGGCCTGGGTACAGCGCTGCGGATCGTGAAGCGAGAGGCGATCGCAGGTTTACTGTTAGGCATCATGCTGGGAGTCACCGTTACCGGATGGGCTTATGTGCTTCAACGTAACTTAGCAGTGGCAACCGCAGTTGGGCTGAGCCTAGTCGCAATTTCTTTGCTTGCATCGGTTGCGGGATCGGCCTTACCGTTTCTGTTCAAAGCGCTTAAGTTTGATCCAGCCTTGATGTCGGCTCCATTTATTACAACAGCAGTGGACGTACTCGGTGTCCTAATTTACCTATCCATTGCACGGCAGATTTTGCAGTTTTGAGAAGACGGAGCCGTGAGATCGGAACCACCTGAATCAGGTTAGGGAGTGACTGAGGATCATGTCTTTTACGTCTCAAACAGGCTCTTACAGCCATTTTCATTTGCATTCACCACACCCCAAGCCCTACACCTCACAGCCATCTTGGCGAGACTGTGGCTGACTCGATTGAGAACCGCTGTAATTTGGCAGGTGATTGAATTCACAATCCCAAGGCCACTCAATTGCGATCGACGAGGTCCGGAGGCGAGTGATCGGCTGACCTTGGCGGACGTTGCCACGGGTCTAAAATGTCTTTAAACACAAGTTCCGATATCCAGGTTTTAGCGACAACCGTGAGCGGCAATGCTACCAATAATCCTAAAACGCCAAACAGGTTCGCAAAAATGATCTGAGCCGTTAGTGTCACAGCCGGCAATAACGCCACCTGCTTCGCCATCACAGTGGGGGTAAGCCAGTAGCTTTCAATTTGTTGAATAACAATATATAGCACCAGAACAGCCAGCGCTTTCCACGGAGAGTCGAGCAGGGCGATCGAGATGGGTAGCACCGCACTGAGGGTTGGCCCGATGTTGGGAATGAAATTGAGCAAGCCAGCCAACAGGGCATGAGCTAATACGAGCGGAACCCGCAAAATCCACAGCCCCAACCCGCTGAGCGCTGCCACAAATACCATCTCAATCAACGCGCCGATCGACCAGTCTCCCAATGAGCTTTGGCACCGCAACAAAATGTGATCGACGCGATCGCGATAAAATGCTGGAAAGAGCCGCACAAATCCCTGGCGATAGGGATGAGGATTACTCAACAGCATTAAAACCAGCACCACTACTAGCAGAAATTGAAGAGTAGCGTTGAGCGAGGTTGAGAAAAAATCGAAGGTTTGCTGTAAGACCTGGCTACCCAGAGGCTGAAGGCGATCGATCCACTGGTTAACATTAACATCTGGAAGATCCGGTAAAAACCGCCCAAAGATACTCCTCTCTAACCAACTCAACCCCAATTCAATTTGGGTGACGGCAATGGGGAACAGTTCAACCGACTGACGAAACTGGTCAATAAAGGCAGGAACGATCAGCCAGACCACCAAAACCAGGATGCTAATCACAATTGTGATCGTGAGGAACACAGACCAGGGTCGCCGAACCCGCGATCGCTCGAATCGCTCTACCATCTGGTTTAGAGCCGTTGCCAGCACAACCGCCGTAAATAGCAATAGTAAAATTTGGCGAATCTGCCACAGTATGTAAAGGGCAACCGCCACTGCCAAAAAGCCAATCCACTGACCTAACTTCACCGTCTACCTCACTCCATCTGCTGGCAACTGCTTCTACTATGACGCTGTCAAGTAGTCCCACAGAATCAACAATGATTAGGACGATGGCATAGCGGGACGACCCTTACCCTCTCATCCTCCCATGATCTGCCTCAGTATCACTCCGTTCCCACCGATTTCTGAGTGACGGAGGGTACTCGTATAGACTCAACCATTTAAGCCTATCGAATACGCCTATCGAAGGACGCTAATTGCAGCATTCAAATTCTTTGAAGAACCTGAACTCTTGCCAACCGAAGCGCTGTTTTAGAGTTGTTATGGCTCTGGTGCAACGTTGTGAAACTTGATATGGAATAATCATCCCAACAAGCGCTACAGCACAGCCCCCTTCTGGCTCACTATAGCGCTTGTCGAGAATTACCCCACTCTGCCCTCAGTTTGAAAAATGAATGTGATCAAAAAGTGACGATACTGAATTGTCATTTTTTAATCACAATTTTTTCCGATGCTTAACCAAGGGCGTAACAACCAAAGTCATGCCTGTTAAATGACCAGTTGCAAACGAACCTAATGACATTACGGGGTTTCCCTCTCGCTGGTGCAACCACTGCTTTGGCCTTGCCTGCACACCGCTTGTTTACCTTGTAGGAGAAAATTCATGGATATTCAGGCGGCTCTGCATTGGCTATATGTTGTTGCAATGGCGATCGGCGCTTTTTATTTTGTTTTACTCAGCAAGAATCCGCGTGGTGTTCCTAAACAAGAATATGTAGTCGCTATCTTTATCCCAACCTGGTCTGGGTTAGCGTATATGGCAATGGCACTGGACCAGGGCAAAGTCGAAATTGCAGGACAACTCACCCATTATGCTCGCTATATCGACTGGCTGGTAACTACACCCCTGCTGCTGTTGGCTCTTGGCTGGACGGCAATGCAAACGGTGGATAAAGACAAACCGCTGCTAATGGCTGTGATGGGAACGGATGTCGTTATGATCACCAGTGGCTTAATTGCCGACCTCTCTCAAGGCTGGACGCGCTATCTCTGGTATGGAGTTGGCTGTATCGCGTTTGTTGTCATCATGAGCCTGATTTGGGGGCCATTTCGGGTGAAAACGAGAGGGCAGGGTTTGGAACTGTCCAGCTTGTACGATCGCCTGTTAATTTACTTCACAGTGCTATGGATTGGCTACCCCATTGCCTGGATCATTGGCCCTTCTGGTTTGGGGTTCATCGATCAAACCATCGACACGCTGCTGTTTTGCATCTTGCCGTTTTTCTCTAAGGTGGGTTTTAGCTTTCTCGATTTACACGGCCTGAGAAACTTACATCTCTCTAGAGCCAGAAACGGAATGACGACACGGGCGCTACGTTAAGACTGGCAATATTAACACCGCCACTCAAAAAGACTTCAAATACCAGATACCGATTCAAGACCCGCCTGAAGCGTTACCACAGGCAGGATAATGGCGAAGGTTGAGCCGATCGCCACCTGGCTAGATAACTCTATTCGCCCACCGTGGGCTTCGGCGATCGCGCTCACAATCGCTAACCCCAGCCCAGCCCCTTCCGAACGACGGTTTTTTGCGCCACGGGCAAATCGCTCGAAAATTCGTTCCTGCTCCGCTAGCGGAATGCCCTCCCCCGTGTCGCGCACCCAGAAGCGAGCGTCTGTTGCAGTCAACGATGAACCAATTTCGATCGTGTCTTCGCGGCGAGTGTGATGAGTAGCATTGTGCGCCAGATTCATCACAGCTTGGGTAAGGCGCTGGCGGTCTACCACTACGCATCCCGGATTTTCAATCACAATTCGCCAGTCTCGTTCCGCCAGGGCTTTCGCTTTAGCAAAAAACTCCAGCGTGATTAAATCAGTATCCACAGGCGCTACGTTTAAAAAATCAGGCTGTTCTGCCTTAGCCAGCAGCAGCAGATCGTTGACAAACCGATTCATGCGATCGAGTTCATCAAACACCAGATCCAGCGTTTCCCCTTGCTCTTGAGGGTCGCTACCCATTAGCTCTAAATGACCACGAACAATCGTAATCGGCGTTCGCAGTTCATGCCCTGCATCGTTGATGAAATTACGCTGGCTCACAAACGTGGCCTGTAGCCGATCGAGCATTTCATTAAAAGTCTTACTCAGTTCGGCAATTTCATCGCTTCCTTTTACTGGAATGCGGCGAGTCAGATCTGATCCGGTAATAGAGCGAGCCATTTCTGTCAGAAACCGCAGAGGCAACAACGCCCTACCCGCGGCGAGCCAGGACATGATTGAAGCAACAGCCAAAACGGTCAGCGTGACCTGAGCAATGGTCAGTATGGCCGCGTTGGTTTCATCTAACGAATAAACGATCGGATGCACCACCACAAAAACGCCCCGTGTTTCCCCTCTCACGTTGACGGGTTCCACTCGATAAAACACGTTTCCCATTGCTGTCTCCACCTGCCCCTGTTGCGATTGGGTCAGTTGTGCCCAGGTTTGGACTAACCGGGAATTGGGATCGAGCGATGCTGGCAAGTTTTCGTCGCTGGCTTTGTAAAATCGACCATCCAACAGGGTCAGCAAGATCTCATTCTCATCCGGGATATTCCGAGATAAAACAATGTCAAACAAAGCGGCAATGTCGTCGCCAAAGGGTTCTCCAGTCATTGGGTTCAATCCGTGTCGAAGCTGCTGAAACTCTCCCACTTCTTGAATCAGCGATCGCTCGACCCGTTCTTCTAGCCGCAGGAGAAAGATTTGACGAATCGCCAGAATCGAGATTGCGGTAGAACATCCCATCAGCACAACATACCAAACTAGAATTCTGGTACGAACCCCGTATAAAATCTTCTGCCAGCTAAAGGACGAACTGTTTTTCACGCCTCATACTCTTACTCAAGTCTGCGAACCTGTGCCACTAAAGAACAATAATCTGTTTTGCTATCGGCTCCCCAATACGATGATCTGATACGACTGAGTCCTGCGAAAGCGCTTTGCCGCTCAGGCTTCATCAGCGTATTTCTTTATACTTTAACCTTTCGTAATATTACTGTAAAACGGTCTGAAGGCAGCGCACCACGTTGATGGTCTGCTCACCAAAGATACAACTCTTCATACACACAACACTCTAAGAGGATGTTTGAGACGTATCGAATGTGCTGCATTCGCCTCCTGAATCTCCTGGTTCTGGGGACTTTATCCAGAATCGGTTCAGAAGTCTTAGCGCCTGTGGCAAGCCAGAAACGGGGGCAGTTCGATTGACCATCAGCACCGTTAAAACATCCCCATAGGGCAAACCAGAGCAAAAACAAAGCAAAAACAAAAAAGATAGGCTGCCTATTCAGTACAGCGCCTATCTTTTACAACAATGAATTTAGTGACAGAGGAATTATTTAGATAGTTCCATCAGGAATGTTTAGTTCAACGGTGAAGTGCGACTAAATCGAATTCTCAAGTCCCTGGCTAAGGTATTCCGTCTCGGAAGCAGCATCACCCGATTGAGCATTAAGCTTGGCGCGGAGCATGGAGGGGAGCGTTACAGGCCACAAAACGGTTGCCAACCCTAAAACCAGCCAGGACGTTGCGTGGGTTTTGGGCGTAGAGCTATCTTTCAAAAACGCATTCAAACCGACTGAGAAAACAAATAAAGCGCCAGCACCGTATAGAGGGATGAACATAAAAATTCCTGTTGCTGTAAATCGGTTATCTATATCACCTCATATTTGGATGGGATCTGTCATCAAAGGAACTACGCAGTCTGATTATACAGCTCACCCGTTTTGAACCGTGTTTGCACTGACACCGCAAAAGCACTCAACTGTACTGCCATGTTGAATTGCAGTTGAATGCAGCATGGGAGCCAGCTATGGCTTCATCCTGCTGAACGTATTCCCCGCAACCAATCTTAACGTCAGACCACGTATGATGATCCAGGAGAACAAAGCTTTGCACGGTTGAGTGCCGCTGCCAGGGAAACTACTAAATGTCGCCAGACGAACCGTAGATTTTTCTTGCCATTTAACAGCAGGCTGTGACATACTTACGTTCAACAAACATCTATAATCCGATTGACTTACCGTAGTTTCAGCCGAGCGATTCAGTCAGTTTGTTGCTTCAAACTAGACAGGCTGGCAATGCCTCTAGCAGTTGACGCTTTTAGGCCAATCGGTTGATGAGGAAACGGCTGGAAGCACCCGTTTCAATAGCGTTGGATACCGAAGAGTAGAGCGAAGCAATATGCTAAATGATAGACAGGAACTGGCTGTTACCACTGACTCACTAACGGCGATCGCGGCGATCAACGAGTTCATCATGCGATCGCTGCGCTATGGGCGCGATGCCGAACAGGTAATTCTACAAGCGATCGCGGCTGATCCTACCTGTGCGATCGCTCAAGCCTATGCAGCAGCTTACTATTTGTCTCAGGAAAGTGCGATCGCCCGTCGGCAAGCCGTACCCTTTTTGCAACAAGCTCAACGGTATCAACAGCAAGCAACTGAGCGAGAACAGCTCTACATTCGGGCGATCGTAGCCTGGTCAAAAGGAGCCATTAGCGAAGCCATTGAGTATCACCACAACATTGCCCAACGGTTCCCTCAAGATTTAGTTTCGGTGCAGCAAGGACAATATCACTATTTTTATCGGGGTGACAAAGCGGGACTGCTTCAGATTGCAGAAACAGTACTCTCGGCTAATCCTGACCATGCTGACCTGTTGGGCATGGTGGCCTTTGCCCTGGAGCAATGCCATCGGCTAGATGAGGCCGAAGCGATCGGACGCTATGCAACCCACCTCGATCGCCACAATCCCTGGGCACATCATGCCGTAGCTCATGTAATGGAAACCCAGGAGCGGGCTGAGGACGGAATTGCCTGGATGGAATCGCTAGCCGATACATGGGAGTCATGCAACTCGATGCTGTATACCCACAACTGGTGGCATGTGGCGTTGTTTTACCTGAAGCAAAACGAACCGCAAACGGTACTTTCTCTCTACGATCAGCGAGTGTGGGGACAGGCTCGTAAAGCTTCGCCCAAGGATCAGGTGGGGGCGATCGCCTTGCTGCTGCGGTTAGACCTGAAGGGCATTGATACAGGAAATCGCTGGCACCAATTGCTGCCCCATTTGCGTCCTCGTCTACACGAACATTCCCTGCCGTTTCAGGACTTGCACTACATTTACGCTATTGCGAGAGCCGAACAGAGCGATGCCGTAAATGAGATGCTCTCCAGCATTATTAGCCATGCTCAAACCCTAGAACCATCTGCCCATAAACGGTGGATGGACGTTGCCATTCCAGCCGCCAGGGGAATGGTGGCTCACGCCAAACAAGATTGGTTGGGGGCGATCGCTTACTTAAAGCCTACATTGCCTCAACTTTGGGCGATCGGCGGCAGTCACGCTCAGCGCCAGGTATTCCAGCAGATTTATTATCACGCCCAATTGCAGCACGAGCAGTCTGGCCGATCGGTGCAACACCATCAACCTGCGTTGCCTGCTAACGTTCCGGCCTTTGCTTAAGCGGACAAGCCACACCGTTACCATCCATTTTCCAATCCCCTGGAGCTTGCTAAACCGACATTCCACCCTGAGCTACTTTCACAGACGGCTAATTTGCGTTAAGTTCGGGGGATAAACCGTGTATGGCTTTAGAGCGATACCACTCTGCACGGTTAAGCAAGGAGTCGCCCTATGGATGTGAACCCAACGCCCGATATTCAACCGACGGCACCCGGTGGACAACAGAACGACAACACGCCCGATATGGGAGGCGGTTTATCGGTTATTCAATATTGGGCAGAGCATACCCTATCGCCCGAAGGCCCAAAGTTGTGGAAGACCTTGCTGCATAAAAGTGCGTGTTTGTCGTGTTCGTGGGGCACCGGAGGCCAAAAGGGCAGCTTTACCAATGAAGTGGGCGAATCATTGCAGCGCTGCATGAAGAGTGTGGAGGCTATTTCTGCTGAAATTCAGCCACCTGTCGCGGCACACTTCTTTGAACGACACAGCATCGAGCAACTGCAACGCCTCACCTCGTTGGAAGCAGATCGCTTAGGACGGCTGAGCTTTCCCGTTATTTTGCGAGCCGGATCGTCTCATTACGAACGGATTTCGTGGGACGAAGTTTATCAGATTGCCGTTGCAGCATTTCGTAAGCCAGCAGAACGAGTTGCATCTTACAGTTCGGGGCGTTCTTCCAACGAAGCCGCGTTTTTACTGCAACTGATGATGCGGGCGTTGGGGTCTAATAACCTGGCGGATTGCTCTGACCTGTGCCACGCGCCATCGACGGTTGGTCTTAAACAAGTGTTTGGCACCAGCACATCAATTGTCAGTTTAGAGAGCCTGAAGAAGGCAGACTGCGTTGTTCTGGTTGGTTCTAACGCATCTTACAACCATCCCCGCTTGATGAATGAGTTGATTAAACTGCGCGATCGCGGCGGTAAAGTGCTTGTGATCAACCCCGTTCGCGAGATTGGGTTAGTCAAGTTTGGCTCACCTGCTTTCCCAGTTAAATCCCTACTGAGCGGCTCTGAGATTTCATCTCTTTACCTCCAACCGATTCCTGGTAGCGATGTGGCTCTGTTTGTCGGAATTCAGAAATGCCTGGTTGAACGGGGACTGATCCAACAAGAGTTTTTGTCAGCCTACACCGAAAACTGGGAGGCGATCGTTGAACAGGCCAAGGTAACATCATGGGAAACCATTACTTCCACCTGTGGCGTTTCCCAGGAGGAGATTGAAACGGCGGCCATGCTGATCCACTCCTCTCAGCGGGTTGTCTTTGGCTGGGCAATGGGAATTACCCAGCAGCAGAACGGTGTAGACAACGTGTTCAGTATCATCAATACCGCTCTTCTCAGCGGCAATGTGGGCAAGGAAGGCGCAGGTGTAATGCCAGTACGAGGACATTCCAATGTTCAGGGGTTCGGTTCAATGGGCGTTACCGTTCATCTAAAGCAGGAAATCCAGAAAACAATGGAAAACCTGCTGGGACGATCCCTCAGCCGAGTTCAGGGATATGATACTCGCGCGTTAATTGAAGCGGCGGATACCAACCAGATTGATACCTTACTTTGCCTGGGCGGTAACCTGTATGGTGCCAACCCTGACTTAACCCAGGCCAAACGCGCCCTGAGCAACATTGAAACGGTCATCTATCTGGCGACCAAACCAAACCTGGGACACTTCAATGGTTTAGCCAGACACAACACCATTATCATTCCTGTCTTGAACCGATTTGAAAATCCTCACAAAACGACTGTGGAATCGGGCAATAACTTCGTTCGCCTGAACGATGAAGGACAAACCCATCTTAAGAATGCCGACCTGATTGCCGAGGTTACCTTCCTGACGGAACTGGCGCACCGCATACATGGTGACTACCCAGTTAACTGGCGCAAGCTACAGGATACGAAATACATTCGGCAATTGATTGCCCAAACCATTCCTGGGTTTGAGAAGATGGCAAGCATTGACGAAACCAAAGAAGAGTTTACTATCAGTGGTCGAATTGTGACCGAACCGAAATTTTCAACCCCATCGGGGAAAGCCTCTATGGTTGTTACACCTTTACCCACCCTGACGCTGCCCGAACCTGAAGCATTTGGTGCTTCTGAGTCTACGCCAGGGATCGTGGTTGCCCTGATGACAGGACGCAGCTATTCTCAGCACAATACAGTTGTCTACAAGATTGAAGACAAGTATCGGGGGATGCCGCACCGTAACTGCATTTTGATGAACCAAGCGGATGCCGAAAGTGTGGGTTTGCAAGAGCATCAGCGAGTTACTGTGCGGGGAAATGCAGGCCAACTAGAAAACGTTGAGGTGATCTATGGTGCTGTTCGTCGAGGGGCAGCCCTGATGTTTTATCCGGAAGTGAATGCCATTTTCAACGCGCGGATAGAGACGCGATCGGGCACCCCTGCTTTTAAGCGAGTCCCGGTACTGGTATATTCAGCCAGCACGGTTACCACTGAAGCTACGTCTGGCCTGTAGTTGCAGTGTAAGTATTGAATCAAGCTATTTGACAGCAAGACGGTTGTGGAGAGAATGCAACCGCTAGGCAATCAGGATTTCTTTAATGACGCGATCGTCTTTCACCACTCCGAGCTTTCGACCATCATGGCTTTCTTCATGGGCGATGCCGTAGAGGGCCAGCCCGGTTCGTAAGACTTCTGCCATGTTTTTCCCCGATTCGTTCGCTAACCGCTGAAGCAGTTCGTAGGCTTCGGGCGTTAAATCAAGATTCAACCGTTTTTTCTGCGATTTCACCATAAGATTCGTTCGTTTCCTCATGCAACACAATGAGCCACACCATGAAATTGGGGTTGGCAACCTACTGAGCGGGTCAGCAGTACAAAGCAGGATCAACTTCAGTCCGCCTGACTGAATGATGAACAGCGATGCGTGTAGACGATCGCCCCTCTAATTGACATGACATAATCATACAGAAAGTGAGGGAAAAATGGACAAAATTTGAGCATGGTTATTACAAATCGCCATTTCTGGATGGCAATATCTGCCTGAAGAAGTGGTTAGAAACGAATTAGACCTGCCGCGTTCGCCCTCCAAAACCTCCAAAAGTGAGGGACTTTCGAGCCGTTTTGCTAACGTCCCCGTTCGGCAGAGCGTTCAGGTCGAAGCCCAGATCGAGGAGACGTAAGAACAAACGTCGAACCATTCTCTGTTAACCGTTCCCGGTTGGTTCGCGCTCCAGCATTCAAACGATGGTGCCGCGAGGGGTTTAATCGCTGGGATCGCTGAGGAAAAATAGCTCAACGTTTGAACCGGATTTGAAGATGGTGCCTCCCATTTAAAGGTTGAACCTTGACAATTGACATTCTCTGTGTATGAGGTTTTAATCGTAGTCAAAGCCAGTTTAGTATCTCCCCGCCCAGAGAGCTACTAACGCCCACTCTTTACGGATAACTGAATCATGACACACGCCTCGAATCTCAATGATTTCGTGTCAGAGTCTGCTGCGCCTTATCGCGATCGCCTGCACCATTGGGCCATTGCCCGTCTCTTTCCGAATATGGAATGGCAAATTGTAGCTCGATTTCGTCGGCGCTCGGATGCCGATGGGCATCTACAGTTTTTGCGACAACATCATCCTCAGACCGAATTCGTGGTGATGTTTGATCACCAATAACGACTATCGCCGCTGGGGTAGTGCAGGGTGCATCTGCCATAACAGGCTGTACGCTATTCCATCTGGTGCGATGCGACGACCGTATTAAATTGCTTCAGTAGACCGATCGCTCATTTTGTGCCAAAGATCCAGCATGTTTTGCACCATTTTGGCTTCAGAGAAATCGTGCGATCGCACCTGTGCATTGTGAGCCATCTGCTGCATCTGTTCGGGATGCCGCAACGTCCACCGCAGCGTTTCTAGCAAGTCGCAACTGTCGCCAGTGCGAAATAACAAACCGTGAACGCCGTGATCAATTACTTCTGGGATGCCGCTAGCATTTGAGGTAACAATGGGTAATCCGTAGGCCATTGCTTCAGCGATCGCGCTTGACTGCCCACCTTCAAAATGCGTCGGAAAGACAAACAAATCTGCGATTTCCAGCAGTTTGGGTACATCAGAGCGATAGCCCAGAAACAGAACGTTTGCTTCAATGCCGTACTCTTTCACAAGGTTGGTCAATTTAGGCCGATCTTTGCCGTCGCCGACCCAAATAAACTGAACGGTTGGAAACTCTTTGACAATATGAGGAATGGCTGGGATCAGGTCAGTGTATCCTTTCTGTCCTTCTAGGCGTCCAACGGTTAACGCGAGAATGCTGTTGGGGGAAAGCCCCAGTTCTTGAAGCACGGTGTTGCGAGTCGCCTCAATTTCTTGAGGGGTGCGGTCTGGTACGACCACCGAGGCTCCATTGTAAATGCACACAATGTCTTGCTGTGGCATCTCAAACGACCTGGACACCAGCTCGCGGTTGTTTTGCGAAATAGTGACCCATTGCTGATGGCGCGATCGCGCCCACCGATAAAGTTTGAGCCGCAGCGAATCAAACGACCATTGTGAGGCAACCAGCCCAAAGCGCACAACGGTTGGAACCTGCAAAAAGGCGCAAGCTAAAATACTGCCCAAACAGTTTTCGGGATGCGGTAGCACAATCTGCACAACATCCGGCTGAAGGCGTTTGAGTAAGGCGATCGTTTTAATGAATTGGGGCAGATATCGCCTGAACCAGGCTAACTTTTTGCGGTAAATCGTTTCAGCAATAGTTAACGGATGATAATCAACGCCGTTTTGTTGAAAATCATTGATCAAGGCTTGAACATCTGGGGCATTAGGAAGAGCAACATGAACATCCCAACCCGCCTTAACTGCACCTGAAGTAACGCGTAGAACATATTCTTCCACTCCTCCACGCAAGGTCGATGGAATAATAACCAATGCTTTCATCACTGGCTCTGTGTTCCTCCTAAATTCTTCTTGTAGCCGTATTGCTGTTCATCATGTCGCAAATTGAACAGTAAACGTTCACTATGAGCAGGAAATGGGGATAAATGCTAAATATTTGTCAACAAAGTTGGCAATGGACGAGTAGTAAGTGTATTTAACTAGATTTTTGTTAATGATAGCGGCTTCATCTGCAAAAAATTCTCCCTGCTCTGTTTTTGTGCTTCAGCACCAGGAAAGCGGCTTTATCAGTTTGGCTATGTTTTACCAGGCATACTTTTTTGGGCATAGCGGCGACGCTCACTGTTTTGCAACAGATGTTTCATCGCCAAATTCTGATCGTTGTATCACTACTGCTACTCACTAAGGTATTGTCGGCAAGGCTGCTGACCGATAGCACCTGGCTCGAATGAGCCGGGATCGTTTGAATCGATCGAGGTGTTTTGCCAGGGGATCGGTCGGCCTGGGTATCCCATAGCTTAATGGTGTGGTCGAAACTGGCGCTGGCAATAGCTTGGGGACTTAAGAAAGTGACCGAAACAACGCGATCGCTGTGCCCTTCAAAGGTTTGCAGCAATTGTCCGGTTGAAGCATTCCACAGCTTCACAAATCCATCCCAGCCACCGCTGACAATCTGCTGCCCATCCGGACTGAACGCCACCGCAGCAACGGCATCTCGATGGCCGCCTGGTTCGCCGAGCGTCCGCAGCAAATCACCTGTCGTTGCATTCCAGATACGAACCGTTTTGTCTCCACTGCTGCTGGCGATCGTCTTACCATCTGGACTGAGAGCCACCGAATACACCACCGCTGTATGTGCCGACAGCGTGCGGCTCTCGCCCGTTTCCAAATTCCAGATTCGTACCGTTCGGTCTTCGCTACCGCTCACCAGTGTTTGGCTATCTCGACTCAGCGCTACCGACAGCACGGGTGCCGTATGTCCCTCTAACGTTTGAATCAGTTCGCCTGTCGTCAGATTCCATAGCTTAATGGTGCGATCGCCACTGCCACTGGCAAGCAGTTTCCCGTCTGCACTTAAACTGAGCGATTGCACCACATCGGTGTGTCCGGCCAGCGCCCGCTGTACCTGCCGCGTACCCACGTTCCACACGTTGATGGGATAGCGACCTGCGACCTGGGCGGTGTCTACACTAACCAGCGATCGCCCATCGGGACTCAACAGAGCCGACTGAACTGGAGCCGTTCCCGTTAGCGTTTCGACCAACGCCAGTTGATTGCCCCCGGCAAGCGATCGAGGAACGAGGTTTGGATACTTCAGGACATAGGGCACGGCATACAGGCCGATTGTCAAAGCTAATACAGCTCCCCCCATGCCGATCAAAAGTTTAGACAGGTAGTGAGGTAACGCTGTTTCGGGCTTAATATCGCTGCGGGATACCGGGGTTGCTGGGATTGCGAGTCGCTGTCGTACCTGCGTCACGGCTTCGGCGGGGGAGGATAAAGTTGGACGTGTTGTTGCAGTTTGTAGCGCTGCCTTTAACTGGCTCACTGAAGCAAACCGATCGGTCGGCGATTTTTGCAAACAGCGCATGACGACCGCTTCCAGGGCAGACGGTAGCTGTTCACATCCGGATTGCGATCGCAACGGTTGCGGCGGTTTTGTGGCATGAGCCGTTAGCCAGGCATGGTTGGTAATTGGGTGATTTCTAAAATCCAACCCAAACGGATCAATGCCCGACAGCATTTCGTAGAGAATCACGCCGAGGCTGTATATGTCCGATCGCTCATCCACCGTGTCTCCGTCAAACTGTTCAGGAGAGGCATAGTGGCAGGTTCCCAGAAAAAGGTTGGTGGCAGTGTGTTCTGCCTGTAATGATTGAATTTTGGCAATACCGAAATCTATGATTTTGACAAATTCTCCTAACGCGGTTGGAATCAAGAAAATGTTGTCCGGCTTGAGGTCGCGATGCACGACTTTAATTTGTTCACTTGTATTGGTTTCTCGATTCCATAACACGACTCCAGCATGAGCAGCCTCCAACCCCGCACAAACCTGGATCATGATGTTGCAGGTTTGCTCGACCGAGAGGCGTGGCTGTTCTGTAAGCAACTGTCCCAGCGTTTGCCCCTGAAGGTACTCCATGACATAAAACGGGTAGTTTTCGGACGTTAATCCGTAATCGCTCACCTGAACAATATGGGTACTTTTGAGAGCGGCGCAAATAGCACATTCACGCTCAAATCGCGTTTCTAACTCTCGATTATTCGTAATTGCAAGCGATTCTTTTAATACTTTCAGCGCGATCGCTTTGCCGAGCCGAGTATCCGTTGCCAGAAAAACATCGCCCATGCCGCCGCCGCCCAGCCGCTGATCGAGCCGATAGCGATCGCCAACTAAACGACCAATCCATGTATCCGGTTGAGGTGAAGAATGTTGACTCATGGAAATTATGTCTACTCTGAGTCGATTTGCTACAAACACGCCGTCTTGTGGGGTTAGTTTCGCTGCCAGAGTGCGATTGTGCCATCCCGTGCGCCGCTAACCAATGTTTTGCCATCGGGGCTAAAGGCAACCGATAAAACCCAGTCAAAATTGCCAAACACCGTTGCTATTAGCGTTTTCTGCTCTAAATCCCACAGTTTAATTGTGCTGTCGATGCCGCCGCTGGCAAGGGTTTTACCATCGGGACTAAAGGCGATCGCCACAATGTGATTAACGTGTCCCAAAAACGAGTGCAGTTCCGTTCCAGTTTCAACATCCCAGAGCTTGATGGCACCGTCCCATCCGGCACTGGCGATCGTTTGACCACTGGGGGTAAAGGCCAACGCTCTCACCGTGTCGGTGTGTCCTGTCAGGGTTTGTAGGAGTTGGCCGGTGCGCCAGTCCCATAGCCGAATGGTGGTATCTTTGCTGCCGCTCGCCAACCGTTGCCCATCGGGACTAAAGGCGACGGGGAAGAGGCGATCGCGGTGCCCCGACAAGGTTCGCAGTAGCTGCCCGGTTTGCAGGTTCCACAGGCGAATGGTGCTGTCGCCACCGCCGCTAGCGAGCGTTTGACTATCGGGGGTGAATGCCAATGACCAGATCACGCCAACATGCCCGTTTAGCGTTTGCAGCAGTTCGCCCGTTTGCAAGTTCCACAGCCGGATGGTGCGGTCAGCGCTCCCTGTTGCCAGAGTTTCACCATCGGGGCTAATGGCGATCGCATGAATCACATCGGTATGACCCTGCAGCGTATGCAGTACTTTTTGTGTCTGCATGTCTCGAACTTCAACCACGCTGCCGCTAACCGAGGCCAGCGTGGTGCCATCGGGAGATAGCGCCACCCACCAGGCTGCCCCAAATCGCCCAATGGAGGTTTGTACACTCAACTGCTTCCACTCGGTTGCGATCGCGCAGTTCTCCAGAGCAATGCGCGGTTCAACTAACTGCGTTGCATCTGGTACGCCAGCATCCAGCGCTTGAATGGCAATGTTGCAGGGCTGAGCCGCTTGAGCAGCAGAGGGGTTTAATCCTTGTGCCGTGGGCGATCGGCTCAAATTGCCTAAGATAAATCCGGTTCCTAACAGAGCCAGCGATGCGGCAGCATAACCAAACCAGGATAGTTGTCTGGTTGTAGCGATCGATGTTTCATCATCATTGTTCATGGCACGAACCTCTCGATAGAAAAGGGATAATAGGGTTTGGTGCAATTGGCAATTGTATCCAGTGCTGACGTTGCCCCCCGCTGTAACGTAGCTGCATTGTTGAGGCAAGGAATTTCATCGCCTCAACAATGCCAGGTAAGGTCTAGGCCAGACCGAATTCAGCCGCAGAGAAGTTGCCCTGGTTGGCCACATCTGTGAGGTTGATCAGGTTTGCCTGAACGCTGAAGCGTCCACCGTTCGCCAAATCTTCGGAGAACACAACGCGGCTGAAGCCGAGTGTTTGGTTGAAGTAGACGAATGCACCGCGACCAGAGGTGATATTGTTGTTGTCGCGGATGGCGGCGGCGGCAGCTCCCGCATTTGCAAATCCGCCTTCGAGGACCAGAAGGTTGTTGTTTCCTGAGAGCGCACCAACCGCTCCCTTTTGGAAGTTGAGTTGATTCAGGCCAAATTGTTGGCGATCGAACACCACTTGATCTTCACCAATGGCAAAATCGGTTACAACATCAGGACGATTCAGGTTTTGACCTGCAACGCCGCCAGCAAACGGATCGGTAGAGAACTGGAATTTGTCACGACCTGCACCACCCGTGAGCGTGTCACCCAGCGTGGCATTATTGGCTCCGACGATGGTGCCAGTGCCGCCGATCAGCGTGTCATCGCCATTGCCGCCAACCGCAACTACACGGGTACTGCTGTTTCTGGCATCGAGGATGTCGTTGCCCTCACCGCCGTTAAACTCCACAACTTCGACCCCTGTGTCTGTTAAATCATTGACGATAAAGGTGTCATTGCCACCGCCACCGTTAACATCAAACACCTCCGAGGTATCCACAGTAAGATCAAACTGACCAATGGCCAGTCCATCTAACCCAGTCCGCTCAAAGAACGCCTGGTTTTGAGCGTTTTTACCCAAAACGAAGTTGTCGCCTCTAGACGACGAGCCATTCACTTCGATCGTGTCGCGCCCGTCGCCACCGCTCATGATGTCGTTGCCGTCACCGTCATTCCAGACCAGGGTGTCGTCTCCGGCATCGCCGCTCATGATGTCATTGCCGCGATCGCCCGTGATGAAGTCGTTGCCGCTACCGCCAAGCAAAAGATCATTGCCCGACCCGCCGCTGATATTATCATCGCCAGCACCGCCAGCAATGCGATCGCGCCCCGATCCGCCTTCAATAGTGTCGTCGCCAGATCCGGCAGTAATGCGATCGTTCCCGGCATTACCAGCAATGGTGTCGTCGCCTGTGCCGCCAATCAGCACATCATTACCGGCACCACCAATGATGTCGTCGCCATCTGCACCCCCATTAATCAGATCATTGCCCGTGCCACCGTTGCAACGGTCTTCACCAGCCAGGCCAAACAGCCGATCGTTTCCACCTTCTCCAAAGTAAACATCATCGTTACGGCTGCCTCTAAATAGGTCGTTCGCGTTGGTGCCGCGTAGATTGATTCCCTTAGCCATCTTGATTTCTCCTGGTGTATCTGTTGAGTGTTTAATTGGATGCGCTGTGCGATCGCCGCCATTTTTGACGCACGAAGCGGTCAACCTGACAGGCTGTTTTTGATCTGAGAAACGTGAACCGTTGCTGTATTACTGAGGAGTTAGAACTATTTAGATCCGTCAGCTATTTAAGGTTTGAGCAACGCATTTTCAAATCCTGAATCTGGTCATTGCTAGAGCGATCGACAAGAACAATGTTTTTGTTAGTTGAGGAACCTGCAAGAAACAGGGACTTGCGTCTGAACACAAGAACTAGATTAATCAAGCTTTTCCGTTTTGCCAGCAAGAAAAAGTCAGAAGAAGTCAGGTGTGAAGGTCATATGACTCGAAAAGGGATGTCATGCTCTGAATGGCGATTCATGAAACAGCCCTACAGAAGCACTTTGGGGACGATCAAAACCGTATCGTGTGTTTTGTAGTTGCCCCTGAATTTTCTGATGTTGCAGCAGTTCTTAATCGAGTCAGCCACAATCTCGCCAGGATGGGTGTAGGGTGTAGGGTTTGAGGCGTGGTGAATGAAAATGAAAATGGCTGTAAGCAATAGCTGATCCAGTTTTTCCCCAGAACTAGAAGACGAGGGGGGCGGATGAAGACGCAATTGCTCCACTTCAAGGATTGAGACTCATCGTCTGACGTTACCTGACTTTTTCTTGCTGGCAAATGAAACGATTTTGCTTACGCTGGCTCTCAGTACTGCGTTTTGGGAGGCTGCGGCAATGTTTTCGAAACTGTCGGAAAGGGTTATGCATCGATTGCGCTGGGGACTAACGATC
This sequence comes from Oculatella sp. LEGE 06141, assembly GCF_015207605.1. Classification (GTDB taxonomy): domain Bacteria; phylum Cyanobacteriota; class Cyanobacteriia; order Elainellales; family Elainellaceae; genus Oculatella. The sequence goes on from NZ_JADEWO010000021.1 coordinate 40,261, forward strand.
GGCTGGCTCATTCTGATTGTGTCGATGTTTTATGATCCGGTGTCAGCCGCATGGACGATGAGCGATCGCCTCTTTGCCGCCACCACGGTCAACGGTTGCTTTCAGTTTCAAGGAGAGTGCCGTCCTATTGACCCTTACCCAATGGGAGCGCGACTGTTCTGGGGGATGGTATTACCGCTGGTAATTCTAACACTGCTGATTTTTGGTCATGAGGCATGGCGACGCATCTGCCCATTGTCATTCTTATCACAGATTCCTCGTGCCCTGGGCTGGCAGCGGAAGCGCACCATTAGCGAAACATCGTGGCTCGGTCGTAATGCGTTGTCCCTGCAATGGAGTTTGCTATTTATCGGATTAAATCTGCGGCTGTTGCTGGTCAATTCCGATCGCCACTGGTTAGGGCTATTCTTGCTGCTCACAATTGGTGCTGCCCTGACGATTGGCTTCCTCTATGACGGCAAAACCTGGTGCAACTATTTCTGCCCAATGGCTCCAGTACAGAAAATTTACAGCGAGCCGAGTGGACTGTTTGGCAGTATTGCCCACACTGCACCACCCAAAACCATTACACAATCCATGTGCCGCACGGTAGACAAAAGTGGCAGCGAAAAAAGCGCCTGCGTTGCCTGCAAAACGGGATGCATGGATATTGATGCCGAGGGCGATTACTGGAACGACCTTCGCAAAATCGATCGCAAACTGCTCTACTACGGCTATGTGGGACTGGTGATCGGATTTTATTTGTACTTCTGGCTCTATTCTGGCAACTGGAATTTGCTGTCCGCAGGCGTTTGGAATGAAACCAACCAGCTAGCAACGTTACTGAATCCAGGCTTTTTCATTGCTGGTCGAGCGATCGCCATTCCCAAGCTGATCGCCGCGCCGTTCACGCTTACAATCACGACTGGTTTAACCTACGCGATCGGACTGTGGGCAGAACGTCAGGCGAAGCAACTCAATCAGCGCTGGGGAAATCCACTCAGTGTGGATCAGGTGCAAAGCCGTCTGTTTGCGATCGCCAGCTTTATGGCCTTCAACCTGCTGTTTTTCCTGGGTGTTCGCTCAACATTGGGCTACCTGCCAGCGATCGCTCAGCAAAGTCTGACCTGGGTTGCCGTTGCCGCCAGTAGCCTGTGGCTAGCAAAAACCTGGCAGCGCAGTGCCCAACGCTACAACCGTGAACGGGATGCAAACTTGCTGCGGCGGCAACTCACTAAACTCAACATTGACCTGACTCAAGCGCTGGAAGGGCGATCGCTCGATGAACTAAATCCTGATGAACTGTATGCCCTGGCAAAAGTACTGCCTGGTTTTTCGCAAGACTACCAGCTTCAGGTGTATCGAGGCGTGTTGCGAGACGCGTTTGAGCAGCATAGCATTACTGCCCGGATGAGTGTGACCGTCTTCCGTCCGCTGCGGCAAAAACTGGGACTATCAGATGAGCTGCACTGGTCGGCGTTAGACCAACTGCAAACGCAAGAGCCACAACTGTTTGTAGTGGAGCGATCGCGGCAAACGGAACCAACGCTGCGACGAGAGAGCGATCGCCATCAGGATGTCACAGTTTATCGTGGCAATGCCGCCTCACCATCGAGGAAAACAATTGATCACCGAAGCAATGCAGATACAACGGTTGTTCGTCCGCTGAAGGATGAAACAAGCCACGAGCGCGATCGCACTAACAATTCTTCCAATTCTTCCAATGACCTGTAGGGCATCACTCAATTGCTGTTGATAGGAGACTAAACATGCTCAAGATTAAGCAACTTAATACCCGGATTCATGACATTCAAGTTGCTGTGGTGACGCCAGAAACACTGCCTCAGCAGGAATGTCTAATTGGGCGGGCTGCTCATTGTCACCTGATCTTAGATAGCGTTGATGTGAGCCGAGTTCATGGCAAAATCCTGCTGCAAAACGGGCAATACTACTACAACGATTTAGGTAGTGCCAACGGTTCTTATTTCAATGACAAACCCATTGCGATCGATCAATTGTGTTGCCTGAAGCCAGGAGATCGGTTGAGCATTGGTGATTTTGTGCTGCTGATTGAAGCGATCGAACCTGTTTCGCAACCGTTGTCACCGCAGAGCAACCGCCCAATGTGGACAAACGGCAACCTGACCGTGCACTGTATCCGCATCGTTGCAGAAACCGCTGATGTGAAAACATTCACGTTTGTAGCTGAACCCGCCATTTTGTTTGACTACCTGCCCGGTCAATTTGTCACTTTAGAACTGGACATTAACGGCGAAGAGGTGCTGCGCTCCTACTCCATTTCGTCTTCGCCTACACGTCCGCACACGCTAGAAATTACGGTGAAACGAGTGCCGCCACCAGCCGATGCGCCACAAGCACCACCAGGACTCGTTTCCAATTGGTTACACGATCATCTTAAGGTGGGTCATTCCGTCAAATTGAACGGTATTCTGGGTAAGTTTACCTGTTTACCAGATCCACCAACCAGGCTCTTGATGATTTCTGCCGGAAGCGGCATTACGCCAATGATGTCGATGTCGCGCTGGTTTGCAGATACCGGAGCAGAAACAGAAATCGTTTTCTTTCATTGCGCTCGTACTCCTGGCGATATCATTTTTCGGCAGGAATTAGAGTTGATGGCGGCACGGTTGGCTAATTTTCGGCTGGCGATCGCCACCACGCGCCCGCAGCCGGGACACTCCTGGTTTAGCTTCACAGGCCGATTAGACCCGGCCATGCTGCAAACCATTGCACCCGATTTTGGCGATCGTACTGTTTATGTTTGTGGGCCGGAGGGCTTCATGCAAAGTACAAAAACGCTGTTTGAAGGTCTGGGGTTTCCCATGCAAAACTATCATGAGGAAAGCTTTGGTGCGCCCAAAAAATTGAAAGAAGCCAAACCCAAACCGCCTGTGGTTTCCTCGCCTGTATCTGCATCCAGCCAGCCAAGCGTGTATTTCTCGCAATCTCAAAAAGACATTGCCAGCGATGGGACAGAAACACTTCTAGAATTGGCGGAACAGGCAGGCATCAAAATTCGCAGCAATTGCAGACAGGGTGTATGCGGTGCCTGTAAAAAACGCAAGCTTGAAGGTTCCGTTCGCTATGATTCAGAGCCAGATGGACTCAACAGCAGCGATCGCGACGCAGGATATGTTTTGACCTGTGTTGCAGCACCGCTCGATCGCGTTGTGCTTGAGGCATGAGGCATCAATGGTGATTTAGCTCCAATCTGCCGAGGGTAATCCCTGCTTCTTTTTCTCAGAAGTGGGGATATTTGCATGTGTAGATTGAAGTCACGTTGCGATCGCTCAAGCGGTTCTACCATACATGACAAAATCTGACTTTCTTCGCTGGCTTCATACTGACTTTCTCGAACTGACAAATTCAATACACTTTTCTATCTTGAATAAGTGCAGGTAACGCACTGGCTGAATTGATAAAGGCGATCGAACTTAACCCATCATTGATTCGCATTTAGTTCAACTCAATTCACACTAATCTCTTCTACATTTCAGGAAAATACAATGGCTAACGTCAATCTTGGCTTCTTGGGCTTTGGTACTACGCAATCGCGCAATGGAACGCTGCAACGTCCCGGTGGAGGCTTGGGAATTCGGACAGATACCTACGCCTTTGAAACTGGCTCAATTACAGCAAATGTGGCGATTACCTCAAGATCGTTCTCAAGTGAAAAAATTGCGCTTGTCCTGTTTAATGACAACAATGCCGATGGCATCCTCAACACTGGTGACACGGTTCGTGTTAATGCGGGCAGCGGCGGCACTGTACAGACAATCAATTCAACCTTGAGTAAAGGCCACTACATTGCCAGACTCACCTCCGTTTTCGACACTGGCTACAATGTTCAGTTAGCGCGTGGTACATCAAATGGGGCAAATCCTCTGGCTGCTCCAGAGATTTCGCTGGGAACCATCTCGCAAGATTTGCAAAAGCGCGGTCGCATCAGCGATAACAACAACGCCGACAACTTTGCGTTCACCCTGGACGGAACCAGCAGTTTGAATGTGAACGTTCGGGAACTGGGTAACAAGAAAGGAAATGTCAATATCCGCGTCGTACAAGATCTGGATAGTGATGGCGTAGTAGACTCAAACGAAGTGGTTGTCCGTGGTGTCAGTTCTCGCAACGGTAATCTTGACACTATCACAGGGTTACAAGGGGCAGGAGACTACATTCTTCAGGTCTGCCAGTCGAAGGGCAATACCCGCTTCGCAGCCAGTTTCGATCACGTTGCCGTCTAAGGCGATCGCAGCCAGGATAGACACTCTCACGTTTGGGAGTACTGTCTTCAACCAAACCGCATTGAATAGGAATTAACATGATTCATCATATTTCGATTGCCGCCAACGATCCGCTGCATGTAGCTCAGGTTTTGGCCGAGATGTTTGCAGGGCAAGCTATCCCGTTTCCAGAGCATCCCGGCAGCTACATTGCTCTACCGCTCGACCTTCACGGCACCATGATTGAGGTACATCCGCGTGGTACAGAATTAATGCCCGGAAGCGGGATGGAAGCATGTCAGGCCAGACAAAATTCAAACCCATCTCCCTACACGGCAACTCATGCCGCCATCTCGGTATCCACCAGTGAAGACCATATTCGAGCGATCGCTGAGCGTGAAGGCTGGCACATTGCTCAATTTAGTCGTCAAGACTTTTTTGACGTAATTGAGGTGTGGGTTGAAAACCAACTGCTTCTAGAATTTCTGCCCCCCGCGCTTGCCGCAAAATACCTTGACTTCATGCAGTCAACCCAACTTAAGCAGATTCTAGCCGCTGTTTAATCTCTCAATACTGATGGCGGGCAGGGCTGTAGTGGATGCTCTAGCCCTGCCCTACAAGGAGTACACGTCATGATTGCAACTGCTCTACAAAGCAATCCCTCTCTGATTCAAGATCTACATCAACGCGCCTCCAATCAAGAATTGCTGCCGCTGCTAGTCAATTATCAGATGATGCCACAACTGCTATGCGAACGTGTGATCGATCGCGCCATCATCAACATTGACTGTACACCGGAAGAAATTGAAACAGCCTGCCAGCAACTTTATCAGCAGTGGAATTTAGTCACAGCTGAACAGCAGCAAACCTGGCGATCGCAGTGCGGTTTAAGTCAGGTGCAGTTTGAAGCGTGGGCAACGCGATCGCTGCGTATTGACACGTTTAAGCAAGTCACCTGGGGTCACAAACTCGAATCCTATTTTCTTGAGCGCAAGAATGACGTTGATCAGGTCATTTACTCGCTGCTACGAACCAAAGATAAGGATCTGGCTCAAGAGCTTTTCTTTCGCATTGCTGAAGACGAACAGTCATTTGCAGAACTGGCACAGCACTATTCGGAAGGGGCAGAAGCCCAGACGGGCGGACTCATTGGCCCCGTGCAACTGGGTACCCTCACCCCTGCCCTGGCAGAGCGTCTCCGCACGAGTCAAGTGGGGCAAGTTGAACCCTTCTCGTTCGGCGGATGGTGCATGATCGTGCGTCTAGAAAAAACCCTTCCGGCTCAGCTTGACGACGCGATGCGGCAGCAATTGCTTGAGGAAAAGTTTACCGCCTGGTTGCAAGAGCAATTACACCAGCTTCCCGATCGCGACAAGATCTGGCTTGGCCTTGTATCCCCTGATGCGGATACGGATGTCAAACTCTTAACCTGAACTACCCACTTGTAACTATCAAAACGCACACATTAATGAAACACGACAACTTAATTCGCCCAACGAATGATTCTAATCCTTTGCCCCTGCCCTTTCCAGCACTACCAGGCTATTGGAATGCGGTCGTCAAGAAACTGAAGCAAACCCAATTTTGGCACGGGCTGGTGCAGACCTGCACAATTCCTTCAGAGCTACAGGTTAGCTGGAAGAACAATCTTCGGGGTCAGAGCTATCTTGAAGTGTTTGATCCGCTGACCCAAAAACATCACCGCTTTGGCTCCGAGCAAGATGCATTGATTTGGATCGAGCGCCAGCGCTTCAATCAGTAGCCCGCAATTGAAACGCATCCGTTACAAAGCCTGATCTTCACCACAAACGGCTGCAACCAGATGGTCACCATCGGACGAGGCCAGTTAGTTACAGCGAGCCGTTACAGCGAGTCTTGAACGCCCATGCCTGGTTCGGGTATGCTGCTTGCGGCCACACAGCCACCTGCAAAGAACAGAGCCGCGATCGCAACACCGATGCCAACATTGGGTGTCAACCATAACGTAAACGGGCTGTTAAGCAAGCTTGTTGCGATCGCTGCGCCACCAAAAAACATGCCAACGCCCAGGCCAGCCTGACTCACCTGAAGCTGAGAGAAGACCCAGGGTAGCGTCCCGTTTGTGACCAGGGCAAAAGTGGCACCCAATCCCAGCGCGATCGCAACGGCAACCGCAGAACTCTGAAGCCATTGCAGCAGCAGCAAACAGAGACCCATGCCCCCTAAACCCAACAGCATAGTGCGACGATTGCCCCAATGCAGCGCCAGCTTGCCAGCGGGTAAGGCTGCCAGCGCGATCGCCACAAACACTAAGCCCACCAGCACAGGCGGATGCACAGAGGGCAACTGAGCCTTGAGCACCTTGGGAAAAATTTCGATCGCCACGCGAAACGCCAGCGTAATCATCATGCCTGCGGCGGCAAACAGACCGAGCTGAGCGATCGACAGGCGCGGCGCTGGGGTTGCGGCTGTTTCCGTCGGTACTTCCACCATCGCCGCATTCACCGACCGCAACGCGGTTCCGGCCAGCAGCAGCAGAATTGCCGCCAGAGAAGACACCACTTCCACATTCAGGCTGGTCATCAACGGTGCCGCAAATGGCTTAGTTGCCCCGGCCAAACCGATGGCTAACGTCAACAAACTAGCCGCTATTGGCAGGTACACAGGATGAGCATAACGACGCAGCAGTGCCATAGCGGGCGTGCGAACTAAACTCATGCCGATCGCCCAAATAATAAGAATAGTCAGCAGCAGAGCCTGACTACCAAAACGTGCCAATACAGGAATCAAAATAAACAGCGCTGCTGATAGCAACACGCCCACAGCGATGATCGGAAAGCGGTTGCCGCGCCGCTGTGTCAACCTATCGGAAAACTGACCGATCATAGGTTCCAATGCGATCGCCAAAAGTGCCTCCACCAGCAGTACCGTAGAAGCAGCGGTGGCAGGCAGGTTAACCTGCTGTAACAGCGCTGGCAAATGCACACCATAAACGACCCAACCAAAGGTAAAAGCGCCCTGCACCGCAGCGAGTGCAGCAACAGGTAGCCACAAAACAGAAGGGCGCAATGCAGAAGGCCGTAATCTAGACAGAGCCATACGAACACCCCTGATTTCTTGAAGCGTGACTGTTTTCCTATTCTCGGTTTGACGTTTGGAAATGATGACGAATCGATCGATTGATTTAACAAAATGATACGGTTCAACACCATTCACTGGCTCAGGGCAAGGCAATCTCCTGACGGCAGGCACTACCATTCATCCGTTTATCCCTCCATTCCGCACGTCGGCTTTGGTGTCAACGGCTTGCGGCCATTTTTGGCACAGTATCGGTCTGCTTCGCTAGGTTTAAATCATGATAGTGTTGTCGCTTGCACCAACGGCAAATAACGTGAAGATGACTCTCGACGAAGCACTTGTAGTATTGGATACTGCCCTCAAGCCCACTAGCTTGAGCGATGTGCAAACGCTTGTGTTTCGTCAATGCTGGGAAGGCAATACCTACAGTGAGATTGCGGATAGTTCCAGCTACGATCCGAACTATATCAAGGACGTAGGCTCCAAACTGTGGCAGTTGCTGTCAAAAGCACTGGGTGAAAAGGTCACTAAAAGCAATCTTCAGTCGGTTCTCGAACGCTACCAGAGAACCGCTGCGATCGCCCTCGCCCCTCCTCCTGCGGTTGCCCCTCTGCCTGCCCCTACCCCAACCGCCCGTCAAGATTGGGGAGAAGCGATCGATGTAACAACATTTTTTGGACGGCGCGACGAGTTATCCCTGTTGCAGCGATGGATTGTGGATGAACGCTGCCGCGTGGTGATGCTGCTAGGGATGGGGGGCATCGGCAAAACGTCGCTTTCGGTGAAGCTAGCCGAACAGATTCAGGCCGAGTTTGAGTATGTCGTCTGGCGATCGCTCCGCAACGCACCGCAGCTTCAGGAGTTGCTCAGTGACTTACTAAAGTTCTTTGCAGGGGGGCAATCGGAGGCGCTACCGACTGCGATCGGCAGCCAAATTGCACAACTCATCGAGTATTTACGAACTGCGCGCTGTCTCATCGTTTTAGACAACATGGAAACCATCTTGCAGAGCGGGGCAGGAGCGTTGCAGGCATCCTCTGGCACCTTCAGAGACGGATACGAAGACTACGATGAACTGCTCAAGCGGATTGGTGAAGCTCGGCTGCAAAGCTGTTTAATCATCACCAGTCGAGAAAAGCCAAAAGTATTGGTCTCGATGGAAGGTGAAAGCCTGCCCGTTCGAGCGCTCAAGTTGAGCGGTGTGGATAGTAATGTTGGGCAGCAAGTTTTAGAAACCAAAGGAGATATCTTTGGTACCGAGGCGCACTGGCAAGAATTAGTCGATCGCTATGCTGGCAATCCCCTGGCGCTCAAAATCGTCGCCACCACCATTCGCGAATTGTTTGATGGCGATGTGGCCGAGTTTCTGGCTCAGGGCACCACTGTCTTTGATGACATTTTGGTGCTGCTCAAACAGCAATACGATCGGCTTTCGGCGCTTGAGAGAACGGTGATGTGCTGGCTGGCGATCGAACGAGAACCAGTAACGCTCACTGCTCTAAACGGCAACATTGTGCCGCCCGTGTCCAAAGCGAACTTGCTAGAGGCGATCGCATCATTAGAGCGGCGATCGCTCATCGAAAAACAGGCGGCTTCCTACACGCAGCAGCCGGTTGTCATGGAGTTCTTAACGCAGCAGTTTGTTGACCAAATATTTACAGAGATCACGACTGAAGCGTTAGTTCAATTCAACAGCCACGCCTTAATTAAAGCCGAAGCAAAAGAGTACGTTCGCGAAAGTCAGATTCGGCTGATTTTGCAGCCAGTGAGCGATCGCCTGGGGGCGGCCTACACCTCTAAACAGGCCATTGAGCAACAGCTCCAGCAAATTCTAACCTTGCTGCGCGAACAGTTCGCGGCTCAAGCCGGATACGGCTGTGGCAATATTATTAACCTGCTGCGGCATTTGCAGATTGATTTATCAGATTACGATTTCTCCAATCTCAGCATTTGGCAAGCCTACCTGCAAGATATTAATTTGCATCGCGTCAATTTTGCCCATGCTAATTTGGCTAAATCGGTGTTCACACAGACGTTGGGCAGCATCTTGTCGGTTACGTTTAGCTCAGACGGCAACCGACTGGCCACCAGCGATGCAGACGGCGAGATTCGCATTTGGCAAGTGGAAGATGGCCGACAACTGCTTGCCTGTCGCGAAAATTCGCACTGGGTATGGTCGGTCGCCTTTAGTCCAGATAATGGGCTGCTGGCTAGCAGCCATGAAGACCACACGGTGCGGCTGTGGGATACCAGCACAGGTCGTTGTGTAACGGAACTGCAAGGGCATACAAACTGGGTGTGGTCAGCAAAGTTCACTTCCGATGGTCAATCTTTAGTTAGCGGCAGTGAAGACCAAACGGTGAAGCTGTGGGACATCCACACCGGGCAATGCCTCCAGACGTTAACCGGACACAGCGGTGGGGTTTGTGTTGTGGCATTGCACCCAAATGGAGAACACATTGCCAGCGGCAGCGCGGATCAGACGGTAAGACTGTGGGACATTAAGACCGGAAAATGCCTGCGGCAGCTCGACCATGTCAGTCGTGTCTGGTCGATCGCCTTTAGTTCTGATGGAGAATGGTTGGCTGTCAGCGGCAATGATGCCGTCAAACTCTGGCACATCCGCACCATGAACAGCAAAACGCTTCCGTACACCAGTCGCGTTTGGTCGGTGGCATTCAGCCCTGATACTCAACCCCATAGCAAAGCGGTTCCGTACCAACTCGCAACGGGCAGTGATGACCAAACCGTGCGGCTGTGGAATATAGAGACGGATGAATGCTTACTTGTGCTGCACGGACACACCAATCGGGTTTGGTCGGTGGCGTTTAGCCCCAATGGGCAGCAGTTAGCAACGGGCAGTGATGACCAGACGGTGCGGCTCTGGGAGGTGAGTACAGGACAGTGTCTCAAGTCGCTGCAAGGCTATAACAACTGGATTTGGTGTGTAGCCATTAGCGTTAGTGGTCAACTGGCAAGCGCCAACGAAGATCGCACCGTGCGGTTGTGGAATCTAGAGACAGGGCACTGCGACAGGATTCTTAGGGGTCATGCCGGACGGGTGTTGTCGATCGCCTTTCACCCGGACGGCGATCGAATTGCGAGCGGTAGCGATGACCAAACCGTGAAACTTTGGGACGTGAAGACGGGGCAGTGCCGCCGCACCTTACGAGGTCATACGCGCCAGGTGAGAGCGATCGCGTTTAGCCCCAACGGTGAACTGATCGCAAGCTGTAGCGACGATCTATCGATCAAACTATGGGATATCAGTACCGGGCAGTGCCTCAAAACATTGCATGGTCACACCAGTTCGATTGTGGCGGCGGCTTTTGCCCCCGACGGTCAGCCGATTCACCTGGCGAGTGCCAGTGATGACCACACAATTCGCCTATGGGATGCGGCTGGAAACTGCGTGGGTCTGTTGCAATCGGGCACACGACCTGTCTTTTGTGTGGCGTTCAGTCCTGGTGGTGATACGATCGCCAGCGGCAGCGACGATCAAACCGTGACGCTGTGGGATGCTCATCACCACGACTGTATTACTACGCTGACGGGGCATGAGGGTCGCATATTGGCGATCGCATTTAGCCCTAATGGAAAATGGATCGCCAGCAGCAGCAGCGATTGCACCGCAAAGCTCTGGGATGCCGAAACGGGACACTGTCTCCAGACCTTTGAGGCACACACAAAGGTGGTTAACTCTGTTGCTTTTACTCCAGATGGCCAATATTTGGCAACGGGCAGTGAAGACGAAACCATTCGCCTGTGGGATTTGCAAACGCAAACATGCAGTAAGATTCTGCGCGTCGATCGCCCGTATGAATCAATGGACATCACTCAGGTAACGGGGTTAACCGACGCACAGAAAGCAACCTTACTGACGCTGGGAGCAATACAGCAGGGTTAGCCGATCTCATGCTGGGTTGCCCTGAGATGGGTTGCCCTGAGATGAGTTCCCGATACAGGCAACCTCCCCTCCCCTCCCTGCTCTGAAATTTACTGAAGCTGGGTCAGAATTTCCGTTGCCCTGGCTCGTTGCCCAGCAAGGACATAGCGTTGAGCCACCTGCCGCAATGCGGTAGTGCGGTAAGCCGTATCCTCAAACCAGTTAGCCACCTGCATAGCGAGGTCGTAGTGTCCCGCTTGCAGCAGATCATCGAATATCTGTGCGATCGCGTCACGCTGTTGCACCGGGTGAGCGATCGCCTGTATAGAATCCAATGCAAATCTGAGACACTCGTTGGCGCGAGTCGGTTCCCCCAGTTCAGCATAGCGCTGACCCACAGATGCCCAGTTGTAGGCTTTGAGTGGGGGGGATGGTACATCATTCACAAGTTGGCCGACCAGGAGATATTGGGAGATTGAACCACCATTCACGGGAACAGAGAGCGTGCGAATTAGCTCGTTCAACAGGGTATCTCGCTGCGCTGCATCTGGAAGTGCCTTTACCGAGTCTTGCACCCAATTCATCACAGCCCACGCCTGGGGATATTGGCCGTTGACCATATATTTAGAGACAATATCCGCTAAAACCATTGCCCGCTCGCCTGGATCGGTGAGTGTGTAGGCAACTTGTATGGCTGAAGTGGTATCACTGGAAACTACTGCTACAGCCAGCCGACTGGTGAGCCAGGAGCGGGAGCCGTTGATTCCCAAAGCGTTAATCATCTGTATCGTTTGCGCCGTGGTGGCGGCTAGCGGTTGCTCTTGCCCCGTGGCGGCATAGGCTTCTGCGATCGCCACCATGCCCCATACTTTCTGCTGCTCGTCGGTTAGCGTATCCCGCACGGCCACCGCATCTGCAATCACCGCATTAGCGCGATCGACCTCACCTGCCGTGCCGTAGATGCTGGCCACGGTAGCCAAAAGCTGCATTTTTGAGGGAATGGTATAAGCTGCCGTAAACTCCGACGCTGGCAGTTGAGTCATTAGCCGCAGCGCTGCATCTGCGGCTTCCCTGGCTTGTGTGGGTCGTTCTAGTTGGATCGCAAGATTGGCAATCCGTTTTAATGTGTTGACCTGATGCGTTGTTGAATTGAGACTGACTTCGTTTAGCGCCTGAGTCGATTGGATAGCCTGAGCCAGAATGGTGCTGGCGCGATCGCGTTGAGCCATTCTACTGTAATCAAGGGCAATCTCCACTAATAGATCGGCGTTGGATATAGTGTAGTAAGTACCTCGCTCTGGAGAGACGGGGATTTGTTCAATCCGGTTAGCTATCTCCAGAGCTTGTGATAATACCTCAGCCGCTTCATCCGTCTGATTGCGGACAATATGTTGCCGTGCAATGATCTGCAAAGCTTTAACTCGTTTTTCGGGAGTGCCGTAGGATTGAGCCACTTGCATAGCAAAATCATGTTGTCCGGCTTTTGCCGCTTGCCCAATCACTTGATCGAGTACCTCCGATTTGGGATCGGGGTAGTCTGCGACAACCTGCAACTCACCATCCTGCACCAATTGTGCCATTGCATAAGCCTGGGTATATTGCCCGAACGTTAAGTAGGCGCGAGCAATGCGGATTCTGGCATCGGCTGTTTCAAATCCTGCCTCTGCACGACTGGCTATTTCCAGGGCGCGATCGAACGCTCCAATTTGAGCAAAGTTGTCGATCCAGAGCGCAGATGATGGGGGTTCCGGTTGGGAGGCCGCCTGCTGGTAAGCCTGGTTAAGGACGGCAACGGCTTCTGCCTGTTGCCCCACACTGGCATAGGCTTGAGCCAGTTGGTTCCAAAGCTGGATGCTGGCTTCGGCAGGTTCCGCTTCAGCCGCGACGCGACGCGCCACATCATATTGACCGCTGCGTAAAGCAACTTGCACCAGGGTAAGCTGAGCATCCGATCGCACAGCAGGGTCATTGATGGTTTGGGTCAACGTCCAGGCATCATCAAAGCGACTGACATTGGCATATCCCTTGACGATCGCCAGTTGTGCGATGTTTTGCTGATAACCATCAGCCACCTGGTCAGTCCAGGCGATCGCGTCCTCAAACCGTTCCCGCTCTGCCAGGTTTGCCACCACTGCAACGGCAACTTGATCGCGAGCGGCTGGTGTCTCTACCTGCTGACGCACAAACCGCTGTGCCTGTTCGTACTGTCCAGCATTGATATAGGCTTGGGCGATCGCCGTCTCGGCCTCCACTCGTACGGGAAGGCAGCAGGCATTGGATGGCAAAGTATCGTAGCGCATGGTGCGGGTGATGGCGATCGCCAGATCATCATTGCCGATCTGGACATGTTCCATCACAATTCTCAACAGGAGTTGATCCTGGTTTGTCTTGTCTGCAACCTGCATGGCTACCTGGTTGGCGTGTAGTAGCTGTTCAGTCGCCTGCTGGCGCTGGCCGCTGGCAACATACTGCCGCGCTGCTCGAATGAGTGTCCAGGTCTGCTCAACCCTATCAGTCGGTTCATCTGTGGTTTGAGCAATGAGGGAGACGGCAGCAGAGAGTTCCTCTCCATTGCTCAATTGAGTTGCACTGGCCACATTCATGAAGGGCGACATACTAACCAGGCCAATGACTAACGGCAAACCCCATCGTTTCACGCAAACTACTCCTTGTGTCAATCGATCGCTGAATTGAAGTGAACAGGATCTTTGCAGCGGCATACCCTGCTTCAACTCACTTTGTAGTTATGCCATAGCGCTGGAAGCGTTGCGTCATAGCACTTTGCCAGTTTGCGAATTGGCTCAAATTTGCCATCTGGCTTCCTCACTCCATGAGAGAGAAAGCCACGCTTGCTACTCCCAACTGTGCAGCTCATTGAGCCAATATTGCATCAAGGCTACCATCTGGCTACGACGAGCCTCAAAGGTGCCAGCGATCCAGATCAGGAGAAGACCTAGCGCAATGCCCATTGCCCAAAGCAGCAAGGACTGATCGGCAACAAAGAGCCAGAACTGGCGCAATACTTGAACGATAAAGGTTACTGTGCCGATATAGAGAAACGCCCGCACTCGCAGCACCAGACCAGCCAGAACAAAGCCAAGACTGAGTCCGATCGCCACCAGACCCAATCCGAAGTCGGTTCCAACCTGGTAGAGTGCCGTGAAACAGACCAAGACCGTTGCAACACTGCGGAGAAAATGACGTTTATCTTTGGCCGTGGCAGCACGCAATCCGGGATCAACCTGAGCGACATAGAGCAACGATCCACTCACGATGGCACTGATCCAAAGCGGTTGCCCCAAGCTGTAGGTATGCAACACTCGCAGCATGACCCAATCCACCAGCACCACGCTGAGATAGGTAAGCCGCATCTGTTGGTTAAAGATGGCAAAGAAGATGTAGAGTCCAGCGATTAGCAGCAAACTAAGACTGGATACCGTTGAAGCTGTGCCTAGCGCGATCGCCAGCGGCAGCACGATCGCCGCTCGTCGCCAGGGGTGCAAAGACCAGCCCCACTGCGGCCAGGGCAAAGTATAGAAGAAATAGGAAACCACGGCGGCGATCGCTCCGCCCCAGGGAATGAGCAACTGGAATACAGTATCTCCCAGGGCAGTATGAACGGCATAGGCCGTAACCGCAGTGCCTTCAACGATTCCAGCATAGACCCAGAGTTCACCTAAGCGAGGTGGGGTAGCATTGCGTCCTTGCTGGACAGCATAGCTGGTTAAAACGGCTCCGGCTCCCAAACCGACTAACCCACCGGATTGCACCCCATTGAAAACAGCCATTCCCAACAAGATGCTGCTCAATCCCCAATGTAAATGAGTGAAAACCGCGATCTCTGGTTTGGTCAGCTTGAGATAGGAGCCGAGCCAAGCTCCCAGAATTTGATAAGCGCATAGAATCGCCGTTCCAAGCACAATCATGGCAATCCAGCGATCGCCCATCATCGCGGCTGGTTGCTGCGAGAGTGCGTGTAGCAACACCTCGTAAGCAGAAACGGTAATGCCAACCAGTGCCAAATAGACCAGTGGCTTAAACTCAGCGCGTCTACGACCAATGCCGATCGCAATCAACGCAATGCCCAGCGTACTCCAGCCCGTCCAGTCCTGGAACGTATTCCAGCGCAGGGCAAAGGCCAGAGCGCCATAAAGCAACGGCACAACATGCCAACTGTTGGGTAAATGGGTCAGGTTCGCTTGGCGTTGCCACCAGTCACCCAGGAGTTGAACCAGTAATCCTAGCGCCACCGTGGCGATCGCCAGATACTGCACAGAGCCGTTTGTAAACCCTAGAATTTCGACCAGGAACAGTTCTAAGCTCAAGCTCAAGCTGTAAGCGCCCCAACCCGTCGGCACGCGCCAACCTCGATAGGCGATCGCCCCGGCCACAATAACGATAGCGATCACCACGGCTACAGAGGCTGAAAGAACCTGACTATAAACCGCCAGAGAGTGCAGGGTGAGTATGCTCAAGCAGAGGCCGCAGAGGGCGATCGCCCACCCGTCCATAGCCATGGCATAAAGAACCGAAAGGAGATAGCGCCGCAAAGCAGACCGCACCACCCACAATGTGGCTACCGTTGCGGCTAGCAAGTTGATCGCCAGATCCAGAGAAAGATTGCCGCCATACAGGTGCCAGATAGCGGTTCCAGTAAAAGCAAGGCCAAATCCGACGGTTGGAACAGCCATTGCCAACCGTGGACGTTGATGGGTATTCACTATCATCAAGCCCGTGCCAATGCCCAAACTGACTAGCCGGGGAAGGGCAATGGGTTGATCGAACAGCCAGAGCCAGGGTTGGCTTGCCAGTAACGCTACTACGCTCAACTCGGTTGCCAGGTGAGCCTCCGGAAACTGCCGCCGACTGCCGAGCCAGGTTAGAGCGATCGCGATCGGTAAACTCATGACGATCGCTGTCCCTAACTGGAGGGGAACCATGCCCCACAACAGCGCATAATGGATGGCCGCCAGCACCAACCCCAGATGCCATGCACTGCGCCGCCAGCGTCGCCAGGTTTCTCCTACACTGACGCTCCATTCGGCGATCGCGCCTATTAAAAATACCCCTGCCCACAGAGACAAATCGAGTGCCGGGAAGAACCGGGCAATGGCAGCAATGACGGCAGCTAACCCCGTTGCGTGGGTCAGGTAGATGAGAGACTGCTCGTCTCGTCTCTGGGTCATCACGGCCAGAATGACAGTAGACAGCGCCAGGTTGAGGACGCGCATCGTGGGATTGGGCACACTCAATAACGCCAACCCCACCCCAAGCGCCAGGGACAATTCCTCGGCATGGTTAGCCAAAGCAGGTTGCTGCTGTTGCCGTAACTGAGAAGCAAACCACAGCACCAAAACAACATATCCCAGAAAAACCACACCCATTGCTGCCCACGGCATGAATGTGGTTCCAGCAATTTGCACTACCTTGAATTGCAGCAAGGCCATGACATGAGGCACCAGAGCCGTTGCGATTCGCCACAGCAGCCAGCCGCTTTGCAGACCAATGAAAAACAGCAGATTCAAGTCCCGCTGCTGCCAGTGTTGATACAGGCGATCGCGCAGCAGCCACAATGCCAGGCCGCTGATCACCAACGCCTGCCAGGGACAAACGGTTGGGACCGCACCCAGCCACCCCAACAGCAATAATGTAACGCCGCCCTTTTGCCAGAGCGCTGGAGCCGTCACCGTGTGGGATAGCCAGATCGAGAGCCAACCGCAAATGCCGATCGCCAAACCTAACTGTTGCAGCGTGACATCAGCGCTCCACAGTGCCCGACCCATCAGCAAGAGCAAGGCAAAAGCAATGGTAATAATAACCAGAGAGAGGTCGGTTGGTGGCGAATCGGCTTCTGGTTTGTCAACCGTTGGGTTAATAAGGCGACGATGACCAGAATACTGATAAACCATCAGCGCTGCCGTACCAATTGTCCCAACATAGGTGGCCATGAGTGGCACCCCTGACCCGTTCCATCCCCAGTGCAGCCAACTTAGCCCAATACTGTTAAGCAGCAGCAAGCGAGCATGTTGAGAATGGGCGATCGCGGGTTTGAGCAGCACCACGGTGATGCCAGAGAGAATGCAGGTGGAGATCGCCATCACAATCCATCCCCAGTCTCGATTCCAGAGTTGAAACGCATCCATCATCCACAGGTTCACTGGAATGATGAGCAAGGTTGTTACCTGCAACATGCGAGCCGTCATCTGCAAGTTAGATTGCTGAGTTGCCCAACGGCTCGCACCTGCAAACGCCAGTGTGTAGCCGAACAGAATGCCATACTGCCCAACTGGAGGGAAGTTTTGCCATTGACTGGCGGCCAGAACCCCAGAGGACACTACCACCATAAATACACCCAGCGCCAGCAGCCAGACGACGCTAATTTCTGCCATCAATGACTGGAGACGTTGGCTAATCCAACTCGGTTGAACGGCTCTTTTGGGCACTGGTGTCGCATCTATCCCAAGAGATTCAGGCACAAGAGATTCAGGAGAATCAATGAATAGTGCGGCTGAGCGGTTGGAATATCCCTGTAGCAGCGGCGTTGCTTCTGGAACGATCGCCTCAGGCAATGCACAGGTTAAATGCCGTTGACACAGTTGTCGAACCTGCGAAGGAGTCAACAATTCCAGGTTTAGCCAGAGTTGCAAGCCTTCTAGAAAAGCAGGGTTTGAAGCATTAACAGAAATCTCTAATTTGATCGGGCGGTTGGGTTGGGTTACCACCGGTGACGCCTCCAGCAGAATATAACCAACCATGCCCTGTTGAATGAGAATAGTATCTCTTTTTACATGCCACTTCTTTAACTGGTTCAAGTTTCGTCGGTTTACCGGCCTGGGAAAACCGTCTGGCATTAGCCAGTAGTGAGGAGATGCAATGAAACTCAATACTGGGAGCTGATTGCCTATGCCGATTTCATCAGCCTATCAAAGCGAACCATCCAGGACAAACGAGTGCAGCTATCCATGCTTTAATTGACCAGGAATCAGCCGTTGATAACGACCGTCTCAGCCTATGATGTCCATTGTGACAATTCCAGCAACGGGAGAAGCGCCACGGGGATTTGACTATACGGGTGATGCCATTTTTTGTGAAATCTGGACGCTCTGTGGAGTGCCTGCTATTACCATCCTCACAGGCTGGAGTGCTAATGAATTACCGCCAAAGTTTCAGGTGATTGGTTCTTATGGGGATGACGGTCATACTCTCCGGGTTGCCCACTGGCACGAAACAGAGCTGAAGCGATCGTCGAGTAAGAGCCGTGGTAACGGGTGAGTAGAAAGCTGGTTAATTGGTTCGACGTTAATTGGTTCAACTTTATAAACAAATTGATAGTCAACCAAGCCCCGACTCATTTCCCTGAAGAGAGGGAGTCGGGGCTTATGGCAAAAGTGAACAGAGCTTTTGGAGGCGATCGCCTTGATCAATGCTCGCAATGGAACAAGAATAGTAGCAACGTCGCAGAGCAGGCAATAACCCGCCCTACCTGAACTACAAACCTTTAGTGGCTCAGCACCTTACCGCTATTGCTTCATCACGGTTACTTAGTTAGGTTGTCTAGTTAAGAGTGATGGGTTGCGCGTATTTGAGCAGCAGCTTTCTGTAGATGATGATTGGTAAAGTCGCAATCCACGAAGACGCGATGATTAAGAGAATAAGCCAGGAAAGAACATCTGTCTTTGGAGTGGACGAATCTCTCAAGAATTCACGAAGTAAAATTCCACAGGTGAAGATTGCCCCAAGCAGATACGGTGTCATAGTGGCTTGTTTCAGGTACAACTATCTCTACTTACAGCGGGTTTGATGAACTTCCGGTAAATTTTCCTGTAAGTCCAATTTGATCTTGATGAAGTAGAGCCGTTGAGCAGGGCGATTGCCCTCAGGAATGGCAACAATCTCCCAACTTAGGAGCAGAGGGCGGCACATCCATCGCTGGATTTTGTTCAAAGAAGCTGACGGGCTTCAGCATAAACCCGATATAGGCAGTAGGCATCACAGGCCAATCTTCGGGACGAGGGACGTGGTGATGCCCAAAGGTATACCAGACAACGACATCAGTGTTTTCGACCGGGCGGTTGGCCTGTGTCCACTGGGGCAATCCTTCTCCACCCGGATGCTGGTTAGGATAGTCGCCTGCCGGATACTTTTCACTCGGCTCATAGGGAGTTACCCACAGGTGCTTTGTCGTAAATCCGGCACGCTTGATCAGGCTAGAGTCTGGATGGGCGAAGGGTAGAATGTTTTCACCGGGTGCCAGCTTGTAGCCCACCGCCTGCCCCAAGCTGTTGAGTTTAGAGGGATTGACGATCTTCCAGTAGCGTCCCTTAAACGGATCGATGGGACGTTGAGCCTCTTGCTCGGTTGCTAGCAATGTGGAGCGGGTGTAACAGGCGTTGCCATGCGGGTTTTCTGGCCCCAGGGGTACTGGCTCCGTATTCACTTCATAGACGGAGTTGTGGTTACCGTCGATATCAAAGTCGAGCCGCACATTAAAGAAATGTTGATGCAAATGGGCGTTAAGCTGCGGCGCGATCAAAGTGCCGTATTGCGGCGTTACTCCGGGGGCAACCGCAGATGTGTTCACAATTCCCGTCAATTTCACTTCGTATTGAATGCTGCCGTCCTGATAGAAGTACCAGAAAAAGCCATACTCGTAGTTGCCGACGGTGGCGATAAACGACACCACTAAACGGCGCGATCGCCTCACTTCGGTGTGGTTGGTTCGCCAGTCCATGTGCTTCCAGAGAATACCGTAATCCTCTTCGTGCATACACACAGCGTGGTCGATCTTCATAATGCCCCCCCGGCTGTCGTTGAGGATGGCATCGAAATAGTAAATTTCGCCCAGGCAATCGCAGCCTAACGTTAACGAATTGGCTAGCATTCCTACCCCATATTCGCCTACATCAAAAGCGTTTTTGCGGTAGTGGTTGGAACCATCCAAACTCGGATCATTGTAGGGCACCACCATTTCTGCCAATGCTGCCCGGTAGAGAATAGGGCGAATCTGCCCGTCATCTTCATAGCCAATTTCGTAAAGCACCAGCCCTTCACGAGGCGTAAAGCCAACGCGGAAATGCCACTTTTGCCAGTAAACTTTGTAGCCATCTACCTCAAAGCTGGTTCCCTCCGGCTGCACAATTTCCAGGGGCTTCAGGTCAGTCCGAAATTGAGGAATATAGTCGCTGGCATAGTTCCCTGGCCTGGGTGGTAAAGGCACCACTCCCTTGTCTTCCACCTGGATCACTTCCATCTTGTTCAGGTCAACCACGGCAGTGACTCCCTCAATGGGACGAGCATAGCCATTGTCGTTTGGTTCCGATCGCACCCAGGCAAAGGTACGGGTAAGCCGCAGCCCCGCTTCCGCTTCAATGCCAAAATTTCCGGCAGACCAGGGATCGACCATTACCCCATCAAAATTGGTGATGCCTCGCTTTTGCAGAGCCGCCTGAAAGTCGGGGTGCGCCTTAACCGTCGCCTCACATTCCAAAAACTCATCCAACATGATATTGGGTTGCACTCCCGGAACATGTTTCCAGGAGACGATCGCTGCATCGGTCAGGGAGACGATCGCCTCATAGGTGTGCCCAGTAGTGTTATCCAACACTACAATGAACGCTTGCCGCTGCATCGCATCCCCTGGCTTAAAGTGTTGCACAACCGACTTTGCGGGTTCGTGCAACACAATGGTGGCAAAACGATAGCGGTTGGTAATGTGGCGATCGTGGAGCGTGCCCCACTGTGCATCGTCACTAACAATGGCAACCGCCGACGTTATCTCTGCGGCGGTCAGTGGATCAAGGGGATGTTGAACCAGGGTAGATGGGTGAGGCGCTTTCGGTAAGGGCGTTGTTGTCATAAGATTTCCTGAGGTGGCGACGGTTGCTAGAAAAACACCAGGAAAACCCGGTAGATTGCCTCAAAGAGGCAGCCTCAATCAACCTAATCGACTTGTCATAACAAGGCTGTATGAGATATTACCGATTTAGCTCACGTCAATGTTTCTCTAGAAAACGCCTCTCTAGAAAATCCCTCTCCAGCATCAAGATACAGGGTAAAACGGAGCAAATACCCCGTGCCGAGACTCCCAGATTCTCGATAAATTCAAGCAATCTTGGGGATCTGCATATGTGATGGCGATCGGCCTATTACCCAACCAAACAACCCGCTTGCTGATGCTTGCTAATCACTTCAACAGCAACTTCAACCAGGGTTTTAATGCTAAACGGCTTGCTGATGTAGTGCTGAAATCCAGCATCTAACGCTCGTTTCTCACTAACGTTTCTATCTGCTCCGCTCATGGCGATCGCTGGAATGCAAGCTATCCCCAATTCTGTTTCACGCTGCCGCCAGGTTGAGAGATAAGAACAGCCGTCACCATCTGGAAGCTTGAGATCGGTAAGAATGAGGTCAGGTTTCAATTGCTCTAATACAGATAAACCTGCCGCAATAGACTCAGCAGAGATTACCGTTGCCCCCGCTGATTCCAAAATAAAGGTGACGAGTTCTCTGGCATCAAAATTATCTTCCACCAAGAGAATCTGTCGTTCTGCTAAGAGGAGAGGTCGGTCTGCCATAAGCTTTAGTGGTTTTTGGTGCTTGCAAGTGCAAGTGGCGTAGGAAGGGCAGTGTTGTGTTTCTAGGAAAGTGTTTCTGGACAATAGCCTAAGCCCTGAACAAACTGCTGCCGAAATGCGTCAATTTCGGTGCGATCGGGCTTGCCGTGCGACACGACAGCGATTTGATAGCGACGCATCGTTTCAATTGGAGATTGACCCTGTTCTAAATCCCACAAACCGCGCTGGATGCGAACTTCAGGCAGGTAAGGAATGCCTAACTCGTTCAAAAAAGCCCGAAGATTACCATCTTGAAGCGGGGAGAGAGGACGTTCTAGTTTAATTCTAACGAGCCAACCATCCAATCGATGAATAACGGTCATAAAACGAACGGGCACCCATGAGGCATTGTGAAGATGCTCAACAATCCGTAGAACCAGGCTGGCATTAGAGAGAGAGTAAAGGTATTCCATAACAGGGACTCCAAGCTAGACTCAGATTGTTATTGCTTTGGGGTTGAGTAGATTGCTGAATCTTGAATGCGCCTATATATGGGCGCAGCGGTTGGGCTTCGGTTCTTGTACCAACCCAATAGAACTGAATCAGCGTTCTCTACTTAAGTGCATATTAGTTTGTTGGTTTAACTGTGGATAGTCGGAGATCTACCCACTCTCTACAGGAAAACCCTTAGGTAAAAAGGCTCATCAAAGAAATAGCCCTAACTGTTTCCCAAAACTCCCTGCAACTGATACTCAGCGAAGGGAGTTATATAGGGCTGCGTTAGGGCTAAAATGTGTTCGGGTTAAGGAGTGAAGGAATAACAGCGATCGCTCAACCTCTAGCTCAACCTCTTAGCTACCAGGAGATTGCGATCGAACTTGACTATCAGCGGTTCAATCCATCAATGAATGAGTCCTGATGGCGGTCATTCAGTCGGTAAAGGCCAGCTTCAAACGTCTCTTGATGACGCTCAGCCAGGTTTGTTTCGGTGGACAATTCTTTGTTGAGGTTGTCGCGGTAGGACTCGTCGAAGCGATCGCTTAGCTTGTATAGACCTTCATTAAAGGACTGGTGGTGGCGATCGCTTAGGTGTATATCTGCGCTCAACCCTTTGTTGAAATTATCTCGATACGACTCGTCAAAGCGTTCAGTCAATCCATAGACGGGTGAATGGGTAATAACCGATAAAACAGCAACCGTTAAACCAGCAGAAAATAAACGTTTCATGGGTATCTTCCTTGCCTTTCAGGTGAATGCATTCAAGGTATCAACACCGAAGCTATGATCACATCACACAAATGTCATTAAGGTGCTATGACATTTGTCATCGCGCTAGTTGCCTGATTGTTCTTCGGGGCATGGAGTTTGGCTATGCTCAATCTATAATCCTTGCCAGTACTGTGGGCTAAGTGCAGCCGCAGCACGGGAAAATAAGCGTTGCAGGAGTTTTGTCAGTCAACCAGGATAGCTATCCAGACGATCGAAACCTTACCATTTTGTTGAATTACCAAGCGCTAGCGTAAACAGTGCTGCTGCTCCAAAGGCTGCGATCGTCCGAACATGGTTCCAAAACGTCCAGTTGGTTAAGTATTTAGCCCAGAGGTCTGTGCCTTCTGTGCTGTTGGGTTGGGCGATCGCCAATGCATCGTTTAGCGGCACATTGAACACTATTGTTACCCCAAAACAACCGATCAAATAGAGCAGGCTCCCAACGAGCAAATACGTGGTATGGGATTGGTGCCCCTTGAACAGTGAGGCGATCGCCAGGACAAGACAGGCTACACCCGTTCCGAGAAATACCGTCATAAACCACGGGTTAATGACCGTGATGTTGATCGCTTGCATCGCGGCAATGCCTTCTGCGCTCGGTCGTTGAGCCAGCGCACGCATCACAAACGTTGAGAAAGCAAAAAAGATTCCTGCAACCAACCCACAACCTAACGCCGAAAACAGTTTTAGCCCAAAGAGCCAGTCATTCGTCATTGTCATAATACCTCCAGGTAAGGTTTAACCTGAGCAACCGCATGTTCAGCTTAGGCAACCTCTCATCCTCTTGCCATCTAATTCTTGCGCCACTATCAAAATCTTGGGATTGATTTTCACAATTCGAGCGATGTTTCGTCAGCAAATATCATCAGAACAAGAGGAGTTGGGTTGATATCATGACGACACCAGGAAGCCATCCGGTTGGGCTGCTAACAACCGCCTACACTGCCTTGAACGCTCGTAATGTGATAGTGTTCTTGCAGTGATGCATCTTGATGTGCAGCCCTTACAGAAGGCAAACCTTACCAAAAATCTCATTTTCGGCGGCAAATTGCGTAAATTCAAGCAACCCTGGCCTAAAGAGCATCCGTTCGGTGAAGGGACTCGATCAATTCCTCAATTTCTTCATCGCTGGAGCATTGCTGCACTTGAGCTTTGAACCACTCTAATTCGTCTGGTTCTGTGTTCTGCACCTGGTACACTAGCAGTGTTCCTGCTACTCGCGCTACGGTGAGAGGCTCATGGGGAACGTGATTGAGCAAAGCCCTGGCATCTTGATACAGATGCTCTGCCGCAACCTCATTCAACGGCTTCCCCATCTGTAAAGCGATATCCTGTAGGCTTTGCTGAATTGACGATTGAAAATCAGGTGAAGAATCTTCCATAGTGGAATGGCGCATAGTGGAATGGCACTGATATAAGCATCTTTAGAATGGCTGAGAGCGTTGACACATCGTAGAATGAGCATTGCCCACCCGTCTTAATTCAGTGCCATTCATTCATAGTGTCAGTATAGAGGATTTAGTACAGAGGACTCAGTACTGCATCCTCAAATGCTTCAGGCTGCAGCTTCACTCTCGCCACTGAAGCATTATCTACCAGGGTGCAGTATTGCCACGCTTCTAGTCAGGCATTTCCTCAATGCTGCGTGGTTCGACCTTCGGCTGCTGATTCATCTCGTGGCGAAAGCGGCTGGAGGCTTCATATACCTGCATCCGAACTCGCTGAATTGAGCCAAGCGGTCGATGCTCGGCAATACAGTGCCAGGCATTAAACGACAGCACTTCATCCACATAAACGCGCCGCGCTGGACTATACGCCTCCTGCACCGGAATGGTTAGTTTTGCGATCGCCTGGTATGGGCTATCCTCTTCTGACCACTGAATAGAGGCATCTTCAATTGGCATGGTCTCCAGATTGGTGCAAAGCTGGACACGCAGTTCATACTCGGCAGACTGCTGGCGGAAGAACTCAACAATCAGATCGCGCAAAACAGAAGGGGCACTTGTGTCAACTGTTTTGCCCACCAACGGTTGAAGACTGGCGGATAGGGGATCAGCGCTGATTTTGGCAATGTAGTCTCCATAGCGCAGGGCGGCAGTCGTGTAGTAGGTTTCTCCTAAGATGTGCGTTTCAGGTAGAGTGATGCCCAGCGCAGTCGGATAGAGATCGATTCCCACTTTTTCCGTGACAGCGTTTACAGTGCGGAGGGCGGTTGTCAGCAGTTGTTGCGCTTCTTCAGGAGCGCTAACCACGACCTTTTCTTGAAGTAACTGCTCATTGAGGTAGCGAGCAACATTTCCCGCCGGAAAAACCGGACGATTGATCATCAAAAAATCTTGGGTTAGCGCCTCTGGTTCAGCGCTAAACAGTTTAGAACCTTCTACTCCAATTACCTTGATCGCCATGCCACGGAACGACGACATACCGTCAGGCATGACATCTCCGGGAGCTGTCGAGAAGCGAATCATCACCGGATACGTTCGCGGTTCACGAAATAGCCCCTGTGCAAGCGGTGCAGGCAGGTTGTCATAAATTTTTAGTTCTCCCTTAAGTCCTCCATGCCCTTTGGCATGGGCACCGCGCATGGCATGACGATGCTTGTCGAACACCTTTTGTCCCATTCGAGCAATGGAGTCCAAGGTTTCTCGAATCAGCCGATCTTCCTCAGGTTGCTTAACTTCTACATCGTCCGAGTAGCGAACGTAGTGTTCTGGTGGGTTTGACATTGAGGCTACTGCTCCGGTTGGGATTACGCTAGACAGTCGTAGTTTAACAATCTGCAATTGAGTCTGCTTTTAACAATGACAATGCCGCCGACACAACTGATACCGCTTTAATAACGCCAGGAAAAGAATAATTGGTATTACTTTGCAAAATGACAATGAATAAACAAAAACCAATAGAGATCGCGTTGCAATCAGCTACGTTCAAAAAAGAGGAGTAGAACTACCCCTCTTTTTTGCCAAATCATGTCGTGATCAGGTACTTACATGTGTTCTAATTCTTTGTTTTTGGTTTCCTTGACTAAGAAAAAGACAAAGAAGAACGAAATGGCAGCGGCGGTTGTATAAAGACCGTAAGCGGTGCCCAGGCCAAAATTCTCTAACAGAGGAGGAAATGTGGTTGATACCAGAAAGTTTGCAATCCACTGTACAGCGGCTCCAAGTGCTAGCGCCAGCGCTCGGATTCTGTTGTTGAACATTTCTCCCAACAGCACCCAAACCACGGGACCCCACGAAAAACCAAAGCAAAATACATACAGATTGGCGGCAATCAGAGCGGCAATTCCGGCTGCGCCACCCAGTACTGGATTTCCGGCTGCATCAACTGGAGCGTTACCAAACACGGCTGCTAATGTTCCTAACGTCAGAGTCATACCAATTGACCCTAAGAGAAGCAGGGGTTTACGGCCAAACTTATCAACAAAGGCGATCGCCACCAGGGTTGTGACGATGTTGGTAACGGATGTAATAACCGTAATGATGAGTGAATCGGCCTCGGTGAAGCCAACCGATCGCCACAAAACGCTGCTGTAGTAGAAGATGACGTTAATACCCACAAACTGCTGAAAGATCGACAATCCCATACCAATCCAGACAATTTGCAACAAGCCACCGTGGCGGCTCATCAGATCAGAAAACTTGGTTTTGCGATCGCGCAGTACTGTATCTCGAATTTCGGCAATTTTCGCCTGCACATCACCGCCCACCACTCGCGCCAGAACTGAGGCTGCCATAGGTTCTCGCCCTTGGGCAACCAGATAGCGAGGCGATTCAGGAATCAGAAAGGCACCAACACCATACATTATGGCGGGTGGAATTTCAGTCCAAAACATCCAGCGCCATGCGGCAATGTTGAACCAAAATGGCGCATCTGCTGACCCAGCACCAACTGCAATGAAATAATCGCACAGCAGAGCAATAAAAATACCAACGACGATCGCCAACTGCTGAAGCGAACCCAACCGACCCCGCAAATGGGCAGGCGATACCTCTGCAATGTAAGCCGGAGCAATGACGCTAGCGGCACCCACAGCAACACCGCCCAAAACCCGCCAAAAGATGAAGTCTCCAATGCCAAAAGCGATTCCAGAGCCGATCGCACTCAGCGTAAACATAGCTGAGGCGATTTGCATGACCCTGACGCGGCCATATTGATCTGAAAGTTGTCCGGCAAAAAATGCTCCGACCGCCGAACCCAACAAAGCCAACGATACAGCTAAGCCGATCAAAATGCTGTTAGCGTTAAACGCGGCTTGAATCGCGGCAACGGCACCGTTAATAACGGCTGTATCAAAACCAAATAAAAAGCCGCCCAGTGCAGCCGCTGTTGCAATCAACGTAACGTATGAAGACCTATATTGGTCTGGATGTAAGTCATTGCTTGAAGCCATGGTGACACACGTCGAATAAATTAGGTTCTTTCCGGGTTTAGAAAAGCATTGATATTTTTTGCTAAGCAATAGTTTCAGAAAAGACGATTGATGCAGCTTAATTCACACCTATCGCGGGTTTCCTGAACAAACTAATAGACTCAGGCAGAAATCCGCATACCATTAGTTAATCTGAACAAAAACCGAATGACCAATGACGGAGCAAGAATAGCAGTTTCACTCTCGCCTTATCGTACTAGTAGATGATTAAATCGAAGTACTCAGGCCACAATGTACATTTCCGCCAACTAACTCTAACGTTAGTTTTAAGTACTAACATTTGATACTGTTCAGATAACCTCTTAGCACAAATGCTCACGGCTAAGTTGAAATGATAGGCAGCTTGTCAAAAAACCCTTTATCAAACTTACCAGATATCAAGCTTGGAACCTGGAATATAAACTTTTTTTACTCAATTATTTGCATGGTCGTAATAAGTTTAAATATGAAACCAAACTAAAGATAGAAGTATTAGGGCAAAGCTTTATCTAACTTTTGAAGCTCTGTCTTACGGTAGACTGAGCAGGAACAAGTGATGTTTTCGACTCTAGTTATATGCTTTAGAAGGTCTTTGCGTTAACAGGTTACCTGAAAAGTGTTAAAGGTTTCCTATAAGGGCGTAGCATTTGGCAAATAGATTTAGGTATAGACCTGACAACATTGCTAAAACACCAACCCCCTACAGGCTCCGGACTACAAATTAAACTTTCTAGAATACAAAGATAGCAAATCTGCTGCGTCTATCTCCATAGTTTCTATTTTGGTAGATTTGAAAAAGTTGAAATATAGATAACTTGTATGTTTCCAGAAATGAGGGAGTTTAAGAAGCGGTTGAACTGACAATCAACACCTTTAAACTCTCCTCCAAGAGGCCATTTGATACAGATTAAATGTCTCCTATAAAGGCGTAGCATTCGGCAGATAGCTTTTGAAATAGACCCGGATGGATTGCCCACTGGCTTGCCGCAGAGTATGCCATGCCCCTACACAGGCTACAAATTATGATGTTTAGCCATCCTCTACGAACGAGAGCGATCGCTAACAACCAAAATCACAAAAACCACCGCTGTTAAGAACATAGACCCAGCTAGCGCAACGGCAACGGTTGTAATGGGGAACGATTCCATTGACGGTAGAAATGATTACTAAATTTAACTTAGCATTTGTTTGCCTAACGTTGAATTTGAGTTGCCGGTGGGCATTTTGAGTAGGTATGCACATTAAGATCCTAAACGCTCCTATGATTGCCAAGATTAGCGCCTCAGAATGGTTTGTGCGAATTCAATCCCGGCTGATTCCTCAATCGTGGCAGTTGCAGTGCGGGTGGAGTCGCTCTGTAGTAAGGCGGAGCGGACTGTTTATGGCGGCTTTGCTAGCAGTGGCGGTGTTAAATGCCTGTACCATGCTTGCCAAACCATCGCTACAACCCCTACGGATCGGCATTAGCACCTGGCCTGGATTTGACATTGTGCTGTATGCTCAGGCAGCCAATCTCTTCAAAGAGAGGGGGTTAGAGGTTGAGCTGATCCGGTTTGAAAATCAGCAAGACTCCTCGCGTGCGGTACTCCGGGGTGCGCTTGATGCTGCTTTTGCGTCGCTTTGGGATATTGTTCAGAGCGATCCAGGCAACGACAGTCCTGCGGTTGTAATGGTGACCAACATTTCCAACGGTGCCGACGGGGTGGTGGCTCGGTCTGGAATTCAGTCGATTGAGGAGTTACGAGGTAAGCGAGTTGGCGCTAAGTTGGGAACAGTCAATCATCTAATTCTATTGGAAGCGCTGCAACTGCACGGCATTGAGCCAAATGCCGTGATGATTGAGGATGTATCTAACGAAACAGCGGTTGAGATGTTACAGAAGGGCAAGCTGGATGGAGCCGTTCTCTGGCAACCCCTTCTAGGAGAAACTGCTGAAAAAATCAACGGTAATATTGTTTACACAACCAAAGAAATCAACAGTCTGGTGATCGATACGCTCATGTCCCGGTTGGATACCGTCAACGCCAAAAAAGCAGAGCTGACCCGGTTTGTTTCAACCTGGCTGGATGTTATGTATGCGATCGACACCAAGCCAACTGAGGTATACGAGGTTGTAGGCCAGCAACTCGGCCAAAGCGGCGAAGCCTTTGCCGCAGACTTTAATGGTCTTCAAAAAGGAGACATTGCGATGCAGGAGAAAATGTTTCGGTCGCCGGATGGCTTAAAAGCAGCCATAACGCAAATCAGCCAACTGTTAAGAACAGACCCACGGGCTGGGCGTTTGCCTCGTGAGGACGTAGATATTAATCCCGAACTGGTCACGGCAGCAATTGAGGGTTGGAAGCCTTGAAGATGCGATTCCGGCTGAACAAACAAAGTTTATCCAAACAGCTTTTGCTTGGGTTTGGCCTGTCACTGGGCACAGTTGGTTTAGCAACGCTTTTGGTAAACTACCATCAAATTCAGATAGATCTAGGCAAGCAAGTGCAGGAACGGGCACAGTCGATTACCCAGTCGATTGAGTTTTCGACGGAAGGACTGCTTGAGCTTGAAAATAAAAGCATCTTGTATCGGGTCGTGCAAAACTACGCTACGCTGCCTGCCGTAATTGAGGTTGCGATCGTCGCTCCTGATGGCACCGTGATGGCACACAGTTCCCGACAGCTAACAAACCGTTCCTACTATCTGTTGTACCCGGAACTGATGCAACAGATGGAGGAGGCATCCAAAACAGGGTTGGAAACCAGTCAGCGGGTGATGGTGAACGGTAGACCAGCCCTGGCACAAATGTTGCCCTTTAGCAGTGTCATGTTTGGCACGGCTGGGCAACGCGGTTTGGCGATCGCAATTGTTGATCTCAAGCAAATGCAGCAAGAGGTTGAGCGAACCTTTGTTACTTCAACTTTTACGTTCCTGGCGGGTATTGTTGTCATCTTGCTTTTAATGGCAACGGTCATTCAACGGATCGTGTTGCATCCCCTGAATGCTTTAAATGAAGCGGTTGCACACAGCAAGCAAACGGGAATATTTACAATGCCAGCGGTTATTCCGGCCAATGAAATTCGCTTTTTGGCAGATACCTTTGACACGGTTTTTCGGCAGCTAGAAGCCTACGATCAACTCAAGGTTGAGATTGCTCAACGGCAGCAAGTTGAAGCAACCTTGCGGGACAGTGAAGCCAGAGAGCGAAATAAGTCTCAAGAATTGGAAGCAGCGCTGCAAGAATTGAAACAAACCCAATCTCAACTGATTCAAAGCGAAAAAATGTCTAGCCTGGGGCAACTGGTGGCAGGAGTGGCGCATGAAATTAATAATCCGGTTAATTTTATTCATGGCAACGTCCACCATGCCGATCAATACACGCAGGACTTGCTGACGTTACTGAAACTGTATCAGATGCACTATCCCATGCCCGTGGCAGACATTCAAAACCAGGTAGACACTATGGATTTGGAATTCCTCTGTGCAGACTTACCTAAACTTCTCACTTCAATGAGAGTTGGGGCAGAGCGAATTCGTAAAATTGTGCAATCGCTTCGTGCCTTTTCTCGATTAGATGAAGCCGAAATTAAAAATGTAGACATTCATGAAGGCATTGACAGTACGCTGATGATCCTGCACAGTCGCCTGAAGGAAGCAGGCCATCGGCCAGAAATTCAGGTCATTAAAGAATATGGCAATCTGCCTAAGATTGAATGTTATGCAGGGCAATTGAATCAGGTGTTCATGAATATTCTGAGTAATGCGATCGAGGCGTTAGATGAACTTCATGAGCAGCGATCGCCTACAGATGCTGTGGTTCCCAGCATAATCACCATTAAGACCAAGCTTTTAAATCAAAACTGGATCACCATTCAGATTGCAGACAATGGGCCGGGAATGACAGAACAAGTACAAACGCGATTATTTGATCCTTTCTTTACAACCAAACCTGTCGGTAAGGGGACAGGAATGGGCATGTCGATCAGCCATCAGGTGATTACCCAGAGACATCACGGCTCATTGCAGTGTATTTCCTCGCCGGGAAATGGTACGGAGTTTATCATTAAAATTCCAGCATCCCAAACTCGTGCAACGGATGAAGGAACTGATGCGTTCCCTGATCGGTCAAACGAAAGTGTTGAAATTGGATAATACAAGCTTTAGCCATCAGGCTATGGAATATCGGTTCTGCGCTCATCCTAAAACTCACAAGCATGGCAAGATGCCCAACGGACATCAACGCTACTTCTGCCCCCAGTGCAACCAAGCCTTCTCTGAACGTTTTGACACTCTTTACTACTACCGCCACGTGAGTCCAGAGTAAATCCAACAGGTACTACAAGATCACAGCCAAGGTGCAAGTTTGCGAGGCATTAGCCGAATGACAGGACTGCATACAATACCGTTGCCAGCATTGTACGCTCAGCTAATCCACAATGAGCAACTTGAGCAGGTCACAACCACAGAAGTCAGTGCTGATGAACTCTGGTCATTTGTGCAAACGAACAGAAGCAATGTTATCCAAACGAATTAGAAGTGGGGGATTGCTGGATTGCCATGAGCTTGGCGGATTCAAGTGGATTAATCTTAGCGGCACGAGTTAGCAAACACACCGATGAACTGATTGAGGAAGTGGTCGTAAGCACCGAAGGCAAAACGGCTTGTAATGGAACAGTGATGATTGGGGTGGGGGTATGAACGGGTACGTCATTGTTTCATCAAAGTAGCGTTGCACATTAACCTATGAATTGCACTCCTCGGCTCTTAACCGCTTTGTGTGTTCTGACTTCTACTGCTGCATTCGGTGCAACTGTGATTGCCAGTACGATTCAAGGTTATGCGGACGCAGACGATCCTTATCGCGGCAGGGTTGAGGCGCGTGTTGAGATTCCTGGTTCTCCCTCCCAGCGTCGGGAATCTGGCGATGCCAGTGCTTACTTTACCAGGACAGACAATGGGCAAACGCGACTTGTGGTGCTGGGAAGTATTCGTGAGGACTCAGACAATGGTTTCACGGCAGATGGGATAGAACGCGAATCGGGCTGGAGCAGTATCACTGGGGATCTGACTATTAACGAAGAGGGGCAGATCGTCGGTAGCAGTGTAGCTCATCCCTACCGTTACCGCTACGATGGTTTCGTCTCGGCGGAACGATTTGATTTAGAGGTCGAACACGAATTGATGGATGGAAATGAGTACGGCTTGCCTTCAGGAATGAAGGTTCTGTACAGCTATATCCTCAGACGCGACGTGAACGGGAACGCACCAGACGCAGAGAACGGCGATCGCCAATGCAGGCGAATGGGAATGCAAATGCAGGTTATTCCCAATGTGTCGGGTGGCCCGATGACCATGACCCAGGTTCCAGTGTGCGTTGAGTGGGAGTAAAGCAACACAGGTGGTTTGGCTCACGATGCCGCTCGTCCCTCGATTCAGCACTGTCTGAATTGAGGGATGGAATTGAGGGATGTTGGAAAAACCAGCCGCTATCAGAACTCAACAAAAGCGATCGCCTCAAGCTTAAAGCAGCCCTAATGTTTTGAGACTACGACGAGTCAGTTCCAGCCGCTTAGGTGCATCCTCGACACCAGACATCGTCGTATTGGTTGCAAAGAAATAAACGTTATTATCTTGTTCTAAATAACCGACAAACCAGCCTACACCAGGGTTAACTGCCGTGACCCAGCCTGTTTTTCCTCGTAAGATATAGTCTGGTGTTTGCTCCACAACCATGATGTCTTTCACAAGGTCAATTGTGCGTTGTGAAAAGGGCACATCGTTTTGTTCGAATCGTTGAAGAAATTCGATTTCTTGTTTGGGTGTAATTTGCAGAGGCCCGTCCAACCAGAAGTGATCAACTCGGTCTGCCGTGCCAATTTGTTGATTACCGTAACTCGTTTGCTCCACAAACGTTTGCAGTGTTTCGTGTCCGTTGCGACGCGCGAGGACTTGATAAAACCAAACGGTAGAGTCTTTAAACGCTTGCCGGAGGTTGGTATCTCGATTCCATGCTGGAAATTCTCGCTGCACGCCATCCCAGGTCAAAATCGCTAGATCATCCCGAACCACTCCTGTTTCCAGTGAAATTAGGGCATTCAGAATTTTGAAGGTAGAGGCGGGAAAGAACGCCGTTGCATTGCGAGTTGGATTGTGTTCGTAGAAGCGATCGCGATTTTTGTCGTAGATGATGATCGAGCCGTCTACTCCTAACTCCTGAAAGGCTTTCTCTAGATTTGGAGCTTGGGCAATTACGGGCTGATTAGAACGCACCGTGTAGGTGGTGTCTTTTACAGGCGTTACCGCCTGAGAGTAGACAGGTGCAATTCTTATACACAGTAGTAGTAGTACAAGGCTACAGCCGATCAACGCTAATCGTCTGAACTGCTTGCTCAATACAGATGGTGTTACCCTCATGTGTCCTGATTGTGGAACAGCAAGTTAAGCCTATGGTGATACATTACAATTTAGAGCGATTCCGGAACGGACTTGTCATGGTGAACAGGTTTGTGTTGCCAATCTTCTCGGTTCAGGCGGTAGACCAAGCAATCATCCTCACCAAACTGACGGCGATCCACACGCTGAAAGCCAAGCCGTTCGTAGAAGTGATGAACACGGGTATTACTGACCAATGGATCAGCAAGAACAGCCGTCACCTCTGGATCAGCGAAACATCGAGCGAGGGCAAGCTGCATCATTTTCGTTCCGTATCCTTTGCCTAAATCAGCTGCTTCGCCAATCCAGATATCAATTGCGCGAAGAGTTGCGGCGATGTTTCCCCAGTAATGGCTCTCCTCACGAGCCGGATCAATAATTTGGATAAAGCCGATCGCACGACCGTTAATTTCAGCAATCAGTTGTTCTCGCCAATCGGGGGTGCGATCGAGTTCCACTTCCCAGTGCCAATCATCATTAGGGTCTGAGGCAATGACATGCGGTTGTTCATCCCAATGTCGCAGGAGGTTTAAATCAGCGGAGGTGGCAGGACGAAGGTTTACCATAAAATGAATCCGTTTATGATTCTAGTAATTTTCAGTATGAACGCGATGCATCGGTGGCAATCTGGCAAAGGGGGCGGTTCGCCCTCTTTAAATCTCCTTGTGGCGATCGCGTCCTTCCCGGTAGGTAAAGCGGTGGATGTTCTGCATTAGCAGTAGCACACAGAAATCCGCATATGCGCTGCAT
The DNA here is from genome assembly GCF_015207605.1 of Oculatella sp. LEGE 06141. Classification (GTDB taxonomy): domain Bacteria; phylum Cyanobacteriota; class Cyanobacteriia; order Elainellales; family Elainellaceae; genus Oculatella. Next base: position 74,824 of record NZ_JADEWO010000021.1, read on the forward strand.
TCGCCCCCTCAATCCTCCAGGGTTAGAAGACTTCCGAGCCGATTCTGTTTCAAAGTCCCTAGAATTGCTGGGGCTTAGCACCTGCGGCAAACCAGAAGAGACGGCCAAGCGGCCTCTAACGCCCACGGTGGTTACACGTTATTTGTCTGCGATCGCTCAATTTAGACCATTCAAGTTCTTTGAGTGACGCCACTTAATCGTTTTGTGTCGCCGGGTCAGCAGTGGCATTGGGAGGTACAGCTTGAACAGACAGAGGCGCTCCGACGATCCAAACATCATTCTGACGACCCAGATCAGTCCAACCTTCGGGCGACGTTAAACCGATTTGTGGGAAGAATTCGTCGATTCCACCGGGCACAAAGGTGAAGAGCAACCGAGCCGTTCCCGGCCCCAGGTTCACCCATCCATGCACGCTGTTACGGGGCACAACAACCGATGTTCCGGGCACAACCTCGAACTCTTCGCCCGCACAGTGAAAGCGAAATCGGCCTTCGAGTACTTCAAAGATCTCCTCTCTCTCTTCGTGATAGTGGAGCGGCGGCCCTATGAACGGCGGCACGCGTGCTTCGATAACTGCGAAAGCTCCGCCGACATCTTTGCTGTGTACACGGATAGCCATCTGCTCGCCAAGCATGGTATTGAACCAATTCAGGTTTTCGCCTCCACCAACAATTGCAACTTTATCTTTGCTAAATTCGGTGCCCATTGTTTTAATCTCCGTTAAGTTGGTGGGCATTAAGCCCACGGTGGTTATACTTCATTCTTCTACGTGCGCTCAATTTAGAACATGTAAGTTCTTTGAGTCAAAACACAACTTAATCTGACGTTGCTGAATCACGGTTATGAGTTCGCCCCACAAGCCTCACCTTTAGAAAACGTCCGAACCTTCAAAGCCTCCCAGAATTGGAGATTGGGCGATCCGAGCTATGTTTGCAACGATTCATCCGTCTGCTCAACAACGCCGTAATTGGTCATCTCGGGAAAAGTGCGATCGCTCGATTTCATCAACGCTGACTAAACAGTGACTGGCAATCGATCGCATTGTGCTAATGATTTACCATCAACTGGGTCAACTGCCAGACCGGATTTACATCCATTTTCATTTGCATTCAAAACCCTACACCCCACAGCCATCCTGGCGAGACTGTGGCTGACTCGATTGAGAACTGCTGTAATTTTCAGACAATCAACCTGGTAGGCTCAGGCAGAAATCTACACACCATTGGTAATCTGAACAAAGGACGAATTGGATGCAGATTGTCAGCATTTATAGACCTGCAACGAAGCGGCTCAAAAGTAGGTATAAGATGTGTTGATCCCATCAGTGCAAACGGTTGAGTTAAAGGTTGTTTAAACTGTATCAACTGATACTCGTCCCTCTTAAACCATCCTCCCATCTGAGGTTGAGACAAATGCTCAATATCAGTAAAGCAGGGGCAATTACCACTGACCTGAGGCTTTGTTTGCGCTGCATCAGTCGTCAATTGCAGACGTTTGTTTTCTTTCTCAATCGTGATTAACGTCAGACCATTTACCCTAAAATCATCATGTGTACTATCTGTAACGCTTTAGGTTTAGGTGCGTCCCGATTGCAATCTCTGGCTCAAGCCGTCGAAACTGCCAAACCCTCACCTGGTGCTGAAGGCATCGGTGATTCTCTCTATCCCGGCTTCGGCAATGGTGGATACGACGCTCAGCACTACACCATTGATTTGAACGTCACTGATGTTAATACCAGCACTCTAAGCGGGATCACTACCATTGATGCCAGGGCTACTCAAGATTTGAGCCGCTTCAATTTAGACTTTATTGGGTTCACCATTGACGGAATTACAGTTAATGGACAACCCGCAGAGTTTAGCCGCACCGGGCAAGAAGTCACCATTACGCCCGCAGACCCACTTCCTATGGATACGGCATTTACAGTAGAAGTAGAATATAGCGGCTCGCCTGAACAAATTACCTCGGTTGCTATTCCTGTACCAACTGGATGGGTTACGTTTGATGGGGGCAGCTTTGTGCTGAGCGAACCAGATGGGGCTGCCAATTATTATCCTGTCAATGACCATCCTCTCGACAAAGCCTCCTACACCTTTCGTGTTACTGTTCCCGATCCGTTTGAAGTGGCCGCTAATGGCATTTTGGAGGAGGCGATCGACAACGGTAATTCAACTACCTATGTGTTTGAAGCGCGTGACCCAATGGCAAGCTACCTCACAACGGTAAATATTACCAATGGGTTTAACCTGGTGACAGAGGAAGGCCCCGACGGGCTTTTAGTACGAAATTACTTTGCAGATGGGTTGCCAGACGAGCAGCTCGAACCCTTTTCTCTTCAACCGAAAATGCTCACCTTTTTTAGTGAGATTTTTGGCCCGTACCCCTTCGAGGTTTACGGGTCAGTCGTGATGAACACAGAAACAGGTACAGCTCTGGAAACTCAAACTCTATCTATTTTTGGGTTGGATCAGCTCGATTCTCCCAACCTTGAAGAGATCGTGGCTCACGAAGCATCACACCAATGGTTTGGAAATAGCGTGAGTTTAGCAGACTGGAGTGATATCTGGTTAAATGAGGGGTTTGCCACCTATTCCCAGGGATTATGGATTGAATACAGCAGAGGAGGTAAAGCGTTTGATGCATGGGTAGACGACGTATACAACTATGTAGCAGCGTCTGTCGATCAATTGGTGCCGCCAGGGTTACCTCAAGCCGATGACTTATTCAATGCAGGGGTGTATGAGTGGGGTGCAGTTGGGTTACACGCATTGCGGCTGGAGGTGGGGGATGATGCCTTTTTCGATACCTTGCAGACGTATTTCGATCGCTATCAGGGAGGTAACGTCACCACTGAAGACTTGATTGACGTGGCAGAAGAGGTGAGTGGACAAGAACTAAATGCCTTCTTTGACACCTGGTTTTATAGCGACGAACTTGCCGCATTGCCGGAGCCAGATGTCTCTCCAGAAGCTCTTGTTGGCGCAACTGGAGTAAACCTATCTGAACTGGAAGGTCAATTTGTACAAACTACGGTCAAGGTTTCTCAGGAGGCAGGGTTTAATAACCAGGGCGGCTTTTACGCGACAGACAACCCGTATGGTGTTGTCGTTGACCCTTTGACGGGCGTTCGGATCGCGCCAGGAGAAGAGGGATACGCGGAAGCAGCCTTGAAGCAGAGTGTTACATCTTTGCAGGGTGGAGAGACTACCTTGACGCTGCTGGGCGGTTTCTACTATGTGCCTTATTTGCTTGCCGATGGCGATCGCAACGAGTTTTACACTCCGTTTGCCGCTGCAAATCGAGATGGACTCGACCACGTTCAAAGTTCATCCACTGGAAGCTATGGATTTGAAGATCTCGCTGGTTTAGGGGATAAAGACTTCAACGATTTTGTCTTACAGGTAGAGGTTTCAGCGGTTGTTTAATTGCTGTAATGTTGCTGAGTGAGCTATGTTGAGGGTGAGCGATCGCCCTCTTATCAACCATCCCCAACCACCGCCTGTTTTGTCACCCTTTCTTGCAAGTGCCCCAAATTTGCCTGTAACCAGAGGTGAGGTCAAAAGCCCCATCCAGTCAGGTTGAAGGCAGCAGAAATGTAAGTCTCAACAGCCCACACTCCAGATCCTACAGGTGTGCAAGGAATACATTCACTTCATTGTTGTTCCATCTCAAATCATTTGCTCCCGGCATTGGCACGACAGTCATCTGGGTTCCATTGGAACCAACATTGGCGATCGTCAACGACAACACCATTCACAAACTGAATCCAGGTCTTGAAGATTTAGCAGATTTTGTTTCAACGCTGAACAGCGTGCAACGATTAGAGGCTCTACCGTTTCACAAAATCGGTGAGTACACGCGGGAGCCGCTGGGTTATGATACCAAATCAAAGAATTGAGTCCTGTGCTTATCGTGTGGCAGAGGACGTTCCCGCTTCGGTGTAATAGATTTTGGTGCAATTGGCGCAAAGCGCAAAACCGCAGGAAACGCTCATTATGGTGCAGGCTATGCAAACCAGCATCCCACTCCTGAGCCGATCCTATGCTACTTTACAAAAATTTGATCATGTGGTTCCAAGAGCGCGATAAACTTTGCATATCAAAAAAACTGATCTCTCCTAACGCCCTGCAAAAACCTAATAAAACACATACAGACAGCTCCAAAAGCGATGTGTTTTTGGACTAATTTTTTGTGAAATGAGGTTTGTTCAATCAGGAGATTGGGTCTTTGGGGAGGGTGTCGAATCTACATGTTGTAACACCATGAATCAAAACGAAAAACAAGCTTATTGGCGAGCGAATACTACTTTAATTCGCAATTTGTTAATTATTTGGGCTATTGCTTCAATTGGGTTGAGTATCTTGTTTGTTGAGCCTCTTAACGCTATCAGGTTTGGCAGTGTTCCTTTTGGATTCTGGATGGCGCAGCAAGGTTCTATCTATATATTTGTGATCTTGATTTTTGTATACGCAGCCCAAATGGACAAAATCGATCGCAAGTATTTGAAGAATAACGAAACGTCTCCACAACCAGTTAAAGAAGACAGATCCTCTTAACTGGATGGTTCGATGTTGATAACCTCTCGACTTCTGAACACTTGAGGTTTGAGAGTGCTGAATTGGGAAACAGTTTTAGGACGCTTTGCACCTAAAACGATGTCTTAAAAATGCTGATTGCAACTTAAAACGCCCCCTTTCCTTGCTTGCCGCAGGTGCTAAAGTCCCCCAAGATCGCAGGATGGAGGGAGCTAAGGGAAAACGTTTGATACGTTTCAGATAACCTCTAAGAAAATGGCGTTGCTGGCTTGAAAGGGATCATCGTGGATCTCCTTCCTGATAGAGGTAAAGCGGTCTGTCGTCGTGCGAAATTCGCTGAAAACGTTCATGCTCGCTATCAGCAGCGCCAACGACCATGCAGGATTTTCTCGATTTCAACCTGTTGAGTAGTACTTCAATTTTGATCGTTTAAGGATTAGCAATGTCAGCAGAAGCCTGGACTATTGTCTTAGTCATTCTTTCGTTCATCGTTTATATCTACATTGGTTGGCAATCTCGAGTTCGCGATACCAAAGGTTTTTTTGTTGCCGATCAGGGCGTTCCTGCCCTGGCAAATGGTGCTGCGACTGCGGCAGATTGGATGTCTGCGGCCTCTTTTATCTCGATGGCTGGCATCATTTCATTTCTGGGCTACGACGGTTCGATTTACCTGATGGGTTGGACCGGTGGCTATGTTTTACTAGCACTGTTGCTGGCTCCCTACCTGCGTAAATTTGGTAAGTATACAGTGCCTGATTTTGTGGGCGATCGCTACTATTCAGGTGTGGCTCGGTCGGTGGCCGTTGTTGCCGCTATTTTCATTTCTCTCACCTATGTAGCAGGGCAGATGCGGGGAGTTGGGATTGTTTTTAGCCGATTTCTTCAGGTGGATATCAACACCGGAGTAGTAATTGGCATGGTAATTGTGGCGTTTTTTGCCATTCTGGGTGGTATGAAAGGCATCACCTGGACGCAGGTGGCGCAGTATGGTGTGTTAATCGTTGCCTATCTAATTCCGGCGATCGCTATCTCCAGTCTTTTGACCGGAAATCCCATTCCCCAACTCAGTTTCACCTTTAGTGACATCGTGGAACGGCTGAATGGCATTCAAACCGATCTGGGCTTTCAGGCATATACTGAGCCGTTCGCCAATAAGCCAATGATCGATGTGCTGTTTTTCACGATCGCGCTGATGGTTGGCACCGCAGGCTTACCGCATGTCATTGTCCGATTCTATACTGTTCCTAATGTGCAGGCTGCTCGTCGCTCTGCGGGTTGGGCGCTGCTCTTTATTGCCATTCTCTATACCACAGCTCCAGCGCTGGCAGCGTTTGCCCGCTATAACCTGATCGATAGCCTGCACAATCAGACGGTCGAACAAGTTCAACAATTAGATTGGGCAACTAAATGGGAAACGACACAGTTACTGGCATTTGATGACAAAAATGCGGATGGGCAGTTACAACTGACTCCCGATGAAACAACCAACGAAATTACCATTGACCGAGATATTGTAGTGCTGGCAACGCCTGAAGTTGCACAGTTGGCACCCTGGGTCATTGCTTTAGTTGCAGCCGGGGGATTGGCGGCTGCGCTATCTACTGCATCAGGGTTGTTGCTGGTGATTTCGAGTGCCATTGCCCATGATGTTTACTACCGCATGATCGATCCACATGCATCCGAGGCAAAGCGTTTGTTTCTAGGTCGGATCATGGTGGGGGTTGCTATTGTTGTGGCTGGTTACTTTGGTATCAATCCGCCGGGGTTTGTGGCAGAAGTGGTTGCCCTTGCTTTTGGTTTAGCAGCGTCTAGCTTCTTTCCAGTGATCATTCTGGGTGTGTTTGATAAACGGACGAATCGGGAAGGGGCGATCGCTGGCATGATCACAGGATTGGCGGTGACCAGTCTTTATGTGTTTAGCGTCAAATTTGGGGGAATGACTCCCTGGTTTGGAATTTCAGCCGAAGGGTTCGGTACGGTTGGGATGATTTTGAACTTTACTGTCACCTTTGTGGTGTCACGCTTTACTCCGCCGCCCCCGGCTGAAATTCAGAGGCTGGTTGATGATCTGCGTACGCCAGAACATGCTCCATCTGCCCTATCTGATATCGGTGAAGAGCAGCTCGATTAATGTCGCTCTTGGAAGTTACAAGGCGTTTTGCTGATTCTGTAATAGCCTTCGGACTGAAAAGGTCTGTGACTTCAAGAAGTCACAGACCTTTGAGGCTTTTTTGAGACTTTTTTGAGATTTTAAAGGGTTCAGGCTTTCAGCCGTATTAGCCTCTGATGAGAGGTGCGTGCGTTCTGGTGCGTCCTGGCAACCCATGCTAAAGAGAAGAAAACAGCGCTCGAATAAACACACATCTGCAAGGCTCATTAGGAATAGGATGAAGTAGGAAGTTGTGGAAAGCGTGCTGTAGAAAGATTTTACAGCCATTTTCATTTGCATTCACCATACCCCAACCCCTACACCCATCTTGGTGAGACTGTGGCTTACTCGATTGAGAACTGCTGTAAGAATTGATAGCACCGAGACGCACTGATCCTGATTACGCCCCTCATCAACTTTTTTTTCATCAACAGTGTCAGTGAAGCCGTATAGCCGTTGCGATCGCATCAAAAGAGATAATTGATAGGTTTGAGCCTGAGTCCATCTGCATCTATTAACCTGGCAGCCATTGATCTTAGGGCAAACCGTGTTTGGACTCCGCTCAGCACTCGCTCCCGTGTGGGGTGAGCGGAGTCGAACCCCAATCCCTTATGCCAAATCTTTTATTGCCAGGTTAATACTTCTACCATCAACTCGCGAATTTACTGTCAATTTGTGCTTAACAGAGCTTGATTCTCTCGACTTTACTTAATTGGACAGATGAGAAGAGTTGAGGTATTTTTTACGCTGATGCAACCGTTGCTATGATTTGCCGATTTATCAATTTTTTATTTCCCTTCAAGGAATAAAGCGATACCTGATGGTACACCACATTTATAAACCGGGAGATAGTGAAACCATCGCTTATCAACCACTCATTGATCGGGACGTTGGAGTGTGGACGCATCGATTAACCAAAAAGGCACGCAATTATCGATTTTGGCTAAACAGACAAAGCAACAGAATCGATAAAAGGCATGACAGTTTGAAATCTCGATCGTAAGTGCAACATGTTTAAGCAGGATAGCTTTCTAGATCCATGAATCCTAACACACCCCTTGTGCCTAGCTCATCTCCCCCACCTGCCCGCGCTAAGTGGTGGGTCATGTTAGGTGTAGGGCTAGGCGTTTTAATGTTTACGCTGGATACCAGTATTGTCAATATCGCACTGCCGACTCTAGTAGAAGCATTTCAAACGACCTTTGCCACAGTTGAGTGGGTAGTGTTGAGCTATTTGCTGGTGGTAACTGCTCTGGTTTTGGGAGCGGCGCGCCTGGGCGATATGGTTGGCAAGAAACGCCTTTACCTGGGTGGGTTGATTGTATTTACCATCAGTTCCCTACTCTGTGGGCTATCGCCAGGGGTGGGTTGGTTAATTGGCTTCCGAGCACTTCAAGGGTTTGGAGCAGTGATGATTTCTGCTCTGGGTGCAGCGATCGTAACAGAGGCTTTTCCTGATGCGGAACGGGGACGGGCATTAGGAATTATTGGAGCGGTTGTATCTCTTGGAATTGCCCTGGGTCCAACCGTCGGCGGGGTGCTAATTGGACTATGGGATTGGCGCATGATCTTTTTGGTGAATGTTCCGATTGGGATCTTTGCCAGTTTTGTTGTCGCTCGAAATGTACCCGCAAACCGCTATCCGCTATCCAGTCAAACGTTTGACTGGATGGGTTTAGTCCTGATGACGATCGCCCTCATCAGCTTCGCTTTGGGTATGACTCATGGTCAGGAGGCTGGCTTTGGCCATCCAGTAACGCTGGGTCTGTTGGCGATCGCAGTTGTCGGCTTAACCCTCTTCCTTCGGCTAGAGTCTAAGCTAAATGCTCCCTTGATAGATTTGTTCCTATTCCGCAATCGCCAGTTCAGTCTCAGCTTGCTGATAGGCATTTTAGTTTTTATTGTCATTGCCGGAACGATCTTTATCCTGCCTTTTTTCCTAGAACTGGTGTTGGATTACCCCACGTCCCACGCAGGCTTATTGCTGGCAGTATCGCCTGTTTTGGGCGGAATTGTAGCTCCTTTTTCAGGAAACCTATCGGATCGTTTTGGTACTCGTATCATCAGTCTAATTGGTCTTATATTGATGGTGATGGGCTGTTTGTTCATGAGCACCTTCCATGCTCAAATGACGGATCTGGGATACATTGTCCGGGTTGCACCGTTTGGCATTGGATTGGGAATGTTTCAGTCGCCCAATAACAGTGCCATTATGGGATCGATTCCCCCAGAGCGGCTCGGCATCGCGTCTGGATTACTTTCTCTCACTCGTACATTGGGACAAACAACAGGTGTTCCGCTCCTGGGTGCCATTTTTGCTGGAATGGTGTTAACGCACTCTACAGCAACAGCAGTGACAGAAGCCCCTCCTCAGGCTCTTGTTGCCGGTGTGCAAATGACCCTTAAAATCGCTGCTGCTATCCTGACGATCGCGGTATCAATTGCCTTTCTATTATGGCGATCGCGTCGTTTCACCTCTCGATAATTTATTTGTGGCAGAGGTAAAGCAAAACATTCGCGGCGTCAATTTGTTTGCTGGTGTGGTATGAATACTGATAAGTGCGATCGTCACACCCATCGGTATTTACGGGTTATGCGTCAACAATCAAAGCCAAAGGCGTCCCTGAGGGTACATTGATTAACTTGCGTTCTGTCGTTCTTAACGTATTCTTTATCACCCGCACTCGATGTTACCTTTTACCGAACATCACCTTGCGTTTTCACAATTCCTTGATTGTTTAACCCTCTGAATAATCTCGTAAAATTCGTACATCCACTAATGCTCGGGGCAACGCCCTCAAGCTAGTATAAATTCGCACATCAACCAGATTTAGGGCACCAGTATGTCAGACCACAAACCCCAAGTTAGTATTCTGCTTGATCCAGAGGTGGCAGTAGAGGGAGGTGAAACAACCACACTTTCGTTTGTGTTAGACAAACCTGCTCCAGCAGGAGGATTAGAGGTTCAGTTCCGGGTGACAAGTTCAGATGGAATGCCCGGAGACGGCACCTTTCCCGCATCGCTATTTGTAAATGTCGCTAGCTTTAGACCCGTTGAATTTTTTCCTAATGGTGATGCCATTTTCTCAGCATTGATCACTGAAGGATCTCTGTTCGGAAGCGTTGAAATTGCCTATATTGTAGACGCCATGACAGAGTCACCGGAGGTAGAACCTTTAACGTTGCTACCCAGCGAGCACTACACCATTGATCCATTCAACAGTAAAGCGACGATCGCTATCCTTGATTTTCCAACCACTGCCACGATTGCAGGAACAGATGCTAACAACATTTTGAATGGAACCAGCGCTGCTGAATTCATCAAAGGGTTAGGGGGCAATGATGTCATCTATGGGAACGGTGGTAGCGATATACTCGAAGGCAATGACGGTAACGATACACTGACCGGCTCAGACAGCCGTGAGTTCATTAACGGTGGCAAAAATAATGACACTCTTTACGGCAATGGCGGTAGAGATGTGCTGGTCGGTGGTTCAGGAAACGATTTAATTTATGGTGGTGGCGGTGCAGACCAGATTGAAGGTGGACTAGGAAACGATACCATTTATGTGAACGGGGGGGCAGATATTGTCAACAGTGGAGCAGGATTTGATACCGTTTGGCTAGGATCTGGTCGAGCCACCGTTACGCTCAAAACAGGGAATGGGCATGACACAATAAATGGCTTCCAACTTGATATGACACGGTTCCGAGTCGGTAGCCTTGATGGTCTTTCCTTCGTTGATAGCGCAAAAGGGGCCCAAGTTTTTCAAGGATCTGACTTACTGGCGACTGTTTCCCAGATGTCTGCCGCTCAGTTAGATAGCAATAAGAGCACCATTTTTGTTGTTTGATCCGTATCTAAACATGTCACACTGCTGCTAATTTCGAACGTTACTAACACTAAAGACGCTTTTGGGTAGGTGAAGCATATTCGCCTACCTTTTCACGAAAAAGGCTCCTCAGATGAAGTCGTCTTACAACCATTTTCATTTTCATTCACCACACCCTACACCCTACACCTCACACCTATCTTGGCGAGGCTGTGGCTGACTCGATTGAGAACTGCTGTAAGAGGCTGTTTGAAAGGTGTTAATCACAACTCAAATGCCCTGTAAACCTTCCAATCTGGGAGATTTACAGGGCTAATGCAACTATTTGGTAGGGGTCAAACAACCCTTAAGCCTCGACAGGGATCTGAATGATAAATTCTGTACCTTGACCCAAATCAGACTCTACGTCCAGCGTTCCTCGGTGTTTCTCTACCACAATTTGATGAGAAATTGCCAATCCCAAACCTGTGCCTTCACCTACCGCTTTAGTTGTAAACAGATGGTCGAATATTTTTGGTTTAACGTCTTTTGAGATCCCAATTCCATTATCTCGAATTCGGATCTGCACCTGAGATTGATTGTCAACGGTTTGAGTGTGAAGCGTAATTTGATTAGGACTTTCCTGAATCTCCTCAAAACTGCGCTTTGTGCTTACTTCATCCAATGCATCGATCGCATTCGATAAGATGTTCATAAACACCTGATTGAGTTGTCCAGCATAGCATTCTACTTCAGGTATTTCACCATAGTTGCGAACAATTTCAATCTCAGGACGAAATTCATTCGCTTTCAGCCGATGCTTGAGGATCATTAACGTGCTGTCGATACCATCATGAACATTGAAGGGAATGGGGCGATCGCTATCTAAGCGGGAAAACGTTCGTAAGCTAGTACTGATGTGGCGAATTCGATTCACCCCGTCTTTCATAGATGCGATCAATTGCGGAAAATCTTCCCGTACATAGTCTAAATCTATCTCTTCAATAGTCCTTTGAAGGGTTGGGCTGGGATGAAGCAATTCGGCTTGGTAACCGTCAATTAGCGTCAGCAAATCATAGATATAGGCTTGGGCGGGCTGCAAGTTTCCAGCAATGAAGCTCAACGGGTTATTGATCTCGTGTGCCACCCCAGCCACCAGATTACCCAATGCCGACATCTTTTCGTTTTGAATGAGTTGAAGCTGAGACTGGCGCAGTTGGTTGAGGGTAGTTTGCAACTCCTCTGTTTGTTCTGCCACGATCTGTCCTAGATGCTTGGTGATGTGGTGTAACTGTAGATGAGTGTGAACCCGCGCTAGTAATTCTTGTTCTTGAAAAGGCTTGGTGATGTAATCTACGGCACCCAGTGCAAATCCTTTGACTTTACTTTCGGTATCGGTCAACGCCGTCATAAAGATTATGGGAATACCAGCAGTAGCAGGATTAGATTTTAACTGCTGACAGGTTTCAAAGCCGTCGATACCAGGCATTTGAACATCGAGCAAGATTAAGTCAGGTGGATGAGATTGCACCCGTTTCAGGACACGATCGCCATCGATAGCGGTCACTACTTTGTAGCCTGCTTCCGACAGTGTTTCACTCAGCACTTCTAGGTTGGCAATCATGTCATCAACAATCAAAACCCGTCCTTTACTTGACATGATGCTTCTCCTTTGCCAACTGCTGTTCCAGCAGATCTTCAATTTCTTCAGCTTTAAACTGCTTTGCAAGATGAAGAATAGGAGTGACAAAGCCAATGTAGCGAGCATCGGCTTGAGCCAGTTGTTCTACCCGTATGCGTAACTGTTGTAAGTCTCCTTCCTGTGCCAAGTCCAGCAATGCTGTCATCTCGGTGGTATCCGGCAGTACAATCTCGTCTGAGGGCGTTGCCAGATTCAGTGTTTGGGCAGTCTCATTCACGTTGACTTCATAGCGCCATTTCAGTTCTAAATAGGTAGCCAGCAGGTCAAATAATTCACGTGCTTCCACAGGCTTTGCCAAGAAGTCATCTGCACCTGCTGTCAACGCCATATCTCGATCGGCCTGAGCAACCGATGCTGAAGAGACAATAATCTTCTGATGCTGTAAATCGTCTGCACCGCGCACCTGCTTGAGCATTTCGAACCCATCCATGTTTGGCATTGCTATGTCTGTAATGACAAGATCGGGTTGCTCTTGACGCATCTTTTCGATGCCTTGCTGCCCATCTTCTGCCTCAGCGATTGTAAACCCAAGGGGATGCAGTAAGTTGAATAAGACACTGCGGTTTTCCCAACGATCGTCTACTACGAGAATTCGGCGAGGTACGCCCGTGTAGCCCACGATCTGTTGATCGACATTAGTGGATGTTCGTTGCACCCAATCTGCTGCGATCGGTAGTCTGACACTAAATGAAAAGTCACTGCCAACACCCAGTTGGCTCTTAACCTGGATTATTCCACCCATCAGTTGCACAATCTTTTGGCTGATAGCCAGCCCTAACCCTGTTCCTTCGGCTTGACGTTTGCGATCGCCCACTTGTTCAAACACCTGGAAGAGCTTATCAGTGTCCTCATGGGCAATCCCCATCCCTGTATCTGCCACTTGAAACTGAATTAAGGGGGCAGTCAGGTCTTCCTGTACCACTTCCACACTAAACGTAACGGCTCCTTCATCAGTAAATTTGATGCCATTGCCGATCAGGTTAATTAAAACCTGACGTAAGCGTTTCTCATCGACGAGGATTCCCTCCGGCAAATTGGGAGCGGGATAATACACGAAATCAATCTTCTTCTGCTCTGCCCGAATTTGACAGATTTCAACCACACCCTGAAGGAAGGAAGGAAAATGCAATGCTTTGGGAGTAAGCTCTAGTTTTCGAGCCTCAATTTTAGAGAGATCTAGTACATCATTAATCAGGGTAAGTAAATGCGATCCGCATTGATGAATAATCTCTACTCCACGACGTTCTTTCTCAAGCAGAGCTTTGGAACGACTGAGAATTTGAGCATATCCCAGAATGCCGTTTAAGGGCGTACGGAGTTCATGGCTCATATTCGCCAAAAATTCGCTTTTGGCCTGGTTCGCGCTGTCTGCCAGTTCCTTGGCTTGCTGAAGTTCGGTTGTGCGTTCTGTCACTCGATGTTCCAGGTCTTCGTTTGATTTTTGCAGGGCGACAAACGAATCGCGTAACTGTTGAGTCATGTGGTTGAATGCATACGCCAGCACGCTCAATTCTTTAACGCTAGCCGCTTCGACAGTCTGATCGAGATTGCCACTGGCCACGGCCTCCGATGCCTGGCTCAAACGCTTCAGAGGTTGAGTGATCCAACGGGAGGTATACCAACCCAGTAGCACCGTCACCACCAGCGTTCCAGCGCATAAAAGCAAGGTTGTGCGGGTATTGGCATTGATCTGCTGCATGAAATCCGACTCTGGAACCACAACCACACCCAGCCAATCGATACCACGCTCATCTTGAATTGGTACAACCTGTACAAAGTACCGTTGACCCTCAATGTTAAAGTCAACCGATTGGTTCTCTGCGATGGTGGTGAAGTCACCGAATTCTTGAAGGAGTTGTTGGGCAGTGGATTGAATCAGCAGGTCTTCGGCATTGGTGGCTTGAATACGCTCCAGATCTCTCCCCTTGATAACAAAGGGTTGTGAAATAACGGAGCTGGCGACCAGATCCCCCGATCGTTCCATGATGAACACGGTTCCGGTTTTACCAATCTCAAGCGTTTGAAGAAAATCGTGAATTTGCCCGACCTCAAAGCGAGTCGCACCAACACCCAGCAAAGCATTGGTTTCAGAATAGAGGGGACGGGTCAAACTGGTTGTGATAGCTGACTCATTTGAAACATTGACAAAGAAAGATGTCCAACCGGACTGTTGCTGTTCAATGGCGGTTTGATACCAGGGACGAGTGCGTGGATCAAATTCATCTTCTTTTACCAGTTCAGCGCGTTTACCCTGTTCATCTAACCGATACACTTCACGTTTAGGAACAGCCGCTGCCGTTCCGGTACGAGCCATTAGCTCACCATTAGCCAGTTGTTCCACCAGCACAGAACTGCCATCTGGCAGGGCTACACTAATGGCAATGACTAATTTTTCATCTACTAAACGCCATAGGTATCGTTCGAGTTTGAGTTGATTGGTCAAATCAACTTGATCGGTTTGAATGGCTTCGGAAACCGTATCCAGGACCATGGCTTCCTGTTCTAGTCGGTTCAAAACCTGTTGCTTGGTGCGATCTCCCACCTCTTGGCTCAGTCTCACCGCCAGATCATTAACGGCTTGCTGCCCACTCCGAAACGAAAGATAACCTATCAACCCCACGGCTGCAAAGACTTGAAGTACAAATGGAACGACTAATAGACCTCTAAGAGGTAAGGAGTTGCGCTTTATTAAACTAGGTTGCATCATTGTCTACCGCCCGGATGTGGCAGAGAAGTTGTAAGCTAGAGTACCCCTGATTCACAGAGGACTAACGCAACCATATTCTGGTTCCATCTTGAAACTGAGGGTTGCCTGTTATTTTCGTACGTCAACAGATTAGGAAACGTTCTAAGGTATCCATACAGAGGGTGACGGGCGAAAAGTAGGCAATTTCAGGAAATACTGATAGTCTCAATCCTATGGAAAACCAACCGCCCCATTTTCTTGCCGAGATTTCTGATACCGACTAGGAAAAGACCCTAGAGAGTGTCAAGAGATTAGTGGAGCAATTACTGGAGCGGATTGCGGCTTTAGAAGAGCAGCAAGAGCACCTGGAAGAACAGTTGAAGCGGAACTCGCAGAATTCGTCGCACCCCCTTCACAAGATGTGTTGCCAGGGTTTAAGCCGAAGCCCAAAGAGCAAGGCAAGAAAAGACGGGGAGGTCAACCGGGGCATGAAGGACACTCGCAGAGGTTGTATGCAGCGGAAGAGTGCACTGGGATTGAAGAGCATTACCCCAGCCATTGTTGGGGGTGCGGCGAGGCATTAAGTGGTTCTGATGCAGCACCCCAACGATGTCAAATCGTCGAGATTCCACCCCTGCGTCCAATGGTCGTAGAGCATCGGTTTCATGCCTTGGATTGTCCGAGTTGTGAGGTAAGGACTCGTGCACATGATGGCGCAGTGGTAGATGGCAGTCGGTATGGCGACCGTTTATTGCTAATTTTTCTTCGCCAGTCGCCTGACTCCCTGTACGGATACCTCCCATCTATGCCCTAACTTCCACTTCGATCACGAACTCCGAACCATGTTCGAGGCAGGTTTGATAAGTTAGCTGTCCTTTGTGTAGCCCTGTAATAATTTGATAACTGGTGAACAAACCTAATCCAACCCCTTGTCCGCCCGGTTTTGTGGTAAAAAACGGTTCAAACAAATGAGCTTCATTTTCGGGTGAAATACCGACACCATTGTCTTTAATACTGATCTTAATTTTGTCTGAATCAGCCCTGCTAATGCTAATCCAGAGGGTTGGTTGAAATGAACGGTCGTCGGTGGAGTTCGCTTTTAACGTCACAGCATCGATCGCATTTTGCAGCAGATTGAATAACGCCTGATTAAACAAGGTTGCATGACTCCAGAATAGGGGAACTTCTTCATAGTTTTTCGCAATTGAAATTCTGGTGTTTCCCTGATTTAAAGTGAATTGATAGCGCAGCAGCGTTAAAGCGCTCTCGACACTTTGATGAATCTGGATAGGTTTGATCCCTGATTCGTCTAATCGAGAAAACGTTTGTAATGCCTGTACTACGGAGCGGATTCTTTCTGCTCCGGTTTGAATTGAATCAATTACTTTAGTAAAATCTGATTTCAAAAAATCTAATTCAATCTCTTCTGAAAATTTTTTGATGGGTACCGGTGCAACAGGCAACGCTTCCTGATAAAGCTGAATTAAATTAATTAACTTTTGGCTGTAATCTGATGCGGGTACTAAATTGCCCAAAATAAAGCAAAGGGGGTTATTGATTTCGTGGGAGATCCCAGCTGCAATACGACTGGAATGAATCAACTTCTCTTGTTGAACCAGGTTGGCCTGAGCTTTTTGTAAGGCCGATACCATCTCTTGCAGTTGGTCGTTTCGAGTCTGTAGCTGCTTCTGGAGTGTTTGTAGCGATAGCTGAGTTTGCACCCTTGCTAACACTTCCTCTAACTGAAACGGCTTAGTGATGTAGTCTACACCGCCCACCTGGAATGCTCTAACCTTGTCATTAACCTCATTGCCAGCACTCAGGAAAATGATAGGAATAGAGCTGGTTTTAGCATCATCTTTTAGCTGCTGGCAAACTTCGTATCCTCCCATAACGGGCATATTGATGTCTAGCAAAATTAGATCGGGTGGCAGAGCTTTGGCCGCAGTCAATGCGGCCTGTCCATTGATCGCTTTGCGAACCTGGTAGCGTTGCTCGGACAGAAACTCAGACAAAAACCGAATGTTTTCGAGTTTATCATCAACGATCAGAATATCCGCTATAAATGCACTTATTTCTGCCTGGGTATCCATTAGCTTATGTCTCAAACAGTAGGAGATTCATCTGGTTGTCTGCAATTGGACTGTTCATGATGGGCGATCGCAACTTAAATAAAATGCGGCCAGCCGATCAACTGAATCCATTTCCTGGCTCGTTAGTTCATCCCAAAGTCGCTTCATGAAAACCATCTGGTTGGGTAACTGAGCCAGCGGATCACAGCGTGACTCTGATGGAAGCTGAGCCTGATCGAGCAGGTGGGTCTGGCTTTGCAAACCGGCAGTAAGCTGTTGGATCATTTGGTGAGCGGTGATGATAGTCACTTGATGACGAACACGTGCAAGCACCTCATCCACTTGAAATGGCTTGGTAATGTAATCGGTTCCTCCCACCTTGAACGCTAAGGACTTGGTCGCTGCATCATCGTCTGCACTCAAAAAAATAATAGGAATATGGGCAGTTTCAGGGCTGGATTTAAGCTGTTGGCAAACTTCATAGCCATTTATGTCTGGCATCTGAATATCCAACAAGATCAGGCTGGGTGGTAAAGCATGAATGGCAGTCAGCGCCATTCTAGTACTGGTTGCTTTGCGAGTACAATAGCCATGAGACTCTAATAAACTGGACAAGAGTCGGATGTTTTCTGGAACATCATCCACAATTAAAATGTCTACTTGATTTTCCACTGGATAGTTCACTGGATGTTGTGGCAAATATTCGGGTAGTTGCCCATCATAGAATTTTAACGAGAGCCTAAACGGAGCCTAAACAGTCTCTGAATCGGCTGGTTGAGTGATCTGCATCAACTGGTCAAACTGGTAGCGTTCCACCAATTGGGTTAATGCGTCAATGAGTGAAGCATACTCAGAGGGAATTTGAGCAATGAGTTTAAAGCTAGCCAAATCATTACCCTGTGCGGCAGCATAGCGTAATTGGGCAACCCACTCGGTTGGCATAACTAACAAATCTGCTGCACTGAGGCCAGTACCCGCCTGGGGTGTTAATGAATTGCCGCTACCATCCTGGGTTGAAGCGGCTGTATAAAGGTATTGCACGCCTAACTGATTGGCCAAGGTTTCCAGCAATTTTTCTCGGCGAAACGGTTTGCTGATGAAGTCATCGCAGCCAGCGCTCAAGGAGGCTTGTCGCTGTTTGGCAAAGGCACTCGCTGTCAGGGCAACGATCTTGGTGTGGAAGACGGATCGGACTGTGGCCTCCTGGTTGCGGATGTATCGAGTTGCTTCATAGCCATTGATAATTGGCATATGCATGTCCATAAAGATCAGATGGGGCTGCCACTGCTGCCACAGGGCGATCGCCACCTGACCATTTTCGGCCTCCTGCACATTGAACCCCACGTTGCTCAGCAATTTGCTCAGTAGCAATCGATTAGCAGGGCTATCTTCTGCAATGAGAATGCGGTAGTTGGGTTGTCCGGGTGCGAGGGCAACAACACTACTACCCTGCAACGGAGCCGCAAGCGGCACCGCTTCAGCCACATCAACCTCTATATGAAACATAAAACAACTGCCACTGCCAAGTTCACTACGAACCGTAATTTCGCCTCCCATCAATTGCACAAAGCATTGACTGATTCGTAAGCCCAACCCGGTGCCTTCTCGCGAGTTCTGTCCGGCTCGGGTTTGTTGAAAGGCTTCAAATAAACTGGTTAGTTCTTCATCTGCGATTCCTGGCCCGGTATCTTTGACGGCAAAGAAAAGGGGACGACGCGTCGATGACGAGGAAGACTGACCAAAGGATGCGGCGATCGCCGTACCTCTCATTTCTGCAACTGGTTCGCTGCCAATCTGAAGCGTAACACTGCCCTTCTCGGTAAACTTAATGGCATTGCCCAGCAAATTAATTAAAACCTGGCGCAGTTTGTTTTCATCGGTCTTGATGTACTGTGGTACGGTTTCTCCACACTCAAAATTGAACCATATCCCTTTCGATTGTGCCTTGAGTTGCAGCATTGATTCCAACCCATGCAACAACTGATGCAGGTCAAACTCTGCTTCGTATAAAGCGGTTCGGCCTGCCTCAATTTTGGACATCTCCAACACATCATTAATCAACCCCAGCAAATGTTCGCCACTCTGGTTGATGATGTCAATATAACGTTGATGATTGGAGGTAAGGGAGGGATCGCGCTGCATTAATTGGGTAAACCCCAGAATGGCATTGAGCGGTGTCCGGAGTTCATGGCTCATGTTGGTGAGAAACTCGCTTTTGGCTCGATTCGCAGCATCAGCAGCTTCCTTCGCCTGGTGCAGTTCTTCGGCCTGGTGTTGAGTTTGGGCAAACAGTTCTGCTTGTTGCACCGCAACCCCAAGCTGATTGCCAATTTGGTTGACAATTCGGACTTCCGATTCTTGCCACTGACGAGGCCCATCATTCTGATACACTGCCAACAGTCCCCAGAGCTGGGTACCACAAAAAATGGGGGCAATGATATAAGCCCGCGCCTGTAATTCTGCCAACAGGTCGAGATAGCAAGGCGTGAACCCAGCCTGGTAAATATCGGCAACACAGAAATGGCTATTGGTCTGGTCTAAGTTTCCCTGACTGCTTTGCAGGTACGTGTCACACAACAGCATATCTGTACTGCTGAGACAGGTCGTAACACAACCCGATTGATCGACCGCAACGCGGGTCAGTTCAGGATCGTTGACTCGCGCAGGAATCAGGCTGTTCCACGGCTCTGCCACCGATTCAGACACGACTTCTCCACTCCAATCAGGGTTGAAGCGGTAGATCAAGACCCGATCGCACGCAACCGCCTGCCGTAACTCTGCCGTTGTGGCGCTGAAAATTGATTCCAGGTTCAGGCTCTGGCGCATTTGCAGGATCACGCGGGTCACGGCCTTTTCTCGGTCTGCCATGACCCGCAGCGCCACTTCGGCAGCAATTCGCTCACTAATTTCCGTTTCTAGCGCGGCATTAGTGGTTACCAGTTCGGCAGTGCGCTCCTCTACACGAAATTCCAAATCTTCATAAGCCCGACGTTTATCTTCTTCAGCCCATTTGCGCTGCAACTCGGTAGCAGCTCGTGCCGCAAAGACGCTCAAGAGTGCCTGGGTGCGATCGTCCGCCAACAACGGCTTCATATCGATCACGCAGAGGTTGCCGATTACTTCCTGGTTCACATCCAGCAGGGGCACCCCAACATAGCTCTCTGCCTCCAACCGCTGTAGCAACGGAATACCGGGAAAGGACTGCTGGAGGTTGTTGGGATAGGTACATACCTGTTTACTTCCTACAACCACCTTACAGGGCGTGTTCGCCAAATCATATTCAATGTTGTCTACCAACCGACCGTCATACCACAAGGCAAGGCTACGCAACGCTTCTATCGAGCTGTCAACCGTTTCAAGCACAATCACGCAAGCCACATCAAGGGCAGTTGCCAGTTTTTGTACCAGTGCCGGAAAAAAATCTTTTCCCGTTACAGAAGCTGTTCCAGCAACGATCATTTGCAGGGTTTCTTCGGTTCGCTGTCGCTCGACAACTTGCTTTGCTAGTTCCCGGTTAATCGCTTCTAGCTGCTCTGGAGTTCGCAGGGCTAGAAACTGCGGCAGTAGCTCAACCAGACGTAGAGCGGTATAACATGATACTAAAGCGGTGATGGCTTGCTCCAGTCCCGACAGCCAGTAGTTTGGATGCCAGAGCGTCCAAATATCTAGCAAATGCCCTGTCCCACAGAGAATAATAAATGCGCTAAACAGCACAAATACGTTTGAAAAGGGGATATCGCTTCGTTTGCGGACGAAGTAGAGGAGCATGGCCGGGATGGAAAAGTAGGCGATCGCAATCAATGCATCGCTCACCAGATGCAATCCCACCAACGGCGACTGCCACAGGTAGCAGTGTCCGTGAGGAATATAATAAGTTGACAAGTGAACGTATTGAAATAACTCCAGCATCATTCTCCTTTAGCTGCTCTAACCCAATGTTAGAAGTAGCGCAAGTTGTCAGGTCGGTATAGATAGATTCAACTTCAATGTTTGAACGAAAGCGGTAATCAGCACAACTCATTCTGTTGTAACTGTTTATTACTATTTTGGTCATCAGTTGAACAGCAGAAAATAACGGTGAAAACCTTTACGTTCAGCGACTTGCTTATGTGCATTCTTTCACATTGGAGATGCTCCAGCACAACTGTTCCCTTGAAGAGAAAACTGATACAGGAGAATATTCAACTACCGTGGCACAGCAGAAAAACAACAGTCGAGGTAGATGTTGCCTGATAGGAACGGATCACTATTCAACTCGATGCACCAGGATTAGCAGAGTCGATATAACTCTAAAAAATATACTATGCAAATAAAAAACACGACCTCGACAACCGCGCAACAGTACTGATTCCAATTGTTACATTGGAAGCCCTAAACGACCACCCAAAAGAAATGGCACGCCAGCAACGTTAACCCACCAATACTCTATCCGGCGATAGAGGACATTGCGGTTGAAAGTATCCAAAGACAGAAAAGAGCCTGAATGATGCTCAAACTCCATTCTGTCCTGCCCCAGGTGCAACATTTTGCAGAAGTGAAGTTTTGCACCTGCATTGGCTTGCAAGCACCCAAAATCGAAGGATGAAACCTAATGTAGACGGCTTGCTGCTGTGCCAACACCTGCTGACAGAAAGTACTGACAGAAAGTTGCAGATTGCATAGGTTTAGAACGTTGAGTTTCCAAGCATAGCAACAGCGATCGCTATTGCGGCAACTAGCAACCCAGTCCCACAGACGTACAACAGGCTAGCTTAGACCAACTTAGACCAACGGAGGTACTGCACGGTACCCCATAAACGTGGGATAGTGATAGGGCTTCACGCATTCATGCCGTGAAATTGAGCGATTGGCTCAATGCCCACCACCCCAGGAGGAAACCACATGGGAACCGCCGCTTACGTCCAAGAGAATGAATTTGATGGTCTTTTATCCGACGAAACGATTGTTGTAGTTGATTGCACCGCTAGTTGGTGTGGCCCCTGCCGCAAAATTGCGCCGTTAATTGACCAGTTGGCTGAAGAATACGATGGTCGCGCTAAAGTCGTCAAGCTCGATTTAGACCAAAACAGAGCGATCGCCACTAAGTATTCAGTTCGCAGTATTCCTGCCGTTATGATTTTCAAGAATGGCGAATTGGTTGAGAATCTAGTCGGTGTTGCACCGTATGAAACTTTCACCAATGCACTTGAGAAGCACCTTTAATTAGAAACAAAGGAATTTAGGGAGATCGAAACCGTTTTCCTCCCTAAACCCAAAACCTCAAAACCATCTTCTGAAGGCTACCGTTGTCATTGAACGTGTGTCGTATAGCAATGTCCTGTGCCCTGTTCTATTAAACCCTTGCAATAGCGCTTCAATGAAGGATTGGGGTAAAGCATTGATCGGCAGTTACATTGTAGTAGCCAGACATCGTCAGGTGCATCAATTGCTCCTCTAGTTCTATGTACGTCTTTTGTATCGACTTTGCAGTAGCGCAAGCATCAACAGGATCAGAAGGATGATAGGGAGAGCAGCTTTAAAACCTGCCACTACTGATGTATAAAGACGAGGAGAAAGGAGACAGGAAAATACATCCGGATCTAGCTCTCCACAAACTAGAATCTTTAAAAGCCAATTTCCTGGAAAAGGGCAGAACAGTGAAAATAAAGCAACACTAATCCAGCCCGTTTTTTTAGACACTAAAATAGCTGCGAGAAGTCGATTGGGTTGATTGGAAGTATTGGAAGTATTGGAAGTAATAATACTGTGCGGGATTTGCCTGGCACTTGATTCTTCTCTGTCTATCGCGCTTTTCTGGTCATACCATTGAGCCATGCTTTGACCTGCCAACGCTCCTGTCCATCCAGCAACCACAGATGCCAGCACGGAACTAAAACCGATGAAGACCGCTGTACCAGGGGTCATTGCTTTGGAGGAAAAATACCAAGGCCCAAAGATGGCCGCCCCTGCTCCCGCTGTAGAAGCACTCATAAGTGTCACTATCACATGATAAAGACGAACATCTTTTAATGGGTAAAAGAACAAACACGTTATGGCACCCAACAATAACCCGTTAACCAGCCCCAAGCCTAGCCCCAAGCCAGCACCAACGGTTCCTGTCCAAATGAAAACAAGAAGAGTACAGCCGAAAAGACCACCCAGTAAGCTTCCCGAAATCAGCCCTATTATCCCACTTTGCAAGATGATGTACGTTGCGAGTTGCAGCCTTGGGAGTGGTCTTTGGCTCTTCGGGTTAGATTCGTTATGAGTAGACATTGCTTAAGCTTCATGCCGTGCATGTAGAATTTGGAAGGTTCACGATTTGAGCGCTACCTATTCATGCAAGCAGTAGCTTGCTGTCATACGATTCTGTAGAAGTAACACGGCCACAGGATAGTTTCTAAGCAACGCCATGCGGCAGTACGGATTAATCGCCCCATTTTTGGGAATTCTAGAGGTGATTCTAGCAAACTAGAACCCTCCCCTGGACGACATGCTATCGACAGCCAACGCCTGCTCTATCCCATCACCTCACCTCTCCGGCTACTCCATCGTGGAGCAACTGTACATCGGTGCGCGAACGATCGTTTATCGAGCCGTGCAAACCTCCACCCAGGATTCGGTCATCATCAAACTGCTGCAACAAGACCATCCCAGCTTCAACGACTTGTTACAGTTCCGCAACCAATACACAATCACCAAACACCTCAACCTTCCCGGCATCGTTCGACCGCACAGCCTGGAGGTCTGTGGTCACAGTTATGCCCTGGTGATGGAAGACACCGGAGGGGTTTCCCTGAACCACTACCTCCAAACCCATCCGCTCGGCTTACACGACATCCTGGCGATCGCCATCCAAC
>NZ_JADEWO010000136.1 GCF_015207605.1 Oculatella sp. LEGE 06141
CACAGCCTGGAGGTCTGTGGTCACAGTTATGCCCTGGTGATGGAAGACACCGGAGGGGTTTCCCTGAACCACTACCTCCAAACCCATCCGCTCGGCTTACACGACATCCTGGCGATCGCCATCCAACTGAGCGACATCCTGCATGGGCTGCACCAGGCACACATCATCCATAAAGACATCAAGCCAGCCAACATCCTGATTCATCCCGACACCCAGCAAGTCACACTCATCGACTTCAGCATCGCCTCGCTGTTGCCCAAAGAAACCGCAGAAATCAAAAACCCCAACCGCCTAGAAGGCACCCTGGCCTATCTGGCACCCGAACAAACCGGACGGATGAATCGGGCACTCGATTATCGCGCCGACTTCTATGCCCTCGGAGTAACGCTGTTTGAACTGCTCACAGGAGAGCTACCCTTCCAATCATCCGACCCGATGGAACTGGTGCATTGTCATCTGGCCAAACAGCCTCCCCAACTGGCTCATCTGGCACCCCATCTGCCCCCAGTGCTGGGCGATATCGTTGGCAAACTGCTGGCTAAGAATGCCGAAGACCGCTACCAAAGTGCCCGGGGCGTGCAGCATGATTTGCAGACCTGCCTGCACCAATTGCAGCAAACCGCAACCATTGCACCCTTTGCGATCGCCCAACGCGATGTCTGCCATCGCTTCCTGATTCCCGAAAAACTATACGGTCGAGAAGCTGATGTCGCCAGGTTGTTGAACGCATTCGAGCGGGTAGCCACAGGCCGCTCCGAAGTCATGCTGGTGGCCGGGTTCTCTGGCATCGGCAAAACAGCACTCATCCACGAAGTGCACAAGCCGATTGTGCGGCAGCGTGGCTACTTCATCAAAGGCAAGTTCGACCAGTTCAATCGCAACAGTCCCTTTTCGGCCTTTGTGCAAGCCCTGCGCGATTTGATGAGACAGTTGTTGTCCGAGTCGGATACACAACTGCACACCTGGACAACCCAGATTCTCGCCGCGCTCGGAGAGAATGCTCAGGTGATTGTTGAGGTGATTCCTGAACTAAAACGGATCATTGGCGAACAACCGCCAGCGCCTGTGTTGTCTGGAACGGCGGCACAGCATCGCTTCAACTTACTATTCCAGAAGTTCATTGGCGTCTTTACCACACCAGCCCATCCCTTAGTGGTGTTTCTCGACGATCTGCAGTGGGCCGATTCGGCTTCACTCCACTTGATGCAACTGTTGATGGCCGATGCAGACTCCGGGCATCTGTTGCTGATTGGAGCCTATCGAGATAATGAAGTGTTTGCTGCCCATCCGCTGCGGTTGATGCTTGATGCGATTCGCAAAGCGGGAGCGACGCTCGATACCATTACGCTGCAACCGTTGCACTCGCAGAGTGTCAACCAACTGGTTGCTGATGTGCTCCACTGTACGGCAGCGGTGGCACAACCGTTGAGCGCGTTGGTGATGCAGAAGACGCAGGGGAACCCGTTTTTTGCGACGCAGTTCCTCAAGGCGCTGCATCAGGATGAGTGGATTACGTTCGACTCGCAAGCGGGGTACTGGCAGTGTGATATTGCTCGGGTGCAAGCAGCGGCGCTCACCGAGGATGTGGTGGAGTTGATGGCGATGCAGTTGCAGAAATTGCCCCATGCGACTCAGTCTGTGCTGAAGCTGGCGGCGTGTGTTGGCAACCAGTTTGATTTGGCAACGTTGGCGATCGTCTCTCAACAGTCTGGGGTGGAGGTGGCGACGGCGCTGTGGAAAGCGTTGCAGGAAGGGTTCGTCATTCCACAGACTCAGGTGTACAAGTTCTATTTGGCGGATGAAGCGCAGGCGAGTTCCACGCCGAGTGCAGAACTGGGGCATGAACC
>NZ_JADEWO010000022.1 GCF_015207605.1 Oculatella sp. LEGE 06141
ACCTCCACCTCCACCTCCACTCCGACTCGTTCCACCACCACCGCCAGTAGCTGCACCACCACCGCCAGTAGCTGCACCAGCAGCGGGTGCAGCAGTAGGTGCAGAGGCAGCAGCGGGTGCAGGTATCAGCACAACTGCGGTTACTGTCACTGGGGTTGCTGCGATCGTCGCAATTATGGTCGTTGCTGGAATTCAACTTTGGCAGCTTGCTAGATTTCAAGAGGCACTCCGTGCCGAAGGGTACATTATTTTAGAAAATCCACTGGGTTTATGTATTGGTGGCTGTCACTTACCGTCCCGCCCTATCCGTCCTGCATTCCCAGATTTTCCATTTGAGCCAATTAGTCCTTTCCCCGCACCACGGCTTCCCTCTCCACCACCTGATGCCATCATCGAATGGCTGCGAAGTCAGCCTCGAAGCCCAACCCAACCCCAGCCTCATCCCCAGCCTCACCCCCAACCTCAGCCCCAACCGGAAACAACACGTCGTCGCAGACAACAATGTTTAGAAAGGAATCCAACGTTTCTAGTTTGTGAAGATGAGGTTGATATGGAAGAAGCCGTTGTTAATTTTCTGCTAGATCAGGGCTATGGTCCTGAAGATCTGGGTGATTGTCGAGGAGTGGGTAGTTTTGCTTCAGGAGCGATAGACGCTTGCGATGCTGCACCAGGTGAGCGCTGGCACTGCCGAGTCAGTGGGGGAAATGAAGTTAGTATCTTTGGTTGTCTGTGTTGCCGTGAAGACGGTACTACTAGTTATGAATGGAGAAGTCCTCACTGGTCTATCAATCTGTCGCGCCGAAGACCAAGAAGGTAAGGTGGCTTTTATAAAGAATTGTTAGGAGGACTGCTGGAATGGGACAGCGATCGCCTTTTTTTCCCGTTCAAACGACAATACTGCAACGTCAATGTGCTGCCTGTGGACAACATACGGGCGCAGGCAGGAAATGTCCAAACTGTGAACAACAATCAGCCCTGCTCCAACGGCGTTCTGCTCACCAAGCTGAGCCTTCAGACGTGCCGCCCATTGTGCATGATGTATTGAACTCACCGGGACAGCCATTAGAGACAAGTAGCCGCCAATTCATGGAATCTCGGTTTGGTCAAGACTTCAGCAATGTCCGAGTTCACACCGATACTAAAGCTGCCGCATCAGCAAATGCTGTGAAAGCTCTAGCTTATACAGTTGGACATCATGTTGTATTCGCCGCAGGACAACACACACCGACTACAACAGGAGGGCAACATCTGTTAGCTCACGAGTTAGCTCACGTACTCCAGCAAGGCACACTCCATACCAGCACCAGCACCATAGATTTTGCCAATGACTCTTCATCTGCAGAAGCCAATGCGGATGCGGTAGCGGATGCGGTTCTGGCAAGTCACCCGATTGGGGGAATTGTACCCTCCAGACCAACGATACATCGTCGGGCAGCCCCTTACATTAAAAAAATTACAGTTCATTTAACTCCACCCCAAACGGCAGATTTAGAATGGGAGGGCACACCACCTGCTACGGCAACAGGCAGTGATCATTTCACTGTCTCTACTGGGAAGGGGTATAGCGATCCTGGTGATCCGCCGAGAACCTGTACTCGCAGTTGTTGTAGCGATCCTATGACGCAATGCGCGCCACCCTGGAATCGACCGACCCAAGTAGGAGCTTGTTGCACTTACTACGGCAATACTTTTTGGACAGGTACGCCGCGTGAAGAACACAATGGATGGCAGTGGTGGACTCCAATTCAGCCTTATTACGCTTCGCGAGGAATTGCTTTACATCAACACTCTACCGTTACTGGTCAACCCATTGGTCATGGTTGCGTACGTATGGATGAACCTAACGCCAAGCGAATTTATGACTTCTCTAATGGTAGACGTACCAATGTCACGATCGATGGTCGAGCGGCACCTGTTGCCTGTGATGTTTCTCAACAGTGCGGTTCTACCAGTACGGATATGGGAGGTGGAGCCAATGGAGCATTAGAGGAAGCTACGAGGGGTGTTCAGTTTGCTGCGTTAGAAGAAATGGAGGCTATTCCTGGTTTGGAAGGGATCATGTCCTAAATAATCGCTGGAGGTGTAGGAAATGAAGTCGCGATCGCCCCATTTAACACAAAACTCATCTTTCAACTCTACTCAGACCAGACAGCTACAGCGTAACTGTGCGTCTTGTCGCCAACATCCTACTGTCAACAGTGCATATTCTGCTCACCATAGAGAACCCCCTTTACAACGTCGGGCAAACAGCCAGACTGAAGCCAGTGTGCCTTCCTTAGTTAACGTGGTTCTCCGTTCACCCGGTCAGCCAATAGACTCGCACACTCGTACAATAATGGAATCCCGCTTCAACCAAGATTTTAGCCGAGTCAGATTACATACAGATGCTCAAGCAGATGCTTCAGCACAAGCAGTTAACGCGTTAGCCTATACAGTTGGACAAGATATTGCCTTCGCCAAGGGGCAATACAAACCTCAAACGCTCGAGGGTCAGAAATTACTTGCTCACGAACTGGTTCATACTTTACAACAGCAACGGACTACACCAGTTGCATCAAACGCACTGACTGCTAGCCCATCAGACAGTCCCCTTGAACACGAAGCAGATAGCTATGCAGAGAGTATAGCTAATTCAATACCTGGCGATGTTTCACCAGGACTGCGGAGCCTACAACGACAACCTGCACCCACATCAACGGCTACCCCTACTCCTGCCCAATCCCCCAATGAAGTAATTGCCATTCGTCTTGACCACCGTGAGTCAGGCGGACTGGGACGATTCGATACATTACTTTACCGGGATTGTCGGATGAAAGTGCAGTTCCGCATGAACTTTGCGTTCTTGGGAACCTGGACAAATGAACGAGAAAAACGAGATTGGCAAAATCGGTTCATTACATCAGTACAAACGGCGTGGAGTAGAGCGCATCGTCTCCGAATAATAGGAGATTGCCCGTTTGGCTGTTCTGAGGTAACACCATTTGTGACCATTTACGCACCTCATACTATTCCGCATGTCAGTGTAAATGTTACACACACAACAACCAGCATTACCAGTAGAGCAGGCTCTGGTAATGCCCATTTAGACAGCCTGGATTTGACCCCTACCTTAAAGCGCACTGGCGTTGAAGAGATGGTGCCAGCAATCCATGAATTTGGACATCTTGTTGGCCGTCGAGATCAATATGTAGCAGGAGGGTGTGCGCCCGGATATCCTCTTGCAGGAGTCATGTGTTTCGGCAACACAATCACGACTCAAGATTATCAACCTTTTGCAAATGCCCTCAACCAAATGACTGGCTGTACCTATGATGTCGTTTAACTGGTGCGTGGAAAAAGGCTATAACAAGCTGTTGCAGGCAATGTGTGTCGTCTGCGTGATTGCTTTGAAGGTTGCTGTGACTCCGATCAAGGTAATAGTTCTACATCACCCCAAATCGCGAAATTTCTACAAAGTAAAATGAAGCGATCGGCCTCAATTATTACAGATCTACTTGAAAATATTGCTGTTTTCGGCAAAATCAGTCAAGATAGGGCTAATTGATAGAAGTGACAAAAGATAAAAACCACAAAAGATAAGCTCATTATCCTACGAAGAATGATGTCCGTGGCCTTGGCATGACGCAGCCCGATCAAGATGTAACGCATCAGGATATAACGCGTCAGATAGATAAGGTTTGTAGTTCCCGAATCGAGCAGCTTATCCAGGTTTCATGTGGAAACACTTGTAAAAAAGGATGTTTTCAATGACTTCCTTTCCACGTTCGCCTCGCGTGCTCAAAGGTGCGATCGTCGGCGTTGATTTGTTCAACCCTGTTTCTAGCATCATTGTGTTTCAATATAATCCCGACACAATGACCCGTACCTTGCAAGCCAGGTCGGCCAGTGAAAACGCGGCTCGTGCCGAAGCAATGCGTCTGGGAGGTGCGCCAACAGAAACCATCAAGCTGGATGTAGAAATTGATGCGACCGATCAACTAGAAACAGGAGATCGTGTGACAGCCGCATTGGGAATCCATCCTCAATTGGCGGCAATGGAGATGTTGATTTATCCCAAGAGCGCTTTAGTCATTGCCAACACGGTGTTGTTAGGATTAGGTACATTGGAAATCGTGCCGCCCATTGGCCCTTTCACGCTGTTGATCTGGGGAATCAAGCGAGTATTGCCGGTTCGCCTCACCGACTTCACGATCACTGAAGAAGCCTATGACACCGATTTGAACCCGATTCGAGCCAGGGCATCGTTAGGATTGAGAGTGTTAAGTTACAACGATTTATCATTAACCAACCCAGGATATCATCTATTCCTCGCCCACCAGGTTGCCAAGGAGGTGTTTGCCAGTATTCAAAGTGTTCGGAACGTTGGAGCTATTGCTGGTGAAGGGATTGATCTATTGTTTTAGATGTTTTAGAACCGTGTTTTAGACAGGTGTTTTAGGAGCACTATGTTTGAGCATACAAGCCGCTATTATACACTGGAAACAGCGATCTACACTGATGCGGACGGTCGTATGCTGGCTTACAAACGGCGACGGTTTCTGCCATCCAGTGAGACAATGCCGCTGCTGGCAGAGGTAGTGGTGACGCAGGGCGATCGCCTCGATTTAATTACAGCTCGTCATTTGGGCGACCCTGAACAATTTTGGCGGATTTGCGATGCCAACCATGCCATGAATCCCACCGACTTAACGGCTGAAATTGGTCGCACCTTACGCATTGCCATGCCCCAAAGCTAACTCTACATTTCCCCAACAAGGAGGAAATAATGCTGCTCGGCATTCACCTCACGCTCATGCTTGGTCCAACGATTGCGGTTCCGGCTCCGCCGACCATCGTTGAAGCGCTGACGGGCGTAGAAGTGACTCACAGCGATCGCGACCGTTCTGGATTTCAACTCACCTTTGAAGTGGGGCGATCGGGGGGGCTTGACCTGCTGGATTATAGTCTACTCACCAATCCCTTGCTGCGACCCTTTAACCGCGTTGTGCTGTTGATTCGCTTTAACATCATACCCAAGGTTTTGATGGATGGGATTATTACACAGGTACAACTCTCGCCCAGCAACACACCCGGAGCCTCTACACTCACAGTAATGGGCGAAGATGTCAGCTTGATGATGGACATGAAAGAGCAGCCCCATGAGCATCCTGCCCAAAATGAGAGTATCATCGTTCGCAAAATTATTCTCAGCTATCCCCAATATGGTTTGTTGCCAATGGTGATTGACCCTCCGGCGATCGATTTCCCCAATCCAACTCAGCGGATTCCAGTGCAGAACCAAACTGACCTGCGCTATTTACAAATGCTGGCAGGTCGCTATGGTTATCTGTTTTACATCAAACCGGGCCCCTTACCCATGCAAAACATCGCCTATTGGGGGCCACCAGAGCGCTTACCAGTGCAGAGACAAACTCCGCTTTCGGTAAACACAGGCCCCAATAGCAACGTTGATTCAATTCGCTTTCAATACAACTCATTAGCGCCGGTGCAAGTATCGGGAACCATACTGGACAGCACTCTCAATATCCCGATGCCCGTTTTGCCGCTTCCCATTAGCACTCGAATTCCGCTTGCCAGTCAACCCGCATTGCTCTTCAATCAGCCCAATGTTCGCACCCGCATGCTCACCCGATGTTCCGCTGGGGAAGATGGGATGCCATCAATGGACAACCAGCAGGAAGCGCCTGTAGGACTCACGTTTGTGCAGGCACAGGCACGCGCTCAGGGAATTGTCGATCGATCCGTGGATCAGGTCGTTGCTGCGACCGGTGAATTAGACGCATTACACTACGGTGATATTTTGGAAGCTCGCAGCATTGTGGGTATTCAAGGCGCGGGGTTTAGTTACGGCGGCCACTTCCATGTGCAAAGTGTGACGCATTCCATTCGCAAAGGAGAGTATAAACAGCGCTTCTCGTTAGCGCGGGAAGGAATCGGTTCACTTACTCCAGTGGTGTGATTATGTCCTGTTTTTTTGGCAAATATAGAGGCAAGGTAGAGCAAAACTTTGATCCCGAAAGCCGGGGGCGCATTCAGGTCAGCGTCCCTGAGGTTTTGGGAACTGGACGCTTGAGTTGGGCCATGCCGTGTGTTCCCTATGCCGGAATTCAAGCCGGACTCTATGCGGTGCCACCTAAAAATGCCAACATTTGGGTTGAGTTTGAAGGAGGGAATCCAGAAAGACCTATTTGGACGGGGTGTTTTTGGGGCTTGGGAGAAACACCTGCCCTTGCCCTGGTTCCGCCTCAACCGGTGCAGCATATTCTGTTACAGACCACTGGACAAAATACCTTGCATATCAGTGATGCACTCGATCCAACGGGTGGCATCCTGCTGAAAACTGCGAAGGGAGCCATGATTGTGATTAATGATGTAGGAATCACGATTACTAACGGTAAGGGAGCCAGTATTGCTCTCGTGGGTAACATGGTCAGCATCAATGGAACGGCACTTACAGTGATTTAAGTCTGATGAATGGGAGGCGGAACGGTGTCAGGATTACTACTTCATGCCATGACCGGAACCGGGATGCAATGCACTCACCTTGCACCTGTAGCCATTGTTCCAGACCAAAAAAACGTGTTGGTGAACGCTCAGCCGGTGGCGACACTCAAAAGCAAACTAACCGTTGCAGGATGCCCGTTTCAAATTCCTCCACCCGCTGGACCAAAACTTCAGCCCTGTGTAACGGTGCAGTGGGTGATGGTATCCACGCGGGTGTTTGTCAATGGTCAACCCGTATTGCTACAACCGCTACCCGGAAAGGGAACGGGATCAGGAATTTGCCAAAGTGTTGAACCCATACCGCAGGGCGCGCCGATCGTAAAAATGATGCAAACGCGAGTGATAGGAACGTGAGTAGCCATGAACATTGATTTCCCCTTTCACATCGATCGAAAGGGGCGAACAGCCACTACCACCGACGCGGCTCACATGGATAACCTGATTGCACAGGTGCTGTTCACCAATTTAGGAGAGCGTGTTAATCGTCCTGATTTTGGCAGCGGCTTGTTACAACTGGTTTTTTCGCCTAACAGTCCCGAACTGGCAGCAACGCTACAATTCACCATGCAGGCCGCTCTCCAGCGCTGGTTGGGTGATGTGATTGAAGTTCAAACGTTAGATGTAGCGCATGAAGAGTCTACCTTGCGGATTCTGGTTCGTTACCGGGTACGCCAAACTCAGGAACTGCGGACAGCTACCTTTGAGCGCAGAGGGCTACGATGATGACAGCTTCTACATCTCCCTCCCCCTTAACTTGCCAGAATGAACAGCGCCGTTATGCCGTTCGAGACAGCGATCTGAATGGACTGGATTATCTGGAAGTGAGTGATGATCAGCTTACACTCACGATTTACTTTTTAGGAAAAGCGCCCGATACCATCCGCAAAGAGAATGTCCAGATTGATGGCGGCCGGCGGATTCAGGATATTCGAGTCGAGCATGTACAACTTCATCACCGTCCAGAACCCGATGAAGATGATTGGATGATGGTGACCGTCAACCATCCGGGCGACTTCTCACCTTACAGGTTGCGTGTGGTTGACGTGGATGCACAGGGACGAGCCACCGATCGCCCACTCTCTGGCTTTGATGAACGGTACGCGCATCTGGAGTTTAACTTTAAAGTCAATTGTCCCAGCGATCTCGATTGCCAGACATCCACCGTGTGTCCCCCTGAGGCCTTTCCCAAACCGGAAATTAGCTATCTTGCCAAAGACTACGCCAGTTTCCGTCGTTTAATTCTCGATCGCCTTTCATTGCTCCTTCCCCATTGGCAAGAGCGGCACATTCCCGATCTGGGTATTACACTGGTTGAATTATTGGCCTATGTGGGCGATTACCTCAGCTATTATCAAGATGCGGTTGCCACAGAAGCGTATCTGGAAACAGCGCAGCAACGGATCTCGGTACGTCGCCATGCTCGCTTAATGGATTACGCATTGCATGAAGGCTGTAATGCTCGTGCCTGGATACATGTGGCGATCGCGGATAGCAATGAATCATGCCAACCTGATGAGATTTACTTTATTACCAGCTACAATGATGCTCCAGAAGACAGAAGAAGTTTGACTCAGGACGAGTTGCGGAGTATTCCCTGGAGCGAATATGAAGTATTTGAGCCGATCGCCCTTCGTCCTCATCCGGGTATCGAGATTCACCCAGAGGACTTGATTGATATCAAAGGGCTGATTACTCAATTACAACAGGCTGACGACCCCTTATCAGCCTATCTACATCAACAGTTTTCTGCTTATACTCGGCGATTGCTGCGCGAATATGATGCCACCCAGTCGCCCTCTCACTCGCTACACCAAACGTTAGCCGCAGAATTAAACCGCCAGATTAAGAGCGATCGCCTCTACACAGCTGCTCGGTTTGCCCACGTTCTGTTAAGCGCAGGAACAGAGCGACGGTTGCAGCAACAGCCGCAAGGAGATGCCCTCCAGCAATTACATCGCTGGCTGCTCGAAGAGGCATATCCTCAAGCGATCGCAAAAAGTAAGCTCTACTTTTATGAAGCACACAATCAAATTTCTATTTATACCTGGGGCGATCGCCAGTGCTGTTTACCGCACGGCAGCACCTCTGCCACGCTTGAAGATCGCTGGATAGAAGTCTCTCTGCCGCCACCACCCGATGAGCCTCAGCCAGACGCAAAGCTAGTGAAACGGCCTCCTAAAGCAGACTCAAAAGGGAACCAGGATGAGCCGTCCCAGCAGAAATCTAGCGTTGATTGCCCTCCAGCAGAACCCATCGTCCGGAGACGACGAACCTTGAACCTGGTTGTGGGAGATGTTTTGATATTCGAGGAAATCAAAGGAGCAAAGACCGGAAATCCTGCCGATGCCAATCCGGCTCATCGCCATGCGGTGCGCTTAACCCAGGTGCAACCGACAGTAGACCGACTCACCGATCGGCCCATTGTAAACATTGAGTGGGCGATCGCCGATGCGCTTCCGTTTCCTTTATGTGTCTCTGCAATTGGCTCTGCGCCCGATTGCGCTCTGATGACCGATATCAGCGTTGCCAGAGGAAATGTCGTTCTTGTGGATCATGGACGCACCATTGAAGCTGAATCGCTGGGGCGTGTACCCGTTGCCATGAATGAGCTGAAGTGTGAAGGTGAAGGGCGCTTGGCTGAAACAAGGATTCTAGCCGATCGCTTCCAGCCACGTTTAGAGAAAGTTCCATTAACCTTCAGCCAACCGCTTTCAATAGATAGCTCTGCCACAGATTTATTGCACCAAGATCCACGTCGCGCCCTGCCGCAAATTCAACCCCTGCATGGACTGCAACATCGGCTCGATCGCATCACAGAAACACAGTGGAGCGTGCAGCCCGATCTACTCAGTAGCCGTCCTGATGACTATCACGTTGTTGTAGAGGTTGATCAGCGAGGCATGTCCCATTTGCGGTTTGGGGATGGCAAATCAGGACGCAAACCCGATGCCGAAACCACATTCACAGCAACATATCGCATGGGCAACGGACGGGCCGGGAATGTGGGTGCTGAAGCGATTACGTATCTGGTATGGCGGCACCTATCAATTACTGGACTCTCGATCCGACCACGTAATCCCTTTCCAGCCCAACGTGGCACCGATGCAGAGCCGATCGCCGAAGCCAAATTGTTTGCCCCCCATGCCCTGCGTCGAGAGTTGCAGCGAGCCATTACCGCCGAGGATTATGCCCGTTTAGCCGAACAACATCCTCAGGTACAGAAAGCGTTTGCGACGCTGCGCTGGATGGGCAGTTGGTATGAGGTATTGGTGGCGATCGATCCAATCGGCAGCACTGAGATGAATGATGCCCTCCTACAGGAGATTGCCGGATATCTCCATCGCTACCGCCGGATGGGTCATGAGCTGATTGTCGCTCCAGCACAGTATGTACCGCTGGATCTGGCTCTGCTGGTTTGCGTGTTGCCTCACTATTTGCGGGCTCAGGTCAAAGCCCAATTGCTGGAGCAATTCAGTAACCGGAGATTGCCCAACGGTCAGCTCGGCTTTTTCCATCCGGATAACCTGACCTTTGGAAGTGCGATCGCCCTCAGCCAAATTATTGCGATCGCCCAATCGGTACCGGGAGTGGAAAGTGTAACAGTGACAACGTTAGAACGACTGTACGAAGGGGCTAATCGCGAAATTGAAACCGGGGTTTTGCCCATCCATCCGATGGAAATTGCCCGGTTGGATAATGATCCCAACTTCCCCGAAAACGGTCGGCTCCAGTTGGAGATGCGAGGTGGACGATGAACAACTCCTGCGGCTGCTGTGAAGGTATTGAAGCCCTGACCCCGATTCAGCACGGCACTCCGCCTGGATTCGATGCCATTGCCTACCGAGTGGGCACCTATGCCACCTTTCTGGAAACCATGAAGGCGCGTCTCTCCGATCACGACTATGCTGGACTGGCAAAATTAACGACGCGTGCCAGTGATGATCCGGCGATCGCGCTATTAGATGCGTGGGCTGTTGTTGCTGATATTCTCACGTTTTATCAGGAACGAATCGCCAATGAAGGCTATCTGCGAACGGCCACCGAGCGACGGTCTGTGCTGGAACTGGCGCGGCTTGTTGGCTATACCTTACGTCCGGGGGTTGCTGCCAGTGCCTACCTGGCCTTTACCGTAGATGATGGCTACACGCTGGAACTGGAGGCAGGCATCCGCGCCCAAACGATGCCCAATCCGGGGGAGTTTCCGCAGAGCTTTGAAACGAGTGAATCCATTCTCGTTCGTGCTGAATGGAATAGCCTGAAGCCACGATTGGCGCGGCCTCAACGGCTCACACCGCAAACGGACGTCATTTATATTCAGGGCACCGCCACCCGGCTCAATGCCAACGATCCAATCCTGATTAATCCAGAAGATGCTGCGCTCAATGTACCCCTTAATCATGCTGCGGTGGCAGCCAATGGTACTACCAATGGCAGGATTTCTGCTGCTCTGTATCGCGTCGAAACCGTCGTTGCTGACCAGCAGAGCGATCGCACCGCAATTACAGTTAAACCGTGGCAGGCCCTTCCTCCTGACCTTACTCTGCCTCCAGCTAAAACGCCTGTTGATTTGGGTGAGTTGATCAATAAACTGGCTGAACCGATTCCAGAACGGGCGATTCCACCCCAGTCTCGCCAGCGTTTGGGGCGCAGTTTGGCCAGCAGTTTTGCCGAATCCTCTGATCTGAACCTGCAACTCCTGACGCAAAGCCAACCCGCATTGAAACCGTCGCTGTATCGAGCCTGGAGTCAGGCCAATGTCACGTCTGCTGTCCCCATTAAAGTACATGCGTTACGCTTAAAAGCCGCGCCGTATGGCAGCACTGCACCGTTGAGAGCGACCCCTAATGAAGATGGCACCGTTACCCATCGCGAATGGGATTTAATTGAATCGGGTGAACCCATCAGCGAATCGTTTGAAATTACAGTCATCTGGCAGGACGATTTTTCCTACGGTTACGCTACGCCCTTTGGAGTGATTACTACCACGATCGGCATTTCCGACTTTCCTGTTCAAACCGACCAGCGATCGGTGCAGCCTGAAACCTTTGTGATTGAATATTCTGAGGCCGACGAAACGATCGCCGTTACGACCACGATCAGCTCACGGCAGTCTACATTCATTCGTCTCCAGTTTTCAATGAGGCAGCGTGAGACGAGCATTGTCATAGACTTTGATACCCAGGGGCAATTGTACGTTACCAGTGAGGGAACGAACCCCACCACTGTGATTCAAGCCGTTAGCGATCTATCCACCCCAGCGCGAGACGTTCGATTACCGGGCGCAGGCACCCATCTGTTATTTGATGAATTATCAGACGCCTCCTTTGCCGCAGCAAGGTTCACCGAGCAAGCGTTGGTGATTCAAGTCCGGGGTAGTTTGCAGTGGGTTCCCTCTTTTAGACGCACCGAACAGACCGACGTAGTATCCATGGATGCGGCATACAGTCAGATTCTACCGGGCAGTTGGGTGGTATTGGAACGTCCCAGCGATCGAGACGATCGGCAAAAAACAATGATCATTGACCGGGTTAAATCCGTGAGCGATCGCGCCCGCACCGACTATGGCATCACGGCGCAAAGTACCCAAATGCAGCTTCACCACGACTGGCTCGACTTTGGCGGTGAAACAGGAGACCGCTTTGATGTGATTCGTGATACCACTGTCTTTGCTCACAGTGAAGAACTGGAATTAGCCCCGGCTCCCATTGATCCCATAGAAGAACCCATTTGCGGCAATATCATTGAACTCGATCGCCTGGTGCCCGGTTTAGAGTCGGGGCGCTGGCTGATTGTCACTGGCGAACGAACCGATATTTCGGGCGTTAGCGGCGTTATTGATACTGAACTGGTGATGCTGGCAGGCGTTGAACAAACCTTTGATCCGGATTTGGGCAACGATCACCCCCACAGCGTTTTGCATTTGGGTAATGACCTGGCCTATTGCTACAAGCGCGATACGGTCACCATTTATGGCAATGTGGTGCGATCGACCCACGGTGAAACTCGTGCCGATGTATTGGGTAGCGGAGACGGCAGTCAGGCAATGCAGCACTTTACCCTGCCCCAATTACCATTGACCCATCTTGCCGCCCCCACAGCCAAAGGCAGCAAAAGTACTCTGCAAGTCAGCGTTAATGATATTGTTTGGCACGAAACCGAGAGTTTGGTGTATTTAGGTGAGGACGATCGCGGTTACATGACTCAAACCAATGCCGAGGGTAAAACCAGCGCCATCTTTGGCAATGGCAAGAATGGGGCGCGTCTGCCCACGGGGTTAGAGAATGTCAAAGCCGTTTACCGTACTGGCATCGGCAAAGCGGGTAATGCCCAGGCTGGGCAAATTAGTCTCCTGCTCACCCGTCCGCTGGGGCTGCAAGCGGTGACCAATCCCATGCGGGCATCGGGTGGAGCCGACCCAGAGAGCCGCGATCAGGCGCGTCACAACATTCCGTTGGCTGTTATGGCACTCGATCGCCTGGTTTCGGTGCCCGATTATGCTGATTTTGCGCGCACCTTTGCAGGGATTGCCAAGGCCAGTGCCGTGTCTCTCTCGGATGGACGGCGCGAACTCGTACATTTAACCATTGCTGGCGTGGATGACGCTCCTATTGATGTCACATCTGATCTGTATCGCAATTTTGTAGAAGCGTTACATCGCCTGGGCGATCCTTATCAACCCGCTCAGGTTGATATCCGAGAATTGATGGTGTTGGTGATGAGTGCAAAGGTGCATCTATTGCCTGATTACCTCTGGGAGGGCGTTGAACCCCAGATTCGCGCAGCATTACTCGATCGCTTCAGTTTTGATCAGCAAGAGTTAGGTGAAGATGTCGTGCCGAGTCATGTCATTCATACCATTCAAAAGGTGGCAGGGGTTGCAGCCGTTGATTTAGATGTATTGGGCGGCATTCCCGAAAAACTGACCGATGCCGCTACAGGCAAACGCCGACTCCTCACGCCTAAAGAAATCTCGGCGCAGGTGAAACAGTTCATTGAGCAGAGCGCCCAGCAACCCAAAAACCAGCCGTTACGAGTCATGGTGAATCTTGCCAGGGCAGAAGCAGGCGTGATCGTCCCTGCCCAAATTGCCTTTCTCAATCCAAATTTGCCAGACACGCTGATTCTCACGAGGGTAGAGCCATGAATCAGGGACGCGATCGCCTCTACAATTTGCTGCCTGCCATTTATCGGCTGCGCGACGCCGACCACAACCATGAACTGCAAACACTACTACAGGTGATCACCGAGCAGGTCAATGTTGTTGAAGCAGATATTGGGCAACTCTACGACAATTGGTTTATTGAAACCTGCCAGGATTGGGTGGTGCCCTACATTGGCGATCTGGTCGGCTATCGTCCAGTAGATGAAGCGGGGCGCTTTGGTGATATCACAACGCCACAGGGGCAACAGCTCAATCAGATTTTGGTATCTCGATCGCAGGTGGCAAACGTGGTGCGCTACCGACGACGGCGAGGCACACTGGCGCTGTTGGAACTGCTGGCGCATGATGTAGCAGGCTGGTCGGCTCGTGCGGTCGAATTTTATACCTTACTCAAACTCACGCAATCTCTCAATCACCTGCGATCGGCTCATGGAGGCACAGTGGATTTGCGAGACAGTGAGCAGCTCGATCGCCTGGATGGAGCTTTCGATTCCCTCTCGCATAGCGTTGATGTGCGTCGCATCAGCTCACGTCATGCCCGTGGCTATCACCATAGCGCTCATGTGGGGCTGTTTGTCTGGCGGCTAAAGGCGTATCCCATTACTTTTACTCAAGCCTACTGTTTAGAAGAAGCTGGCTCTCATGCTTATACCTTTAGCATTTTGGGCAATGATTATCCGCTATACACGCGTCCTGAGTTAGAACCCGACCCGACTCATATTGCCAATGACCTGAATGTGCCCATGCCCATTTCTCGTCATCGGCTTGAGGAGCGCCATCCCATGAGTGGGCGATCGCACGCCTCTGCGGACTATTACGGCATCGGGAAAAGTCTGGCAATCTGGGTGCGAGACTGGGCCGGATACGATCCCGATTTGCCCATTCCACGTGAAGCGATCATTCCGGCTGACCTGACGCGCTGGCACTACCGTCCACCGCTCAACCACATTGCGGTTGATCCACAGCTCGGTCGGATGGCGTTTCCCGTTGATCAATTGCCGTCTAAAGAGGTACGAGTCTCCTTTCACTACGGCTTTAGCGCTGATATGGGGGGAGGCGAATACCAGCGCCCGTTGTCTCAACCAGCAGAGGTCTGGACTTTCACCCCTGCTGATTTCAGGAACCTGGAACGATTCACAATTAAACTCAAAACGGGAACGGCAGAACCCATTGCTTTATCAAACTATTTGAAAGCACAGTTTTCGGCCAGTACGCGGCAATGGTTAGACGCTTATCCGGGATCGGGTGAACCGTCTGATGCGCTTCGTGATGCGCTTTTAGTCGAACTCAATCGTCTGATTCAAGGCAACAGTTTATACGATCCCGATCGCTTTGTCGGGATTCAACTCTCGCCTGCAACCCAACAATTGATCGCCCAGGTTCCCGATGGACGCGATCGCATCCGTCTAAACCGCAGGTTGCTTGAAGAAGCCTATCCGCGCCAAATCGCCAGGAGTTTTGCCTTGTATCAAGTGGGTGAGGGCGATCGCCTCAACCAAATTCTGCGGCAATGGCGACGAGAACGTCCACGTCAGGCTGTGATTGAATTGACGAGCAGCCGGGTGGTTGTAGAACAGATCAATATTCAACTGCGAGCAGGGCAAAGTTTGCAATTGCGGGGTGCCAATGGTGCTCGTCCCACCTTGCGCCTGTTGGATTGGCACACCGATTTACCCGATAGTTTACATATCACGGGGGAATCGGGCAGTCGCTTCACGCTGGATGGATTACTGATTACAGGCCGGGGGGTTCAAGTCACTGGCAGTCTGGCCGAATTGACGATGCGGCATTGCACCCTCGTTCCGGGCTGGATACTTCGCGGCAATTGTGAACCACTGCGACCCGCCGAACCTAGTTTGGAGATAGCCAACACCTGTGTCAATGTGGGAACTCGCGTCACGATCGCCCACAGCATTTTGGGGTCCATTCAGGTCAATCAAGACGAAGTCCGCACCGATCCGATGCCGATTTACATCAGTGATAGTATTCTCGATGCCACCAGTCCTGAACGGGAAGCGTTGGGTGCGCCGGGATGTGCGATCGCCCATGCGGTACTCACCATCGTTCGCACAACCGTCATAGGAGAAATCTACGTTCATGCGATCGCCCTGGCCGAGAATAGTATCTTCAATGGTGTCCTAAAAGTGGCTCGTCGTCAGCAGGGATGTATGCGGTTTTGTTATTACACCAAACCTGGTTCGCGTACGCCTCGCCGTTATAATTGCCAGCCCGATTTAGTTGAACAGGCTGCCGAACAAACAGTGCGAAAATCGGACACCACCCACTCGCCAGACCTCTTGACTGCCATTGCCGCCGCCCAACAGCGCGAGCGAGAGCGCGTTCGTCCTCAGTTCAACAGCACGCGCTACAGTACACCCGCATATTGCCAACTGAGCCACGCCTGTGCTGAAGAAATTAAACGGGGTGCCGATGACGAATCAGAAATGGGCGCGTTTCATCAGCTTTATCAACCCCAACGAGCCGCCAACTTACGTGCTCGCTTGGATGAATATCTGCCTGCTGGAATGGAGGCTGGCATCATCTACGTAAGCTAGGAGGACAGAATGCAGGGCGATTTCTCTCGTGATACATTTGCCGTTCAAAAACACTTTCGCCGTGTGCTCAAGCAGCAAGGGCGAGTGGATCTTGATGCGGATTGGAATGAGCAAATATCCATTTTGCTTCACTATTTGCAAACGCTAACGGCGGATTTAATTGGGCCGCATGGTGGCCCTGCTGGGCACAGCGGCTTTGAGGTGAGTATTGATTGGCAACATAAAACCATTGGTATTGGTGCAGGGCACTATTATGTAGCAGGAATTCTGTGTGAAAATGAAACGCCCTGTCACTATTACCACCAACCTGACTGCCAGCTCGATCGCAATGATGAGGACTATAAGCTACCCAAGCTGCCGTTTCTGGTCTATCTCGATGTTTGGGAACAGCATGTTAGCGCCGTTGAAGATAGCAGCATTCGTGAAGTGGCCTTAAACGGTGCAGACACCGCAACGCGCAGCAGAGTGGTTTGGCAGGTTAAAACGGTTCATCTCAATTCTGGCAGCAGTGATTGCGCCAATCTCGACCCCAGTTGGGATGCGCTGGTTGAACAGTGGCAACCCAAACACCGCGGACGGATGAGAGCCAAACTGCAAAATGTTGATCAACCGCCCTCAACCGATCGCTGTACGATTTCTCCGGATGCTCGTTATCGGGGCGAAAATCAACTGTATCGGGTAGAAATCCATCAGAGCAGTCCGGAAGAGGGAGATGAGTTGAGTCAGGGTGCCACGTTCAAATGGTCACGGGATAATGCTTCGGTGGTGTTTCCCATTCGATCGATCGCCGTGACGCAGGAGAATGATGATCCTAAAACCACCGTTTTGTTAGAACACCTGGGACGCGACAGCCGCTTTGGATTGGCCGCAGGCAACTGGGTAGAAATTGTCGATCATCGCTCCACCTGGCATCAGGGAGTTCATCCATTACTCCAGATTGAATCCATCGATGTGGTAGAACGACGCCTTGTTCTGAAGGGTGCACCCGCTCATGGAACT
Organism: Oculatella sp. LEGE 06141; assembly: GCF_015207605.1. Taxonomy (GTDB): domain Bacteria; phylum Cyanobacteriota; class Cyanobacteriia; order Elainellales; family Elainellaceae; genus Oculatella. The sequence goes on from NZ_JADEWO010000022.1 coordinate 17,221, forward strand.
CGCTTTAATGAGGCTCACCATCCTTTACTTCGCCGTTGGGATTCGGCGGGTGCGATCGATACACGGTCTGCGGCAAATGACGGTTGGATTCCATTAGAAGATGGCATTGAAGTTAAGTTTGAAGCCGATGGTGCATACCGATCGGGCGATTATTGGTTCATTCCAGCGCGACGGGCGATCGCCAACATTGAATGGGAAATGGATCACGACCAACCAGCAGCACTGCCGCCTCACGGCGTGATGCATTACTTCGCGCCGCTGGCTGTTATTGCTAGCGATCGATATTCGGGTCAACGTGTGGTTCACGATTGCCGTTGCACTTTTACATCGCTTGAGTGTCGGCCCTATTACGGTTCAAACATGGGCGTAGGTGGAGAGCAAGTATAATGAGAGCCGTGTGGTCTTTCTGGACAAAACCCTTTCAAACGCATCGCCACACTTTCTGGAACAGCAACAAACATCATTGGTTTTCCTGGGTGGTGTCCGTTGAAACAGCAAGACAACACTATCCGCAAACCTATTTAGTGACGGATGATGCCGGAGCGCGCTTACTCGTTGATCAACTCAAGTTGCCGTTTGTATCGGTTTCAACAGCGCTCAATTTACTCGATCGATGTGATCCCGAATGGTGGACATTAGGAAAACTCCTCACCTATCGTCAACAAACTGAACCATTTATTCACATTGATAATGATGTGTTTCTCTGGAAGCCATTAGCGCAGCAGGTCGAAACTGCGCCCGTGTTTACACAAAATCCAGAATATCTGGATCAGGGACAATGGTGTTATCAACCCGAAGCATTTGAAACCGCCATTAAGCAAGTAGGTAATGGCTGGCTGCCCGCAGAGTTGGAGTGGTATAAACCTGGGGTAGCAAACCGTCGAGGAGATTGTTGCGGGTTGTTTGGCGGTAGTCACATTGATTTCATTCGACATTACGCTACCTCTGCTCTAAAACTGGTGCTCCATCCGGCGAATCGGCTGGCATGGCAACACCTTCAAAACAAAATGGGGCACATGGTACTGGTGGAACAATATCTGCTGTCTGCCTGCGTGGATTACCATAAAGCACAACCCCACTCGCCTTTTGCGGGCATTGATATGCAATATGTTTTTCGTTCAGCCGCCGATGCCTTTAACCCAGATTGTGCCACGGCGGCGGGCTACACCCATCTGATGGGAGCAAAACGGCACCGGGGCATCTTAAATCGGTTGGAACTGCGAGTACAACGAGACTACCCAGAATATTACGATCGCTGTCTTTCAACGGTTCTTGCTTACAGCAGTTCTCAATCGAGTCAGCCACAGTCTCGCCAAGATGGATGTGGGATGTAGGGTTTGAGGTGTGGTGAATGAAAATGGCTGTAAGTTGCGTTCAATACAATTAATGTTGTAGAGCAGGATGCCAAAAATCTTAGCAAGATTTATCCCAATACTCCTCCACAAATCAGAGTCGTCTGGAAGGAGTTTAATCTTCCATTCCCGGCCATGAAATTCCCGACCATGAAAAGGTTGTATGGAAGCTCTATCGGCATTCCGCTACACGGTGAGGCTCTCATTGGGCAGTAGAAAGCTAACCAATAATGCTGGGGTAGGCAACGAGTCATGCCACCTCCAAAACGTTATGGGCTAGTCCTGCGAAAAAGGATAGGCGATCGCCATTGACTTTGTAAAGATAGTTCTTTACTTTGTAAATAGGTAGAGCGCAAATTATGACAAAAAAGATACAAAAAGAAACCGCCGCGTCCTGCGGAACGCTCCGCGAACGGACACGACGGGCGATCGTGCAGTTATTAAAGCAGGAAGGACGTTTAGATGCAGAAACCCTCGCCTCCCATTTTGGGATTACGGCAATGGCCGTGCGACAGCATCTCTATGCTCTGCAAAATGAGCAATTGGTGACTTATGAGGAAGAATCTCGCCCAATGGGGCGACCTGCTAAACTGTGGCAGTTGACGGCCGCTGCCGATCGCTTTTTTCCCAATGGATATGCAGAACTGACGCTGAGCTTATTGAATTCCGTGAAACAAGCATTTGGTGAAGCAGGGTTAGACCGTTTGCTAGACGTGCGTTCTCAACAGCAGCTTGATAGCTATAACCAGCAGATGAAAGGCAAGCGATCGCTGAAGCAACGCTTGCATAAACTGGTTGAGATCCGCACGAATGAAGGGTATATGGCAGAGTTGCAAACTCAGGGAGACGGGTCATTTCTATTGATTGAGAATCACTGCCCCATTTGCGCGGCTGCTACGGCTTGTACTGGACTTTGTACGAAAGAATTGGAGGTCTTTCAAGCCATCCTGGGCAATGAAACAGCGGTTCAACGAGTTGAGCATATCATCGCTGGAGAGCGACGTTGTGCTTATCAAATTAGCCAGGGTTGAATGGCACTGAAACAAAGCTGCGCCATCAGTATAGACTGGGCTTCGACTACGCTCAGCCCTCGTTGGTGAGGGCTGAGCGTAGTCGAAGCCCGGAATAAACGCACTTATTTCACTGCCATTCAGCCAGGGTTGGCTTCTGATTCTGTATCTTCAAAGAGTCGATCGCCCCGATGGAGCCGATAGGCCATCTGGTAAGTTTGCTCTTGCGATCGCATTGTCGGCGCATGAGCCGCCAAATATCGTGCCGCTGCCACCAGTACAGGTACTCCTTCGCTCGGATCGGCAAGTTGGGAATACAAGCGGAATGCAGCGTCCATCGATTGAATGACGTGAAAATCTCGATTCTCGCGCAGCATGAGTTTTGCCAGCATTGCCATTAAAGCCCTGGGGTTGCCACCACTGTAAAGATATTGCGCGACCAGCCGTCCGGTTTCATTCACCTGTTGCTGGCGATCGAGCAGGTCAGGTAATTTTTCCAGTAAAGCTTCAGGATTGGCAACGGTATCTTTAGCATCTGGTAAGCGAGCAGGTGGCACGTTGAGGAATCGGTTCAAATGAACGCTCATGGCTGCATCGAATACACCCCGAAGTAGTTCAACGGTTGGAACTCGACGAATCCCTTGCTGAACAGCATTGGCAAAGGTAAAAGGGTGATGGGCACTGTTCCAATCTCCATGATCGTTATTCGTGTGGAATCGGGCAACGCGCAGGGCCGCCGCATAGGTGACGGTTTGGGCTAACTGTTCCTCTGTACAGCCCGATCGCAACGCCTCTAATAAACTATCGGCGATCGCCTGAGCATCCTCTCCCAACAATACTGAAAGGAGTTCCGGGGGTTGAACCCATTGCCCTTGATAAGATTTTCCAGCCTCCAGCGCAGCAGGCAATTGCTCAAACGCACCGTCTAGAATTGCGACCAAATCTACTGGATACCGCCATGAACTTGCTTCTTCCATACGAGTTGCATTGGCTAGTCCTGTGACCAAACTTGCCAGTACCGATTCAGCTTCCTGCCAGCCAGTCGCATCCAAAGCTTCCAATGCTTTGTTGATAAAATCCAGCACATGACCCACATCCAAATAACGGTGATCGGTGGCGGCTGCAAATAATATCTCGGCGATCTGAGTCCGGCTGATTCCAAGTTCTATCGCGGTTACTAAACACCGTTCAGCCGCCTCGCGATCGCGCTGTTCAATAAACTGACGAAACCAGGCTTTTAGAGTAGAAAAATCCAGGTTCGTGGTGGGCAGGGGATGAACTCGAAAATGCGGAGGTGCTGCTGCACTGTCACGAGCAACGGCAGAAAGTCCTTGATAGAGGGCACGGGGGTAATCGCTTTCATTCATATACGGCAGTAGATTCATCATGCAGGTGAGCATGGTTAGCCCCGTATCCCATCCAGTTTTGTTATAGCGAGTGCCAAAGGATAGTCCGACTTGAAAAGGTGCCGTTGGGGCAACTTTCAGATCCAGTAATGCAATTACCGATTTTGCAATGACCAGCGAAATCCCTTGTTCCAGTCCATCCTGTAATCGTTGCTGCTGATGAACTTTAAGATTGCTCAGAGGTGCAACATCTACCCAAATTTCTCCATCTTGAATTTGGACAGGAAACGATCGCACATCATCTGCCCAGGAATCGAACGTGCCGCCGCTTGCCAGGTCAAACCGGGCATAGTGCCAGGGACAGGTGACAATCCCATCCTTGCACACGCTACCGTGTAGGGGAAAACCCATGTGCGGACAACGGTTGTCGATCGCATAGACGCGATCGTTGCTGTAGAACAATGCAACAGGTTGCTGGCTCAACCGCACGAGTAACTGCCCTTTTTCCTGTAGTTCTGCCAGGGTTGCGGCGCGGACAAGCGATTGAGGTTGGACTGAAGTGGATACCATATTTCTAAAGGAAATTCTTTAGAAATATCCTAAGCAAGTCTCCCCGGTTTGTAAAGACTTTTCTTTAGTTTCTTAATGTCTCTGGCTTAACCCTGCTGCGACACTAACAAGATACACCGCAAGATTTTGATAAAACAGCGCAAGAATTGGGCTTCAGGGTTGACGGAGCTTTTCCTCGACTTGAGTGATTGAAACTCAAGTCGAGGAATTCACCATACAGACGCATCGCTCAATGGAGAGTGTTTTCAGGATCTCAACTGGTTGCCTCAGGAGTTATTGACCCGGCAATAAAAGATTTGGCATAAGGGATTGGGGTTCGACTCCGCTCACCCCACACGGGAGTGAGTGCTGAGCGGAGTCCAAACACGGTTTGCCCTAAGAACAATGGCTGCCAGGTTAATAGGAGAGGATTACGCCATCCTGCAACTGTTGCATACTCAGGCAGATCTTATGTCCAAAGATAGATCTTGGAGCAGAACCACCTTAAGATCAATACTAGATTTCTGAAGCCTGATATTCTCTTGTTGTCATTGCCCTCCGTTCGGAAGATTAATTCCTTTCCTTTGCTGGCTGGAGTATGAATGCTAATGCCAAAAAAGCCAGGCGGCGTGGAGGCTCATCTGCACGGGTGAGAGGAGTTGTTCTGTCACCTCATGGATGGCAACGGTTTCAAGCCGCAAAGCAACAGATAGAGTCGGCGGAAAACTGGGGGAAACGGTTTACGCAGGAAGACCTGAATGGACGCACTGGGCTATCGCTGAATACCCTTGCCCGAATTCTGAAGCGAGAATTGGGGGTCGATCGCCAGTCGTTAGAAATTCTCTTCCAATCATTTGAACTGGAACTAACAAAGACCGATTATGTTCCTCCGATCGCGTCAGAGGAAGTGTCATCGAGGCAACGAGCCAATCCACAGCAGGACTGGGATAACGCAGTGGATGCTGCCGTGTTTTACGGTCGTGAAATCGAGTTGGCGCAACTGTGGCAGTGGATTGTGGTGGAACGTTGTCGTGTAGTTGGGCTGCTCGGCATTGGGGGAATTGGCAAAAGCACGATCGCTGTCAAAGCGGCTCTGCAAATGCAGTCCGAGTTTGAGGTGGTGGTGTGGCGATCGCTTGCCAATGCGCCCTCATTAGATGACCTGCTGTTTAGCCTGCTGAAGTTTCTGATGCCGCTGCAAGGCGACGATCCGATCATTCCTGCAAGCTTGAATGAAAAGCTTTCTAAAGTGATGCAGTATTTGCGATCACAGCGATCTCTATTGATACTGGATAACGCCGAAACCATTTTGCACAGCGAACAGGTCGGTCAATGGCAACCGGGGTATGAAGCCTATGGGCAATTTTTAAGAATGCTAGGAGAAACGCCCCACCAAAGCTGCTGCTTGCTGACCAGCCGTGAGAAACCTCGTGAAATTGCCCTATTGGATGGCGAACAGAGTGTGGTGCGATCGCTAGCCCTAAGCGGACTCACGCCCGACGACGGACGCGCCATCTTTCGGCAAAAAGGAGCATTCACCGGGTCAGATACCGAGTGGCAAACCCTGATTAATCACTATGGTGGCAACCCTCTGGCGCTGAAGTTGGTGGCATCTGCCACGCAGGATTTGTTCAACGGTAGCATTAGCGAGGTCATAGGCTATCTTGATCAAGGAACGGTTGTTTTTGAAGATATTCGCGATTTACTGGCGCGTCAGTTCAACCGCCTATCCACAGAAGAACAGAAAATTCTCTACTGGTTTGCCATTTACCGAGAGCCAGTGGCGATCGCCGAGATGCGTCAAAATGTGATTGGGTTAGCGGCTCAGCAAAGCGTTCTCCAACAAGTCAATTCGCTCCTTCGGCGATCGCTAGTTGAAAAAACAGGTAGCTTATTTTTCTTACAGCCCGTGGTCATGGAATATGTCACGGAACGATTGATTCAACAAGTTTGCACCGAATTTGTCACTCAGCAGTTGGACATTTTACAAAGTCATTCACTCTTGCGAGTGCAGGCAAAAGACTATATCCGAGAGATACAATTGCGGTTGATCATGCAGCCTGTGATGGAGTGGCTGTTATCAGCTTACAGAAATGTAGCAGAAGTTGAGGAGAGAGCCAGACAGCTACTCGCAGAGCAGCGCCAACAATCTGGCTATGCAGCAGGGAATTTGATCAATCTTTTGGTTCAATTCAAAGTCGATTTGCGCGGTGCTGACTTTTCTGAACTTGTGGTGCAGCAGGCGGATCTACGGCAGGTTAGTCTGGTAGGGGTCAACTTTAAAAATGCTGATTTAGCAACATCCATCTTTTCAGAAACCCTTGGGAACGGCATTTCTATCGATATCAGCCCCGATGGACAAATGGTTGCAGTGGGTGATGCCAGTGGATTGGTGTATCTCTGGCACATGGAAACCACTCAACTGCTGACCACCTTCATGGGACATACGGGTTGGGTGTGGTCAGTGGCGTTTAGCCCCGATGGTACTACGTTAGCCAGCAGTGGTGGCGATGCGACCGTCCGGTTATGGGATGTAAAAAGCGGTCATTGCTTACAGATCTTGACGGGACATATCGGCTGCGTTTGGTGCGTGACCTTTAGCCCTGACGGGCAGCAATTGGCGAGTGGCAGTGATGATCAAACGGTGCGGATCTGGAATCGACAAGGGCAGTGTCTTCATATTCTAGAAGGGCATCAAGAAAACGTTTATTCGGTTCATTTCTCACCCGATAATCAAACATTGGCCAGCGGCAGTAAAGATACCTTCATTCGGATTTGGCAGGTGAGCAACGGCAACTGCCTGGGACTATTAGAGGGACATACGGAGAGCGTTCGTTGCGTACGCTACAGTCCAGATGGTCAGCAGCTTGCTAGCAGCAGCCACGACCATTCCATTCGACTGTGGAATGACCTGCCTGATGCTACAGCCAGTCCATTAGAACCCCAAACATCCCTGTGTAGTATCAAGGTACTGCGTGGACACACCAACTGGGTTTGGAGTCTTGCGTTTAGCCCCGATGGTACCATTTTGGCAAGTGGCAGTGACGATGGCACGCTGCGCCTTTGGGTGGTTCAAGAAGAACAGTGTATCAATGTGCTGAATAGTCAAGGCAATGATATTTTTGCGATCGCCATTGTGGGTCAACGGCTTGTCAGTGTCAGTCGCGATCAGGCAGTGCGGCTATGGGATCTGCATGGACAGAACCTTAAAACATGGCGCGGTTATAGCAGTGGCATTCGCTCTCTGAGCCTCAGTCCAGTTTGCGTCACAACCTCAGTAGGAGATGTACACCTGCTTGCCAGCGGGAGTCAGGATGAAATGATTCACCTGTGGCAGATACAGCCTGACCAGCCTCTATCATCGCCTCGCCCGACTCGAAGCTTTTCTCAGGCAACCAGTTGGCTTTCCTCGGTAAGCTTTCATCCTAACGGTCAAACAGTGGCTAGCAATAGACAGGATAGCCCTTTAATTGCTCTATGGAATGTGCAAACAGGTCACTGCCAGCAATGGAATTCTGGTCATGCTGAGTCGGTCAAAACCGTGCTTTTTAGTCCAGGCGGAGACATCCTGGCAAGTGGTAGTTTTGATCGTACCGTGAGACTATGGGATACCCAAACACATCAGTGCTTGCAGGTTTTGCGGGGTCATGAGAGTGGAATTTGGGCGATCGCTTTCAACGCCAAAGGTACGCGGTTAGCCAGCGGCAGTTTTGACCACACCGTTCGCCTTTGGGATCTGCACGGAGCGTGTTTACAGGTTTTGCGCGGGCATACCGGAGGAATTTACACGCTGGCGTTTCATCCCGATGGTGAGCGACTGGTGAGCGGCAGTTTTGACCGTACCATTCGCGTTTGGAGCCTGCAATCTGGAGAATGTTTACAGATTTTGCCGGAGCATACGGGAGGGGTCTGGAGTCTGGCGATCAGTCCCGATGGTCGTACGCTAGCCAGTGGGGGCGATCGCACCATTCGATTGTGGAATCTCAAAACAGGCGAATGTATTCAGGTTTTACACGGGCATACCCGCTGGATCTCAACGCTAATTTTTATCCCTCCAACGTCTTCGGTATCCTACCCAGCCAGAAACGTGTCACCAAGCACAGAGCCATTCTTGGTCAGTGGGAGTCACGATCAAACGATTAAGCTATGGAATGCCCAAACGGGGGAGTGTCTCAGCACACTCATGGCCGATCGGCTGTATGAAGGCATGAACATTCGAGGGGCAACGGGGTTAACGAACGCTCAAAAAGCAACACTGAGTGCATTAGGGGCACTGATATAAGCATTGAAGTTTGTCGGATATTGAATATCGGTCGCAATACGTCAGACCTGTGGTTGAAGCAGGAAGAAGAAACGGGAAATTGACGAGCTATCCGTGGGTATCAGCAAGGGAATCGACATACAGCAGTTCTCAATCGAGTCAGCCATAGTCTCGCCAGGATGGGGGTGAGGTGTAGGGCTTGGTGTGTGGTGAATGCAAATGAAAATGGCTGTAAGATTACCGATTGAAGTCGCTTTGGTGAATTTGCCAAAACTCATGGAGGTAAAACTCAAGTTAGAGTGGCAAGTTTGTGGGGTGAGCATGTGACGCAGCAGGATATCAGTCGGGCATTGGGTAAGATTGGATTCAGTCGAAAAAGACATACGGCTACCGGGAACGAGATGAACTGAAGCGTCAGGAGTTTCAAGAACGGTTAACGCACAAGTTGCCCCATCAGATTGTCTATGTCGATGCAGGCATTGATAATCGAGACGATTATCCTTACGCTTACTGCGAGATTCGGCAACGTTCTATGCGCTTAAATCCGCTAAACGCACTAGAATGAATCAGTTGGATCAGCCGCACTGCGGGAGAGCAGCATCTTTGCGCCCATGAACTTTGCTGGATACTGCCACTTGGTGGTTTGTGTTGAAGAATTGGATGCGGCAACGGTGGGATGAGTTTGATAGCTTTCGAGGTTGTGTCGATGCTGCCTTCAAAGAATGTCCTAACGTAACTGCGTAGGGCTATAGAAACTGTTATCACTTAAGATGAGGCGGAATGGTCACGGTGAAAGTAGTACCAGATCCCAGTTCACTATCGACCTGAATTTTACCCTGCAATAGATCTACAAACTCTTTGACAATGCTGAGTCCCAGCCCGGTTCCTGGAATGTTGCTCACGTTTCTACCGCGATGGAATGGTTCGAACAAATAGGGTTCATCTTCTGGGGCAATGCCAATTCCACGGTCTTTGATTTGAAATACGATCTGCTGCTTTTGACGGGATAGCCTGAATTGAACTTCTCCCCCGTTGGGAGAGTAACGAATGGAATTAGACAGGATGTTCGCTAGAATCGATCGCAGCAATGTTTCGTCGGCTTTGAGCATCAGTGATTTGTTGCGGCTGACAAACTTAATCTGAACTGAATTGACATTGGGTTGATGTTCCAAGATGAGACTACGACAAAACTGAACCAGATCAATGGTGTCGGGCTGAATATCAATACGTTTAGCTTCTACCTTACTGATCATCAGGATATCGTCAATCATTTGAGTCATGCGCTCAACGTTGGCTTTGATACCGTAGAGGTAGCTTTCCTTCTGCTCAGAGGTGAGATGACTGTCATAGCGTTCAACGGACGACACGGAGAGCAAAATATTGTTCAACGGATTGCGAAATTCGTGACACACCATTGATACCATGCGCGATCGCAACTCGCTCAGCTCCTTCAATTGGTCGTTTAATTGACGCAGTTCTACTGTGCGTTCTCGTACCTTTTGCTCTAAATCTTCATTGGCTTGATGTAAGACTGCCTCTGCCCATTTGCGTTTTGTGATATCCCGAAAGGCAACAACCGCACCAATTAGCTCTCCTTGCTCATCACGCATGGGCGTACTAATATACTCTACTGGAAAGCTGGTGCCATCTTTGCGCCAAAAGACTTCATTGGCTACACGATGAATAATACCGTCATGAAAAGCCGCATAAATAGGGCAAGCCTCTTTAGGGTATAACGTTTTATCAGAGCGGGAATGATGCAGAATGTCATGCATAGACTGACCAATCAGTTCTTGTCCATCCCAACCGATCATATGTGCCGCTGCTGGATTTACAAACGTCGCGTTTCCCTGTAAATCCACACCATAAACGCCTTCCCCGATCGCGTTCAGGATAAGCTGATGCTGACGTCGCAGGCTTTCCAGATCCGCATGAGCCAGGGTCGTTTGCTCTAAACGCACCAGGCGGCTGTAGACGGCAAACAGCCTGGTGGTGCTGGTCAGCCCAATTCCATCTGGCAGGTGGATAACAATAGGCTCCTGTAAATCAAAGTCAGGCCGATCCAGGATAAGCGAAATGACATCTTTGAGAGGCAATTGATGATCAATGATCAAATAGTCCAAGACAGTGTGCCACCATGCCTCTACCGCTGGCAGGGGTTGGTCGAGTGCAGCACGCCACTGTTGGCGATCGCATCGCCACTGTAAAAACTGCCGTCGTGACACTAACCCCACCGCATGAGTCGAGCCAAGCTCGCGATCAACCAAAACACCCGTTGCCTGAGGATGCTGCCGAAAAAAGGTGGCCATTTGTCGATAGGTCGTCTGAACTGGAACAGTTTGAGTTTCCAACAACAGATCTTTGAGAATGATGTTGACCGAAACTAACGTTGAATTGAACGTCTGGTTGGTCAAAAATGGTTGCTTGCTCGTCGCCCGCAGATGAGATGACCTGGAAGACAGTCGGTAATAGTGCTGCATGGTCAAACTGACCTGATTGAAAGGGTAATTGAACTATGACTTAAGCAGCGAATCCGTTGCCAGCAAACGGATTCAGAGTAGCGCGATCGACCAGCCCGATCAATACTGTAGTGCATTACACATAAACCTTAGCGTAAAACGATTAATAAAAAACATAGCGAAACTCCTCAACTCTGATGAAAAAAGTTTTAGTCATTGAGGACGAAACCCAAACCAGAGATATTTTCTTGAGGTGCTTAACCTTCGAGGGCTTCTGTGCGTTAGGGGCAGAAAATGGGTCAGTTGGCATTAAGCTGGCACAGACTCACTTACCCGATTTGATTGTTTGCGACGTAATGATGCCCGATTTAGACGGTCATCGTGTTTTGACAACCCTACGACAGAACTCAGCCACTGCCGCTATTCCACTGATTTTTCTAACCGCAAAGGTAACAATGGCCGATCTGCGGCAGGGAATGCAATTGGGCGCAGATGATTATTTAATCAAACCCTGCACCGTTGAACAGTTCTTGTCAGCGATCGCCATCCGTTTAGAGCGGCAAGAAGTCTTAAAACGCGCCTATTCCGAGGAACAGCAGCCCGACTCAGACTTATCAGAGGATAGTTCTGCTGCCTCTAGCTCTACAATCTTTCCCGACTGTCCCAAACTGATGCCAGTCTTTGAATTTATCGAAGCTCATTACAACCAGACTATTAGCCTCAGCGATGTAGCGCAAGCCGTTGGCTATTCTCCAGCGTATTTAACCAGCTTAGTACAAAGCCAGACAGGCCGAACCGTTAAACGCTGGATCATTGAACGGCGCATGGCACAAGCCAGAACCTTACTCATGGACACCACTCAATCCATTGGAACAATTGCTGAAGCCGTAGGGTATGCCGACGTAAGCTACTTCATTCGTTTATTCCGTCAACTTCACAGCACTTCCCCACACGTCTGGCGTAACTCAATTGACTCCCGTTCCATCAACGCGCAAGCAGGTTAGCTTTTTTCTGCACCACTGCGATCGCCCCCTTTTCTGGCCTGCCGTAGACAGAAATTCCTCGATCGCCCCAATAAACGCCCGAACCGAAGCCGATGCGAAGCGACTTCCCCAGACTCACCATTAACTCCTTCGGAGGGGGTCTGGGGGAAGCGGGCCGTCCCCCAGTCAGGGGGTTTGGGGGCATCCCCCGATGCTCGAATTTCCAGCAGTAAAGTTCAAAACAGAAACCAATCATCACTCCAGTCTTTCCTCAACCAGAGGATGGCTACTCTCCAACAACCTCCAACCCATAGCTGAACGCCGATCAGCAATGCCCACCGTACAGGTATATCAAGCTTTCAGCCATGCCAATGCAGCTTGTATCTGTGCCATGTAGCGATGAGACTGATTCATCCTACATCGAAAGAAAGTCCTACTTCTGCCAAAAAAGCTCCAATGCTATTTCCAAAAAGCCTTGATACCTTACACACAAGCATTTCAGCCGTGCGATCGCAACCAGCCAGCCCATTGTCTTACCCGTTCATGTGAGTTTGTCCTATGTCAGTAAGACCATTATCAACTCAGCCTGATATCGCCCGCTGCCCCTGTGGTGGAAACCACTTCCCCCAAGACCACTGGGAATTTCTGGAAAGTATGCCCCAGTCTCCAACCGACATGGTTTCCGATCTGATCAAAATGGGGATCTACAAACCACAAGCCCTGGACTTAGCTCATACCATGACTCAAGTTGAGCTAAGAGAAGCCCTCCTGCTGCATCAAATTAGTGGCGGCAACCCCGAACGTGAACGCCTGTGCCGAGAACTGATCAAAGAAGCAGGAGGCTTAGACCAGGCATTAGCCGCCGCCTTTGGTGTTCACGCAACCGAGTTTTTTGGCAACACTATTCGCAATGGTGACTTCAGCCGCCGTGATTTCCTTAAAAAAGTAGCCGTCGCTGGCGCACTCATTGCAATGGCGAGCTGCGCCAACTCCGCCAATGACTCATCCCCCACCGCCGCCGCTCCCAGTGCAGACACACCAACCAACCTGGAGAAAACCGAGCTAAAAATCGGCTTCATTCCAATCACCTGCGCCACGCCCATTGTGATGTCAGAACCGCTGGGGTTCTACGAAAAATATGGGTTAGATGTATCCGTGATCAAGATGCCAAACTGGGCCGCCGTCAGAGATTCAGCGATCGCCGGAGAACTCGACGCTTATCATATGCTCTCTCCCATGCCGATCGCCATCACCCTGGGACTCGGTTCAGCCTCGTTTCCCGTCAAACTAGCCAGCATTGAAAACATCAACGGTCAAGCCATCACCGTTGCCCTGAAACACAAAGACACCGTTAGAGGGCCAGAAGACTTCAAAGGCTTCAAGATTGGCGTGCCGTTCCCCTTCTCGATGCATAACCTGCTAATTCGCTATTACCTGGCAACAGGCGGACTTGACCCCGATCGAGACGTACAAATCTTCCCCGTACCACCACCCGATAGCGTCGCCAAAATGACAGCAGACGAACTCGACGCAATGCTGATGCCCGACCCATTCAATCAACGAGCCGTATACGAAGGCGTAGGATACATCCATATCCTCAGCAAAGACCTGTGGGATGGTCATCCTTGCTGCGCCTTTGCTGCCAGCCAGGAGTGGATCGATACCAACCCCAACACCTTCAAAGCCGTCAATAAGGCGATCGTTGACGCAGCAGGCTACGCCAACGATCCCGCAAATCGACAAACTATTGCAGAAGCACTGATTGAACGACAGTACTTAAACCAACCGCTGGAAGTGGTGCAAGCCGTATTGACGGGCACCTTTGATGATGGCTTAGGCAATACCCAGGAAGTTGCCGACCGGATTGGATTTGACCCCTATCCCTGGAAAAGTTTCTCCAAGTGGATCTCGTCCCAACTAGTGCGGTGGGATCTAATGACCGATGATAAAGCCGACTATGATGCGATCGCTCAGGATATCTTTTTAACCGACATTGCAGCCGAATTACAGACCGAACTGGGACAAACCCCACCCACCGAAACAGAACGAGTCGAAACGCTAAAATTTGATACCTTTGATCCGGCCAATCCTAAAGCGTATGTTGACGAACAAATCAAAACCTACAACCTATAGGACGATGCCGTATGACCAATCACATCCTGCAACCCGCACTCTCTCGCCCAAAACCATTCACACTCTCCACCAACCAAAAAGCGATTCTGCTATTTCTAGCCATCCTGATTGTGACACTGGTGTTTTGGGAAACGGGCGCAAGGCTCGAATTATTTTCACCATTAATGCCCTCGGCCAGTGAAACCTTCAAGGACTTCTGGTTTTGGGTATCCGATCCGTTCTTTGATTATGGCCCCAACGATAAGGGAATCGGGCTGCTGTTACTAACCAGCCTACGACGGGTACTCATTGGTTTTACCATTGGAGCAGCGATCGCCATTCCCCTGGGCATCCTGATCGGGCTATCAGATGTCGCGTCCAGAGCCGTCGATCCGTTCATTCAAATCCTAAAACCCGTATCTCCCCTGGCATGGCTACCATTGGGTTTGGGTCTGCTCAAAAACTCGGAAAGTACAGCCCTGTTCGTCATTGCCATTACCAGCATCTGGCCGACCTTAATTAACACTAAGTTTGGCGTTAGCAATGTAGATCAATCCTATCTTGATGTTGCACGAACACTGGGTGCCTCTCGTTGGCGCACCTTAACTAAAGTCATTCTTCCCGCCGCTGCTCCTTACATCGTATCGGGATTACGAATTAGCATCGGCATTGCCTGGCTGGTCATTGTAGCGGCTGAAATTTTAGTGGGCGGTGCCGGAATTGGCTACTTTGTCTGGAACGAGTGGAACAACCTCAAAATCACCAGCATCATTACAGCCATTATTGTGATTGGCATTGTAGGGTTGCTGCTCGATCGGGTCTTTGGTTTGTTGCAACACTGGGTCGCATTTGGACAACGATTATGATCACTCCTCCGCACACCGTCTTCTCCGAAGCAGCAGCCATGACCTCCAGTGCTCATCTATCGATCCACAATGTTTCTAAGGTATTTCCCGGCAAGCGAGACTGGTTTAGTCGGATAACGCATCGAGCCTCCATTGATTACATTGCCCTGGATCAGATTAATCTGGATATTGAACCCAATACCTTCGTGTCGATCATTGGGCCTTCCGGTTGCGGTAAGTCAACCCTGCTCAATATTATTGCCGGACTGTCTCAACCCACTACGGGTGCGGTTACCATTGCTGGACTACCGATCGCAGGCCCCGGTTCCGACCGTGGGGTTGTCTTCCAAAACTATGCTCTGATGCCGTGGATGACCGTATTGGAAAACATTCGTTTTGCCATTGAAACGGTTAACCCCAAACTGGCAGTATCGAGACAAAAGGCGATCGCGCAGGAGTACATTGAACTAGTAGGGCTACAAGGAGCCGAACGGAAGCACCCCCACGAACTATCCGGCGGCATGAAACAGCGGGTCGGCATTGCTCGCGCCTTAGCCACCAATCCGCAAATTTTGCTGATGGATGAGCCATTTGGCGCATTGGATGCTTTAACACGCGGCTTTCTACAGGATGAAGTGGAGCGAATTTGGGAACAACAGCGTAAAACCGTGATCCTGATCACACACAGCATCGAAGAAGCGCTGCTGCTCTCCGACAAGATTGTAATGATGACCCGTGGCCCGGAGGCCAACATTGCCAGGATTCTGGATGTGCCGTTTCCTCGTCCCCGCCATCGTGAAACGCTTGATCAGCATCCCGCTTATCACGAATTAAAGGCTGAGATGGAAGCACACCTCTCGCAGGAAACTCGTGCAGTAGAAGAGTCGCGGATTCGCAGACCCGTGAAGGCTTGATGCAAGGGGGCAAGCTGATGATGAAATCTCCCCTGATTAATCATGTCCCTTAGATCCTGTTTACTGTTAATTTAAGGAGCTTATTATGCCAGCATTAGACATTCCGTCGATCACCCAGAAACTTTTAGCAGCCAAAGAAGCAACGGGCGTAACGTTTGCCGAGTTGGAAAAGTTGGTCGGTCGTGATGAGGTATGGATTGCATCGGTGTTCTATCGTCAGGCGAGCGCATCAGAGGAGGAAGCCAGCAAAATTGTGAGCGCTCTGGGGCTAGGGCCAGATATCGCCTCTGAACTGATGGCTTGCCCACTCAAGGGTTTAGGTCCGGTGGTGCCAACCGATCCGCTCATTTACCGCTTCTACGAAATTATGCAAGTCTACGGAATGCCAATCAAAGAAGTCGTGCATGAAAAATTTGGCGATGGCATCATGAGCGCGATCGACTTCACGCTTGATGTTGAAAAAGAAGAAGATCCAAAGGGCGATCGCGTCAAGGTAATCATGAATGGCAAGTTTCTACCGTACAAAAAGTGGTAAGCCGCAATGAAACGACACGCTCCGCTGAAAGGTACCCAAACAACAAACTGGCCTCAATTTGTAGTCATGATACTGGCATTCATTGGCTTATGGCAAGTTCTGCTGGGAGCCTCCACCATGCTCCGCTGGCTGTTCTAATCACCAGTATTGTTTAATCACTGCTTCAATACGGCTCAGTTCCGCTTTCATAGATCCCCGGCTACCCTTGAGCAGTCGGGGATTTGGAGGATATTTGAGAGAAATAAATGGGCTGCATTCGCCCCAACCTCCCCAAACTTGAGGCCGAGCCAGTTCTGTTTCAACGTTCCCTAGAAAAGGGGAATTTTTCGACTACGCTCAATCCATGTCCGTGCCAGCACCGTAGAACGAAGGCAACGCGTGGAGGAGTCAGCATTTCAGGGGTTTTGTTAGCCGATCAGATCTTACAGCAGTTCTCAATCGAGTAAGCCACTGTCTCGCCAGGATGGGGGTGGGTGTAGGGTTTGGTGTGTGGTGAATGCAAATGAGAATGACTGTATATATGTAAAAGCGTCGCCACTGTCGCTGCCGTCATGGAACTCTAACTAGAACTCAGTAGAACTGATTTCAGACATTTAGTTCCAGTTAGAAGACACTATTTTTTGGAAAAAGGCGCTAAATGTTGTTGCTATTTCTCGGAATTTGCTATACTTCAGAGCAAGCGAAGACGATTACTGCTTAAAACAGACTCAGAGCCTCTATGCCTACATCTATTCCCTGTTGTCAGAGGCATTGGCGCTAACTACCAAGCTTATCTTTGCATTTACCGTTTTTACCACTATCCTGGTCAATGGCATTGAACATCTGGCCACTATTTTGCTGCATTTACCCACTTAGCAACAGCAAGAACGCATAACCTTAATCAGTGTGCGCTTGCTGCTTGGTGCCGCCAGTGTGTCAGTGACCAACTGATTTCATTGATATCGCTTTATTGCCTCTAACGACAGCGATCGCTTTGAGGTCTATTTTCCTACGGTAATCGTCATCAATTGCTGTACTATTCCTAGATTTCAAGGAGTCATCATGGAAGGGTTTGACAATCAATCTGCGGATGATAAGCAGAATCTTACTCAGATAGGAAATATTGGAGGTAGCACTTCTGATGTTGACAGTTCCATAGGTGCTTCCAAAGGCTCCTTAGTGCAAGAAACTGATTTCGTCAGCGCACTCGACCAGGCCACTTCAGACCTTGAGCAAAGCAAAGAAAAGTCAGAACCGCCCAAGATGGGTACCTGTCAATTTGCTGGCACGTCGATGTGTCAATGCAACAAGACTGAAGGCCGTAATGCTTCCCTTGAAGGCACATCTGAGACAGATTCCTCCAATGATGACCATAACCACGCCAAACCTGAAGGGGCAGGCAACTTTGACTTCCATATTGATCTAGCTGCCGTTGGCCCAACTCGGGGACTTGATCCCAAGCAAGTTAGGGTAGAGCGATCGCTCAAAGAAGACATCGGCAGAAAAGGTGACCTCCTTGATCCAGGCGGCGGTCGTAACACCGTGATTGGATCGGGCGATTCGGATATTATCCTCGGCACTGGGGGTGGTTTTAACACAATCACAACCGGTACCGGCAAAGACGTGGTGATCCTGGGTAAGGAAACGACCAACCGGATCTTTGACTTTGATCCTAGCCGCGATCGGTTAGGGTTCTCCAGCGATGTCGATATCAATAATATCGTTATTGCTCAAGGGAAAAACCCTGGAAAAGGAGCACTGGATCAGCCGCTCGATTCAATCACCAGCACGCTGATTATTGACAAATCGACCAATCATATCCTGGCATCTTTGTCATTTGTTGATGCGTCAGCTCTAAGCACAGGCAATTTTAGAACCATTGATGCTGGTGCATTGGGCACCCTGGACAAAACGAAATTCAACACCCAGGAGGGCAGCGGTCAACTCAACGGAACGCGGAATCGCGACAAGTTGGTGGGTGGCAGCGGGGACGACTTCCTCTATGTGGGTAATGATGGCTTCAAAATCAAACAAGCCAAAGGGATCGACGAGTTCCCCTTCCCCACAGACAGCCCTGGAAGCACCAAAGTAGATGCCACGCTGAAAGATGGTGTGCTGAAAATCAATGGTACCTGGAAAGATTTTGATGGACTACCGCTCTTTAGCCAGGACGGTGTCGATGAAAAGATTGATCCAACCGCTACCATTCTTAATGGAGCCGATCCTGATAAGTTCACCCAGGGCTTTATCAGCGTTCCAGAAGATGTAGAGGGCAACCCCATTACAGGAGCGCACCTGCACTTTAGTCCATCTGGAGACAAGCGTGGCAACTTTGCCGATGCTACCGTTGTTCGGTTTGTCGAAACCGAAGTTAACGCCGACTTCAAATCCGGTACATTAAGGGGTGAATTTGAACTCTCGCCTGAAGAGCAAGCCGCCTTCCTGGCTGGCAACATCTACCTGAATATCCACACCAACATTGATGGTGATAAGGACGGTAAAGGTGGTTTCCCAACCGGAGAAAACCGCATCAACTTTAACCAGAACGTGGTCAAGTTTAGGTAACTAGACCTGTTCCCAATTTCTTGTTCGTTAATTGACTGAAACGGATAGCCTGTTGGGGAGTAGTGAGAACCGCGATTACACCTCAACAGGCTTTTTTCTACCATCAACACTCCCATACACTCCGATCAGAGGTCACTGTCTAATCTGACCAATGTTCTGAAAGGCACATGTTTCCGATGTGAATTTGCACCCTATTGGAGTTGAGCCATGAAAATTAGCGCCATTCTGACGATCGCCACCACCAGTCTTCTTTTGAGTTCCTGGACGATCGCCGCTGACCGCAACAATAGCTCCCAGAGTGTTGCCTCCTCTCAAACCCTTGCCAGTTCTACGGTGACGAGCGATCGCTCCCCCACCAACAACAACACTTATTACTTGACAATGACCCTCCCCACTCGTGCGGCAACGGGGTTTGCTCAATTGTCTTTTACAGAAAGATCTCAAGATCCAGGGGCAGTGTCCATTCCGTTTGACCTGGCAAGTACCGAGGCATTTCTAGGCACACCAGGGGCGAACGGACAGGCTGTAGCAATTGAGTCTACCTGGATTGATGAAACGGGTACCTTTTGGATCGAGTTCGATCCATCGATCGCACCAGGAACCGTTTTGACGGTCGCATTTAATGCGAAACCAACACCGTCTGGGTCAACCCATGAATACGGCATTGCCGCCTATCCAGCAACAGCCCGTCCGGTCGCTGTCTATGTTGGGAATGGTACTTTAAATATCCGTCGGTAACCCATGCCCTAAACACCCTTCAACGGGAATTGGAAAAAAGGCTTACAACCGACTCAACTCAAATAAAAGTCGCGTAAGCTAACTGAATTCATCCAGACAGCGAGTTTGCACTGGCTGAACCCATGACCTGAAGGGTATTATCTACGACAAGGAGAATTCTCGTATGCCATCAACAACGTTCACATCTAGCTCTGTTTTAACGACGATCAATGGTGAACCGGCCATTCCACTAGAACACATGCCAGAAAGCTGGCAAGAGATTGCAGATGGAGCATGGATGACCGAGGCTCGCGTCTATACTGCAATGGCACAGGTGTTTCTGGCAAAGAATCAGTATGGACACGTTTTGTTTTTGGAGCGTTCTGATACCGATCACCTCAAAGCCGCCTACTGTGAAGGGAATGGCAAACTGGCGTGGGAAGCTGTATCCCATTATGGCGAAGCATTTTTACCAGAGAATTATCCTGACCTCCAGCATATTCGCCAGCAGGTCGCGTCGAGCGACTTTCAGCAAGACGAGCGGCTCTCGTTGGTAAATATCGTTAGCGATTTGTTTGACGAGCTGGGATACGACGTACCCGCTACATTTTATTGGACGTTTTTACATCCGCTGCAACGGTCAGACTTGTTTGAAGTTCGCTCATTCCGCTTTAGCGAGCAAGACCTGGGAATTGCGCGACGATTTGATGCGATTTTACATGGTGGCTATGTTTCAATGCTGCGGCGGTTGATTGACAGCGTATCCAGCCATTACGGTTATTTCATTGAGCATGGCTGCGGTTGTGAGAATCATTTAGCCAAGCTAAAACCCTGTGACTCCTCATTTTACTACGCGATTCCCCCAGAGATGCGGCGTAAGACCTTACGTGCCTTCTTCTGGAGCGTGATGGAAGAATACATGCTGTTTGAGCAGCGATCGGCCACCCGTCTGGTTTATGCCGATAACCTCACTCTGTGATAAAGCTCGAATCCTAAACTCTAAAACTGAAACCTGAACCTGGGGCTTGGCACTGCCAAACCCCTATTTTTTGTGCAGGCGATCGCAACGACTCAAAAGTATGATATCAAGCTGACCCATGCAGCCATGCCCAGCGGCGAGCAACCCTGCGGAAGCCAATCCTATTCATTGCATCGAGCCAGGACGGTACAGTGCTACATCGTCCGGCGGCATCAACTGGCTCTTTGCAGACCAGGACTACGGCTATACTCTGCTAAAACACCGTTCTGATAGGGCGAGCCACCTGCGAGCAGGCGTTGACCTTTGGCGACAACCCCTGTCGGGAGTCGTGGTGGGCAGGAATGATGTATTCTGAGGTAAGGACGCTCCATAATCAATGATCAATGATCATTACATCCACTCACCCCAGCCATCCATACCAGCCACCAATGCGGTGTTGCCTGGAAGTAAGGCTCTTTGAAGACGCTATGTTTCGGATAGTCGAGACTCCAATTCTGAGGAACTTCCGAACCTTGAAGTTTCCTCAGAATTGGGGGTTGGGGGGCAAATTTGTACCGGCAAGCAATGCCCTATTCAGGCATTAGGCTAAGCGACTGATTAAATGATTGGTCAAGCACTCGATTGCGCCCGGAGGATTGATATCGCCTGCACTCTTGTAAATTTTCCAGGAGCTGTCGTTGCGGTGCAGCAAAGAGCCTCGATGGGTCACACAAATAGCAACAGACGCATCTTCACTGGGACCGCGAAACAGAGTGGCTCCATGTTCGGAACGCCCTCCCAGTTCAAATTGATTGCAGGTGATTTCCTCCTCAATCATAATGAACGTCTTGCCAACGGTCTTACAATACAGTTGAATGGCTAAAAGCCTGTCCTGGATTTCCTGTAAGCACGCCTCAGGAGATAAATCTTGAGCCGCCCAAAGCGTTTCTTGGATTCGCTGCCGCAACTCTTGTTTAATGTGTTCTCGCTGATACTGAACCGGTGCTACGGGAAGTGCTGCAAGTGTCTGCTCGATCTTGGCCCGTTTCATATTCATGAACATCACATCGTTCCTGAAAGGGGTTAACGTGGTGATGCCCCCGATCGCAGAAGTAGTGATGAAAGTCTGTTCAAGCGCTGCTACGCTATCGGCACTGGCCTACCTCTAGCTGTCTTTTCATTGATCTACCTCTGCTCCCAAGCTCAACGTTAGGGATTCACAGCCATGATGGGAAACTCGATTCTAAACGGAGAAAAACTCCCATCTTTAGACTCTCCTGACAACACAACAGTGTACGACCCAGGAGTAGGGAAGGTAATCGTTGTACCGATCGCCTCATGCCCCTGGACAGAGATGGTAGAGAGCGGCAAATGGTGAGCGAGCGGTTCATTGTTGGAGTCGTAAGCCATCACCTGGCAGTCACAATTTTCTAGAGCAATCATGCTGCCATCTTTCTGAGCCAACATAAACCACGTCTGGCTGGCTTCTCCTGCTAGCGGAATATCGTTTGGATCAACGTGAATAGTCGCCCCGATACTATCAGCCGATACCATCTGATTCTGGTGAGCAATCAACGGCAAGGCAATAATCATGGGAGCAAAGGAAAGGCCACAAACCGTTGAAATGAAGATCGGTAAAATTCTATGCACTGTCATCTCCTAGTACTTGACCATATTGGTGTGAATCGCTTAAGCCGATTGCCTCAAGCATTTAGTCGATGAGTGACGCGATCGCACAAGCCGTACCGACATCAAAGCTCCTGCGTCATCCTGATTGACGAATCGCACGAATTTAATGACACTCATCGACTCAGCGGTTGCAATCGCTGTTAGCGAACGGATTTCAATCCATCAAAGGCCTTAATCAGTTCTTCCGCCACGTAGCTAATAGGTGAGCGATCGCGCACCTTAATATTGGCAACCAAACTCATACCAGGAACAAGGGTTAACCGTTCCTCTCCCCGCTCTAAAAACTGTTGCTCTAGGCGAATCTCAACAGGGAACACGGTCTGTGCTGCATTTTGTTCGCTCACAGCCAACGCTTCGCTTCCCACTTTGGTGACGATACCATCTACTGAACCATACTCGGTAAACGGATAAGCGTCAATGCGGACATCTACCGGCATACCCACCCGAATGTTAGCAATGTCAGCATTGGCCACCTGAACACGAGCAATCAACGACTCACTGGGAACCACCTGCATCAATGATTGTCCGGGTTGGGCTACAATCCCTGGCAATTTAGGCCCCATGTTAAACACAATACCGTCCACGGGGGCGCGTAGGTCTTGCTGCTTTAGATCAATTTGAACTTGATTAAGCTGCGAGTTGACCTGAATCATCTGATTCTGATTGGTTTTAATCGTGGTGTCAAACTCGGCATCCAATGCAGCTAACTGCGACTGTAACTCCTGATAGGTTTCCGTCATCAATTGCCGCCCCGTCACCTGTGCCTGCATTTGCGTGAGCTGCAATTGTCGTTTTTGCAATTGGTCTTGATTCATCTGGCTTTGCAAGGCATTAACATCAACCGCCCGCCGCAGAAAGTCAGTACGGGAAATGGCTCCCTGTTCTAACAACGGTTGAAGTTGCGATAACAGTTCCTGCTCTACCTGCATCTGAAACTCAGTTTTATCAAGCTGTGTTTCCATGGATGCAATTTGAGTTTGCAGGCTCGATCCTTGCAAAGACGTGACAGCCACCCGATCTGCGAGCTGCTGTTCAAATAGCTCGTAGCGCTGACGTTGATCAGCCGATAAGCTGCTGGGGTCATTTGTTAGTTGAGCAACAAGCAACAGGCGGGTTTGAACCCGGTTCATTAGTTCCGGAGGCACCTCTCCCACCGTTTGATACAGCGAGTTGAGCGGTGCATCCTGTCGAGCCATTCGCAATACCGCTGTTTCTTTGACAAGCTGTTCCTGTTGCAGCATCAGCGTTTGCAATTGGTTTAGCAGAGCAGTTTTGTCTAGCTGCATCAACAGTTGGCCTTGCTTGACCTGTTCGCCTTCCCGCACCAGTACGGCTGTGACGACTCCTCCCACCCTAGACTGGATGGCCTGAGATTGTGAGATGGGGTCGAGCCGACCTCTGGCTGGAATGACCACATCCACGCGAGTCATAATCGACCAACCGACCCCGGCGGTCATTCCAATGATAATGACCTGAGTGAGTCGCTTTGTCCAGACGGCAGGAGACGGCAGGCTTAAAGCTCCAGCCGTCAGGTCATGCTCTACCTGATCAATTGTAGTCTGGTAGTGACCTCGCAGTGCTCCTAGTGGATTAACCAACCAATGACGTAGGCGCATAATCTCTCCTTATCACAATCAACAGAACATCAATGTCATAGCAGAGGTCTAGCAGCAAGGTGGGCTGCTTGGACAGGGCAAATCAGACGACTGGACTGGCTACAGACGCGACTGTTGGGTATATAGGCAGTAGTAAAGTTGGCGGCGTGCCATCAGGTCAGTGTGCTTACCCTGTTCAGCAATGACACCCGTTTGCATAAACAAAATCCAGTCGGCACGAGCGATCGTCGTTAACCGATGGGTAATGAAAAAGCAGGTACGGTCTTGAAACCGTCGCATCAGGTTCTCGCAAACCCGTCGTTCTGTCTCATAATCTAGCGCACTCGTTGCTTCATCAAAAATCAGCAGACGCGGCTCTCGGGCAACCACACGGGCGATCGCAATGCGCTGTCGTTGTCCTCCAGAGAGGGATGCTCCACGCTCTCCCACCTGTGTGCTGTAGCCTTCGGGAAGTTGCATGATAAAATCATGGGCTTCGGCCACCCTGGCGGCTTCTATGATCTCTTCATCCGGCAGATCGGCAAACAGCGCAATGTTGTCACGGATGGTGCCCTCAAACAAAACGGCATCCTGGGGCACAATTCCAACTTGCCGCCGCAGCGATCCAAGATTTACCTTGCCTACATCATATCCATCAATTGAGATACTGCCAGAGTGCGGTAAATACAAACGCGGCAGCAGCTTCATTAATGTACTCTTTCCAGAGCCGCTTTGTCCGACAATGCCAACAAACGAACCCGCTGGAATATCCAAACTAACATTTGATAGCTGTAGCTGTCCCGGTTTAAAGCCAAAGTTGATGCCGTGAAACTGAACGCGCCCCTCTATCAGCGGTAGCTGAACTTGCCCTTCATCCTGGGGTGGTTCCTCAGACGGAAACTCCACAATATCAGCTAGCAGTTCCATCGAGAGTGAGGTTTCTTGCACCTTCTGCCACAGGCGTGCCAGACGCAACAGCGGCCCTGTGACATATCCGGTCAGGATGCGAAACGCAATTAAGCCCCCCAGGGTTAATTCCCCTTGAATCACCAATCCGGCTCCTACCCATAGCACCAACAAACTGCTGATTGTGTTGAGAAAATTGCTAAATGAGGAAAAGATGGTGTTCACGGTGGCGGTTGTAAATCCGCTGGAAAGATATTGCACGTATCGCTCTCGCCAGGTGGCCTCAACCAGAGCCTCCATATTCTGCGCTTTAACTGTAAAGATGCCGCCCAAAACCTCAATTAAATAAGATTGCACCTTGGAACTGTGTTCTGCTTTAGTCCGAATCAGTTTTCGCTGAATACCCGCGACAAATAGGGTAGAAGCAATAACCACTGGAACTGTCCCCATAACACAAGCGGTTAGCTGGGGACTATACAGGAACATGACCGCGATATAAAACAGCGAAAATATCACGTCTAGCACAGCAGTGAGGGCTGTACCCGTTAAAAATTGACGGATGTTTTCTAACTCGGAAAGCCGCGCCGATAGCTCCCCCACCGGACGTTTTTCAAAGAAGCCCATCGGCAGGTGCAGCATGTGACGCACAATCTCGCTACCCAGACGCAGATCCACACGATGGGTGGTGCTGGCAAACAAATGCATCCGCAGAACGGTTAGCACGGCTTCTAAAATCGAAAACATGATCATCAGGATGCCAAACATGGTCATGGCCCCGATGTTGCCCTTGATCACGACGTTATCAACGATTTGCTGCACCAGCAATGGATTGCCTAATCCTAAAAGCTGAACAAACAATGAGGCCACCAAGACCTGAATCAACACGCCGCGCTGCTGGCTGATGACAGGCAAAAACCAATTGAAGCCAAAATGTTTGATCGGCGTTTGGGGCAATCGCTCTAAAACGATCGCCCGACAAATACTGGTGGATTGATTCGCTTTATCTGCCTTTGAGGTTGGTTTGGGGACAAGGCGAGACGCTAGCTGTGCTGGAGCTAATCGTAATAGCCCGGTGCGAGGCGAGGCGAGCACAACCGTGGAAGGAGCGACATCATGTAAAACGGTAAACACATCGCGGCACTGCACGATGGCTGGAGTGGCTAAGCGATTGATGCCGCCCGGAGTGGGCGTAAAGCGGACAATTTCGGCATTAAGACCAACCGCCTGAGCAATGCGGCTACACAGATCCAGCGGATCGTATTCGTCCAGGGATTGTTTTGCTAACCAGCGGCGCAACGAATCGGGACGATAGGGTACCTGTAACCGCTCGCAAATCATGCCGAAGCAGGCCACCACATCTTCAACCGCTGTAGGAGCGGGCGATCGCCACACTGGAAAATCCTTAGAACGGGGAGCCGCCGTTTCAACGCTGGGTAGGCCAGAGGATACCGGCTGAATGGCAGAGGATGTAGAGGGTACAAAAGCAGAGGACGGGCTTTCGTGGGCGAGGGAGGGGGTCTCTGGCAACAGGTGCAGTTTGCTAGAGGGTTCTGCCGTTTCAACATCAGCAACCGCCGGAACCGTATTACCCAGAATGGTAGACATCCAAAAGCGTTGATCAATCCCTATCAACCGAATTGGAAATGGGGATGAACGTACCGACGGTAGCTGATCGGTAAATACCACTGGAACACCAATGGGAATATCAAGAGGTGCGCCACCGCTGACCAACCACGTGCGATCGGTGGGCAACTCAAAGGCTGCCGTTTTGGGATTGGCCGCCGGAAACCAATGTTGGACAACAGCCAACTGTTCTCGTTCTATATATTGAACGACATCCTTGAGGTTGACTTTATCAAACCGAGTTTGCATTCCAGCCATAAAGCGGGAAAGCGTATCAAACAGCTCGGCTAAGCTTGCCTGTTCGGTTAATACCGTCATTAAATGCTGTTGGGCGATCGCTTCAAAGTCATCAGCCGACAGCGACAGAGTTAATACCTCTTGATCAACCTCATCCGAATCGGAAGGCTCGGAAGGCTCGGAAGCGGTGAGTGCCGCCCGCACTGAACCAACCGCAACTCGACGGAGTAAGCTATCCCAGCCAATCACCGTACCTTTTCCCCTGACGGCCAGAGTAGGGCTTTGATAGGAGGTTAAACCCAGGATGCGAACTCGTCCCTGCACCACACAATGAACGGCGGACGGCAATTCCCTGGGAGGATAGATGACTTGACCAGGACGAAATGAACACAGTTGCAGTTTAGAGGCAACCTGCCCTCGCAGTTTGGCAGAGAGATGATTGAACGGCCACGCTTCAAAAAAATCTGAAAGATACGAGTTAATTTGGGTATCAGCGTACGTCATTGCTGCGAGTCCTTAATTACCACCATCAACTTCTTGCGCCATGATTCAACGTCAGTTGGCGAAACCATGCGTGTCGTTACGATTACCGCTCCTGAATCGACACAGGATTACCGCAGCCCCCTACCCTGCCGACGGCACAGACGATGGCTCTAATGCGTTGGGCTGCACCGCAATCATGCCGGGGGTAGAAACCACTTTCTTAATCTGATTTTGAAGCCACTGGTTATAGAGTCGATTCACCAGGTTTGTGCGAGTGGCCTCGGTTAGACGGGCAGATGTCATCTGCTCCAACCGCACCAGCCAGAAGCGATCGGCAATTGGAACTGGGCCATAGACACTGCCAGCTTCACCACTGCTAAACAGAGTAGCAACTTCAACTGGAAGCGTAGACATGGGAACCGGCCCAATCAATCCACCCATTTGGCGCTCTCTTCCCAAAGAATGTTGTTCCGCCAGTTCGGCAAAGCTGGCTCCATCGTCTCGAATTTGGAAATATAGCTCTTGAGCCAATGCTAAATCGGTAAGCTGAATCAACGAATACTCGACCTGGTCAAAGTCTGACTTGGTGCGAAGAAATTCGGACTCAATCTGGTCAGCGAAATAGAGTTGTTTGAATTTTTCCACTCGCAAATCTCGCAGCATCACACTGTTGAGGTAACTTGGAGCCACCCCCTTGCGCTCGCACCATTGGTTTAAGAAATCGTCGAAATCTTCTGGTACTGGAGCATTGGTCGGCCCAACCAGAGCTTGAAATAGCTCGTTTTGGGTTAAGGGAACTTGCTCAACAACTTCATCTAGTACAACTTGCCCTACTAATGTTTCTAAGAGTTTGTATTGAACTAACGCAGAAATGATCTGATCGCCATCAAATATGCGACTTCCAATCTTCAAACTGTTGCTCATGGAGGCGTTCCTGAACCCTGAACCGGAGAATAGTCGTCAATCACTTAGCAATAACTCGTATCACGTGTCACTTGGCGAAGTGTCACTGCATCCATTCAGCCGTTAGCACCGAAGTTTAGAGTATGGCTGGTAAACTTTGGAGGTCGCTCCACTGTTTAAACCCATCCTTTCACTTCAGCGAACCCTGTAGAGCCCAACCAAGATATTCGCCTTGCCTGTTTGATACAGTGCGGCAGTTCATAACTTGGTGATAGATGACTTAGCCAGTTAGGGAAAGACGGCAGCAGTGGCAACACCTGATTCGTTAAGGTCGCAGTTCGCATCGCACGGGTCGTCGCTATGCTGAGTCCTGCTATGCACGTTGACGCTCGTGTATAAAGAGCGGCTTGAGGAAGAGCACCAAACTATTAAGTTAATACAAACCATATCACATTCATCCGTACAACCAGGCAACCAGAACACAATTCAGATAACTAGAACCAATTTGCAAACTTTGTTCCAATTAATTGGTGATCTGGCTCACAGCAGAGGCAAGATTATTGAGATAGCGATCGCGATTGCACCTATTACTACAGCACTCCCTGTATACAGAGGTTCTACGCCAAACCCGGATAACGTAGCAGATTTAGTAGCCAAAAAACCGCCAAGCCTCGATGTTCATCAAAGCTTGACCCTTTTCCTAACTAGAACCTGAAATTAATAAGGGTTCTAGTTAGACCATAATTGCAACTTTTGGTAAAAAATAGAACATGTTTTGCTTCAGTAATTTTACGCATAAACCCGATCAATTTCAGCCATTTTGTAGAGAAGCTGCTCCTCCATAAGGAGTACAGCGATAAAAGATTGATGTGGCAGTGAGGCAGCTTGATGTATAAAAAAGTGCGATCGCCTCAAAAAAAATCTGGAATTCCCGGGTTGGCGAAATCTTTAAATTTTACTTAGACTGGTGCACGAATCACACCGCATTTGAACTTAGAACAGCAAGTGCAGTGCTACTAGATTCAGACAACGCTTAGTTCATTCAATCTCCAAGCCAGTTCAACTAGCCCGCACGGACGGGATACCGCAAGACCTAGACACAGCACGGCAAGCGTGGGGTCTTTAGCACTACCACTACTCTCAATAGGCATTCTCAAACGAAATGCTGCTTCTTAATTGAGAAGCCGATTTGGCTGGTCTGAACTTGCAATCAGCCCTTCTGTAAAGGTGAGTTGACAACCGCTTTGCAGTTCATTAATTACAAGGAATCTATCATGAGTAACACCTCACGCAGAGGCTTAGACGCAATTCTGGATCTGTTCAACAACAGCAACAGTAATAACTTAAACCTCGTGAAGGGGCGGCGATTCCAGGGCACAGCGAAGAATGATGTCTTTGTTGGAGTTCCGCAAAATAACGTTGCTAGAGGCAGACAAGGACGGGATGCCCTGGTCGGTGGTGCAGGGAACGATCGTCTGGATGGCGATGGCGGCAACGATGTTCTATTTGGCGGCGGCGGCAACGATGTACTTTCAGGTGGTGCTCAGCGAGATACTCTGTACGGCGAAGCAGGAGATGACCAACTGGACGGCGGCAACGGCAACGACTTCCTGGATGGTGGAATCGGCATTGATACACTAGTAGGCGGCAATGGTAACGACCAACTAGTAGGTGGTGATGGAGTCGATACGCTGACGGGCGGCGCAGGAGCCGATAAGTTTGTCTACAACGGTGATGTCTTTGCTAATGGGCCAACCGTACCCGCAGGACAAACGGGTATTCAAGTCTTGAACACACCCGACATCATTACTGATTACACGATTGGCGAAGATCAGTTCGTCTTGGATAAGTTAGACCTGGGACTATCTGACCTGGTCTTCCAAAAAGGCCAATCTGCCCAACTGGCTGATGGTAATACCATCGTGCTAACAGATGGTTTTGCTGCTGCTGGAGCCGCAGCACGTGCTATTGCCAACAACAACAACGTCCAGGCGAGAGAAGGCGTATTTGTCTACTTCAACACAACCCTGGGAATCAGCCGACTGGTTTACTCCAAGGATCTGGCGAATGGCGGCGACATCAGCGTGTTAGCCAACCTCAACAACCAGCAAGGACAATCTGGGTTGACGAATCTGGCGAACTTTACAGCCAACGATTTTAGCCTGGCTTAATTTCAATGAACCGTAACCGATCGACATCTCCTGGTGACAGATTACAGATTAACGACTCGATAAGGTTACGTCATTGCAACACCCAACCATCAGTATTGCAACGCCTTGATCTGAACAATACATGGGTTTAGCACTCAGCCCATCGGGGTGCAGCTACCGTCTAGTATTCGCTTATTAAACCTACTGTTGTTCATTTGGGACTTCCTGGTTATGAACCGTCGGGTATTAGGTGGTGGAGCGATCGCTTGCTCTGCAATGGTCATTTCTGGTTTGGCACAACCCTCTACACCAGAACAAAACGTCACTGACTGTGATAACAGTGGTGCCAAGGCTACTTCGTCCTGGCTACCTCAACAGTTGGCACAAGGCCAGTGCCAGCTCAGTAGTATGATTCCGACTATTAACAACGTTCCAGAATTTCTGCGGCTTGGTGCGCTATGGGGCAACCTGCGTGCATCTGTGGTGCCAGATGAAATGGAAACCGTGTATGGCAAATTATTAGAGGAGGCACAAGCCGCTGCAAGCAACGATCGTTTGGCAGAGGCGATCGCTAACATCATTGGCATTCCCAAGAACAGTCGGCACTACGACATGGCGCAACAGCTCCAGGAAGATTGGTCACAGGAACTGCTGCAACAAGCTGCCAACCATTATCAACAAGCTCAGACTACAACCGCTATCTCTATGCTCAATGCCATTCCGCCAACCAGTGAACGGTATGGCCGTGCCATTGAACTACGGACGATCTGGAATCAGGAAGCCGCTTTGTTTGCTCAAGCGAAAATCGCCAAAAATGCAGGGGACTGGAGAGGAGTGATTGATACACTCAGATCCCTTGACGGCTCGTTGCTGTATCACAGCCTGCCAGCGCAAGAGCTGTTGCAACAAGCCATGAATAAACTTTTTGAAGCAGACGAAAGCTGGATACAACTGGCATCAAAATCTGCCGATGAGTTGTCTGCTGCGGCTGGAATGCCAACGCTATCGTCTACGATGAATGGTTCTCTTCCTCTGTCAGTAGATCCGATTCCCAAGCGCTCTAGCTTACCCATTGCGCTGGAACAAGCAATGAAATGGGCGCAGCCCCAGGTTCCATCGGCTGAAGCAAAGCCCAATACTAGAACCAGAAAAGCAACTTCAACCAGCAGTTCCACATCGTCAACCACAGTGGCTCCAAAGCCTTCAATTATCCCACCCGAATCGGCTATTGACTCCCTGAAAGAGGCACTGGGTAACTTCGCAAAACCTTGATGCATCGCTTAAGCTAACGCGCATTGGCCTGACGTACATTGACTTAACGTACCCTAACCTAAAGGTAAGTGAGTCGCCAGACTAACGATTGAATCATATTCTGTGGAGATGAGGATGTGCTACTCGCACCCTCATCACATTTTTGTGTTTATCTCTTTGTTTATGTCCTGTTGTATTTGTCTCTTCTCGTCAGAGGGATTAACCGTTACGTAATAATACGCAAAAAACGGCGGCTTCAATTACGGAAACCTGAAGCGATCGCTCCGTACGTCACCAACCGGGATTTCCCGAACACGCTTCATAAAGCGCATGTGTATCGATCAACACTGTTCTGAATCATCCCAATCGCATCAGCGAATGTATCTTTTTTTACATCTAATTCCGTCTGCCGAATGAAACCTGAGCTATAATTTTGGGCGACCCATTCTGTTGCAGCATGTTCCAATTGAATACAGGCTACTGATTCATGATCAGGTTGAATACTCTGCGGATACCGTTGCTTGTAACATCGGGCATTCTCAGCATCACCGGAGTTCTATATTTTGTCACTTCAAAAATCCTTTTAGACAATGTTATTGAAGCTGAACACCAACTGGTGAAGCAAGACCTTCGACGGGTGCAAGATACGATCGACTATGACTTGAACGCCTTACAAACCGAAGCTCAGGACTATGCCTACTGGGATGACACGTATATTTTCATGGAGGAGGGTGATTCAAGTTATACCGAAATAAACTGGAGCGATACAACCTTTGAGAATCTTCGTTTAGACCTTGCCCTGCTCGTTGATCCATCCGCCCGAGTATTGTTCAAAAAAAGCTTTGATTGGGAAGCGTTTCAAGCTACGCCTTTCCCTTCAGGTCTGGAACGCGACAATCGGCTAGATGCGAGTCTGTTGCAACAGTTAGCTCCACCAGACCAATCGAACCAGTCTGGCTTGCTTTTCATGCCAACTGGGGTGCTTCTGGTCGCATCCAGCCCAGTCTTAACTAGCCAGGATGAAGGGCCTAGCCGAGGCACGCTGATTATTGGACGCTACTTGAACGGCACAGAGATGGCACGGTTGGAGAATTTAACCGAACTATCGATCGCTGTGTACCCGCTTCACAATACTCAACTCCCAGCCGATATAGAAACGGCTCGCACAGATCTACTCAAGCGTCCGGAAGATGATGTGGTTCAGGTGCTGAACCAGAACCAGGTTGCGGGGTATAGGCTACTATACGATGTTCATAATACGCCTATCCTAATCTTACGGATTGATACACCGAGAACAATTTATCAGCAAGGGCTACTCAGCTTGCGCTATTTGGGAGCCTCCCTTCTAATCGTTAGCCTGCTGTGTGGGGCTGCCATTTGCGTGTTGCTCCGGCGGGTGATGCAGTCCATGATCATAGAGCGCGATCGCCAACAACTGGCTACCTTGAACCAGGCATTAGAAGAACAGGTCGAGCAACGGACGGCTGAATTGCAGGAGCAAGCCAACGCGCTACGAGCTAGCAAAGAAGCCGCAGAGGTTGCTAACCGCACCAAAAGCGAGTTTCTTGCCAACATGAGCCACGAAATTCGCACTCCTTTGACCGCTATCCTGGGTTTTACTGAGTTGCTAGAAATTTCGTCTCCCCATCTTGATCAACAGGGCTATCTTCAGCGCATTACCCAGAGTGGAGAAAGCCTTCTGGCTATCATCAACGACATTCTGGATTTGTCGAGACTGGAAGCCGGAGAACTCCGGCTGGACTCCCACCCATTCGACCTGCGGGAGATGGTGCAAAGTTTAACGTGGATATTCCAGCCTCAGGCTGCCGCCAAAGGGTTATATCTCACAGCTAACATTGCTCCAGATGTTCCTCGTCGTCTGGTTGGTTCTGTTGATCGGCTGCGACAGATTTTAACCAACCTGATTAGAAACGCCATCAAATTTACGGTAACCGGAGGCGTGACGATCCAGATTAAACTAGTCGATCAATCTCTAGACGACGGTGTAAAGCTGCACTTCAGCGTTCAGGATACCGGAATTGGCATTGCCCCAGAAGATCAGGCACATATATTTAAACCCTTTACGCAAGTTGATCCTTCCTACGCGCGACGGTACGAAGGAACAGGGCTGGGGCTGACGATCTGCCGAAAAATTGTACAGTTGATGGGAGGAGAGATTGAGCTTGAAAGTGCTTTAAACCAGGGTTCCACCTTTGGCTTCACTGTGGTACTGGAGCCGTTTTGCTCTTCACAACCAGAACCGTCCAGCGCTGCGGCATTCAACCCAAACACGGCGGTTGCATCAACCACTCAAATTTTGCTGGCAGAGGATATAGAGGAAAATCAAACGCTGATTGTCATGATGCTCCAACAGTTAGGCTACCAGGTTGATGTGGTGAGCAACGGTCAGCAGGCTCTCGATCAACTGGCAAAGCAAGACTACAGCATTGTGTTGATGGATTGCCAAATGCCTGTTCTGGACGGGTACGAGGCCACACAACAGTTGCGGCAGCGAGAAACACCACCGCAGCGAACGATCGTCATTGGTATAACGGCTCATGCGATGGTGGGCGATCGCGAAAAATGTCTGAAGGTTGGAATGAACGATTACCTCAGTAAACCGCTCCGAATGCAAGATTTAGATACCATCTTACGACGGTGGTTGTAGTTAACTCAGCGGTTGATTGAAGGCAAAAGGACGCTAACAGCCATTTTCAGTTGCATTCACCACGCCTCAAACCCTATACCCCACATCCATCTTGGCGAGACTGTGGCTGACTCGACTGAGAACTGCTGTAAAAGCGCTGGTTAACGCTCGAAAGCCCCCAAATCCCCAGGGCGGAGATTTAGGGGCGAATGCAGCTTTGCTGCGTTTCAAATATCAGGTCAGGAATGGTGGATTGAGACGAGTCCACTCAGGGTATCGTCAGGTCATCCACCCTCCAGGCCAATTAGGTCTACTTCCTAATTGGCCTCTATGCGGTCAACCGTATTAGCGCGATCGCACCCTGAGCAACGATTTGATAAACCGCTGTGTCACTGATTTGGTCACTGGTTTGGTCACTGGCTGATAGTAAACGCCCGAACCCTGGTCGGAAACAAATTGACATGCCCAGTAAGAACGCATAAAGCTCTTCCAAATTGGCTCATTCGAGTGGCGATAATAGCTGCCTAAGATCGGTTTGATCGCCTCTGTGGCGGTCTTTAAGTGATAGTGCGGCATACTCAGAAAAACATGATGCGCCACGTGAGTGCCAATATCATGATGGATGGAATTAATCAACCCATAGTTGCGATCGATCGTTGATAGCGCCCCCTTGAGGAAGTACCAGTCGTCGCCGCGATACCAGGGAATATCTGGCTCGGTGTGATGCAAAAACGTCACCAGATCAAGCCACATCACAAACACAAGATAGGGTGCCAGATAATACTTTAGTAAAACCAGCCATCCCCACTGGTAGGTGAGCAGGCCAAGCCCAACCAACATCATTGCCCACAGCACAGAACTGGTGAGGACATCCCATTTCTCTGACGGACGAAATAAAGGACTACCCGGCAAAAAATGCGAGCCACCGTCTCGACTGGGCGATCGACGGAATAGATAGAGCGGGTAAGCCAGCAGCGGCACATAAAACCGAAACAGCTTTTCGTACCAGGGCATCTGCTCATAATAAGACTGAGACACCGGATACCAGCTCTCATCGGTTTCAATGCTGCCCGTGTTGGCATGATGCGTTCTATGGCTGATGCGCCAGCCGTGATATGGCACCAGGATAGGAATATGGCAGAGATGCCCAATCAGACTATTTAGCCATTTGAGGCGCGAAAAGGAACCGTGTCCACAGTCATGCCCGACCACAAATAATGCCCAAAACATCGTTCCTTGCATCAGCCAAAACACTGGAAAAAAGAACCAGGAATCCAACGTGTAGGCGATCGCATAGAGTGCAGCGATGATTGAGATATCTAACACAAAGTAGGACAGAGACTTCCAGACAGACGGTTCAAAACAATGGGCAGGAATTGCAGCCCTTAACTCTTGAAGCGTAAACGGAAGCTTGGCGGTGTGGGTGGATGAAACTGCAACGGGTAATTGATTGAGTTCAGTGTTTAATTGCACGAAATTTCGGTTTGATCCTGATTTGAGATCCTACAGTTTGCCCTTTAGTGCCACGTTGATTGAACTAAGGTTGAAATACTTTGCTAATTAGAGGGTTGCTAATTTAGCTCACACACGCACCCCCCCAAGCTCTCAATCAAGTCGGCTTGTTGAGCACATGGATTGGGAAGATGGCTGCGATCTATTTCTTCCTAAAGGCCATGTGCAGTTGGAAGGACGAATGCAGGTTGGAAACGGGACAATTGTAACCTTTTATAACGGGTTTTAATATTTTTTTCTTGCAGGCATGTTGCAGGCATGGAGGGTTTCAGCCAAGAGTACCCAAGAAAGAGCGATCGCGCTACAGTTAGGCGTTGCTGAATCGCACTATGAATTTGCTCCTAAAAACCCATTCTGAGAGGCTGTGCTGAATCAGGGTACGAATTCGCCACTCCCTCCACATTAAGGGACTTCTGAACCTGCAAAGTCCTCCAGACTTGGGGGATCTAAAGGGCGATCCGAACTACGACCGCTCAACGCCATCTGTCCGTTCAGCAACGCTCCTACATCTGCTCCCACTCTCAACATCGAAACAAACTAGAACCTGACTTTTACAGAGTTCCAATTAGAGACTGAAAGGGAGACTGGAGCATTTCCATCCCACTTCTAGCGAACGCCCGAACCGTCAACGCGCCAGAACTGAAGGGGACGATCCGAGCCATCTTTGCTCAACGATTTAGCCGTCCATTCAGCAATGTCAACGGTTGGCGCGTCAATGTTTGATGCGTGTTTAACAGGTTTCAGCTCGTTCTCAGGGATGTTGGGTGGCGATCGCCAAGCTAATGTAGTCGCCAAACACGATCGCCTGATTAAACTCTGGTTCTGTCCACTGTTTGCCTTCATCAAAGCAAATTACCAAAATGGCTCCCCAGATCTTGGCATTGACCAAAATGGGTAACACCAGCCACACACCGGAAAACTGCGCCATGAAATCAGGTTCAGGGTCAATACCAGAATACTCCCAACACTCTATTCGCTTCGGATGCGGCAGTTTCAGTACATGAGAGATACAGTTGTCTTGATCAGGGAATTCAAACCCCAGGGCGCAGGGCAAATCGGGAGTTTGCCGATAGTCGTAAATATTGCGCCACAACTGCTGATCTGAATGATATTGATAGAGATGAATACAGTCTGCTTGCAGCAACGAGGCCAGCGTTTCAAACACACTGGCATAAATCGACGGCAGAGGATAGCGATACACCAGCGCATTCGTTACAGATGCGATCGCCCCGCGAATCTGCGGACTGGCCTCTAATGCCAAGCCCGTTTGCCGGGATGGCTTGAACATAAAAAATAGGGTCTGACGAGCCGCATCAACTTGAATATTGCACTGAGTGGTTGTCCACGCATAATGCTTGTGCAAGACGTTGGCCGTCACCGATACGGGCAGAAAATCAGATTCCATCCGGGCAGACGAATCGAGCGGAAAGCTGTCCTCAAACTCCACGATCGACAGCAAACTGGCACCTCGTAACTCGTCGGGCAGATAGCCCCATAGCGGCGTAATCGAGTCGGTTGCAAACACAACCTCTCCCGAAAACGTCGTTTCAATCAACACATCCGAAATACTGCCTAACAGCTTTTGTCGCCGCGTCTCGGCACTCACCAACGCCGTCTGAGCCGATTTCAAGTCCGAAATATCAAAAACCAGTTCGATAATGTGGGTTAACCGCCCATCCTTTATCCCTGGACTGAAATAAGACCGAAGCCACCGTTCCTGGTCTTCCACCATGACCCGGTATTCGATCTGCTCTCCTTCTAGCGTGGTTTTCACCCGCTCAATCAAGCTTTTTAGCTCAAATCGATCGTCGGGGTGAACACGTCCCAGGTAGTCTTGATAGGTGCGATGAAACCAACCTAAGAGCAGCCCATACAGCTCGGCTAACCCTTTTGACCAGTAGATCATGTCATTGTCAAAATCCCAGTAAGCCACCCCAATGCCTACCTGTTCCATGGCCAACAAAACCGATTTCGCAATACTCGAACCGAGATCGGTTACCGGAAACAGGAAAAAGTCTTGCTTGGGTGAAGGCTGCAAAGACATGGAAGGTCCGTTGGAATCTATAAGCCTGACAGTGTTGCTCAAGGGATGATGAGAGAATGAGAGGTATGTGTATACAGGAGTAATACAGCGAGGTCTACTCCACTACTCATACAGACCTAGATTGAGCAATCAGGAATTTCGCGGTGCTTTATCGAATTTACTTAACTCAGTGTGTTGACTGGCTCAAATAGAATAGATTAACTGCTCAAACCCCATCAAACACTGGCTCAGAGAGGCGATCGCCTTCTCTAAGCGGCAGATACCCGCGCCCACCATCCTAGCAAACAGATGCGCCCCGGAGGGATATTTCCAACCCTTCACGTACGTTTTACGGAGCTTATTTATATAACGACGTTTTAGAGAACGAAACATCAAATAGTTTCTTTAGTACCACTAGAGGCTCTGTTTGGGGTAGGCTCATCTCGACAAAGAGGCTGTGCGCCAGCTTCAACTGCGCTGGACTGTATTGGCGTTGGCTCTGCGACTGAGAAACAGCCAGACTCAGGTCATGGAACCATTTCATCAAAACAGGCAACGAGTTTTCTAAGGATACCGAGGCGTGATCCAGCGAAAAACTCAAAATATCGCGCTTAAACGTCGCATTCATCAGGGTGTAAACCGCACCCGTTTGCACAATTTCCCACCGCGATTGGGGCATTGCCTTTTCGCTCCAGGCTACCCAGAGACGCATTCGCTCTAGAATGGGCGAGGCATCACAGCGATTGGTTAGATAAAACGTAGAAGAGACGGGGGCAGGCAGCTCAACTATGCGGCGAGGAGTTCTGCTAGCAGCAGGTTTGCCGGGTACAGGGGGCAGCGAAGTCTTACTTTGAAGAGACGATCCGTTCATGGACGTTTCCGGTGAAGAGGACTGAGAGGAATGGGCTTTGGGAGGTGGTTTTTCGCCCCGCTTTGGTACGGTATGCTGATTGGGCACAGGTAACTCGGACGGCAAAATGACGGAAACGTCCCATCGGTAGCGATCGAGTTGCCCCCCTTCATACATACAGAAAGGAAACGGGTAAGATTCTTCTCTGATCGGTCGAAACGTGGTGGGATCGAGATATTCCAGACGCAAAAAAATGTCTGGCATGTCATTCTGTTGCTTGGTAAATGTATAGTCTGGAGGGGGAGGTTCCAGACAAATTAAGCGCACAATCTGCACTACAGACGCATCTTTAGCATCTTTGAGCTGAAACACGTTGTGAGGCGGATTGAAAATGATTCGCCCTTCCGTATCGGGAAAATAGGAGAGCGCACACCCTTGGGGCAAATAGAATAACGTTCCAATATAGCGATCTAACTTAGGTTTCCGCCGCCGGAGATAAACATAGTATTGGGTCGGTTCGCTTAGACCCCGATCCTGATAGCTATAGTCTTTTTTAAGCAACAGCCGAGTATGGCTACTCGCGGCTGTAGTAGATGGAGTGTGACGCTGGCGCTCAGCGATTTCTCGCTGTCCAAACTCTAAAATGGCTTGAACCTGGTCAATTTCGAGGTGGGCCATGAGCTTGCGAATTAGGGCAAGCTTAGCGCCTACGTCAAGCTGGCTAACTTGATCAAACACGTCTGCATACTCTACCAAACATTCATTTAGAGCATTCCCTTCTGGAGAAAGTTCAGCCTGATGAAATCGATTTAGGGCAGCCTCAGCGTTTTGCTCAAAGCTAGCTTGAGCAAGCCTCTCTTCAGCAACAGGGGCAGGAACTTTGCGATCCATGAAAACACGAAATCAGGAAAAAACCAGGACATCTAAGTACCCAACGTTGGGTAGACTCAATAAACCA
The DNA here is from genome assembly GCF_015207605.1 of Oculatella sp. LEGE 06141. Taxonomy (GTDB): domain Bacteria; phylum Cyanobacteriota; class Cyanobacteriia; order Elainellales; family Elainellaceae; genus Oculatella. The sequence goes on from NZ_JADEWO010000022.1 coordinate 56,633, forward strand.
AAGCCTGTAAGTTGATATAAGGGTATTCTATAGCAAGCTTCTGAGATGAATAAGCCTCTAATAGGAAGATTGTGCAAAGTAAAGGCGTTATTCATTCAAGAATTGAAAAAGATGATTTCAACGATTCAATCCTACAGATACCTGCTTAGAGATTCAGACGATTTTTGTAATTGAGAATCGCGGGTTAAAGTATGCCTAAACAACTGCTTTTTGCAGACCTGCTATGGGCTTTTTTGATAATCTCGCTGTTCATCTACCAAAAATCTACCCTAATTTTTAACAGGAAACCACTACTTCATGTTAAATCTGGCAATCTATTTTAGGTTGCCATTGGGACTGCTTGCCGGTTACTCGCGAGAGCAGGGCAAGCGATCATTGTAAAACGTTTTACACTCATTCAATATTACATATTGTTGCTACGTTCAGTCTGTTTTCTCTGTTACCAGATAGAGAGACTACCAGATAGAGAGACTACCAGACAGCGAGACACCTCCATGCATTTTGCTGTCGTCTGCCGATGGCTGAGCGCTCACGCTGAAGCCGTTGAAGCCCATGATCGGGGAAGGGGGCGATCGAAGACAGGACATCCCAAGCATTGATACATGCATTCAGCTAGTCTTCAGCTAACCATGCCAACGGTTGATGGATTGATGACCCTACTGAAATGCAATTTGTGCCTGCATTGGCTACGCTTGGCCGATGGGACTGGCCAAGGCGCGAAGTTTGACGATGCTCGCGCCCTGGCGGTGCGGTCAGACAACCCAGGTGCCGACTGTTATCCCAACGCGAAAACCATGCGATCGTACGGTCCACCTGGAATTCTAGACTCGCTGATGACTGTTTTGTAGATCTTTGATTCCCGACCCCGTTTCGTTGTGGGCGCTTAGTTGGGCTTCTAATCGTTTGCGATCGGTAATGTTATACCCGCTCATCGCAATGCCATCAATATTCAAGGCGAGTGGAAAGGGTTGCCCTTGACTATACAGATAAACCCATTCACCCGACTGAGTTTTCCATTGTGATTCAACACCGCGTGGAATTGATTCAGCTCCGATCGCCCACTGTCTTAAGGCTCGCTTAAACTCATTAAGATCATTGGGATGAATTAAGTCGGCGATAGGTTGATCCAGTAATTCTTCTCCTCTAAAGCCCAGCGTTCGCTCTACCGCCGGACTCGCATAAATAATTTGACCTGTGCGGCTGGTTTGGATGAACAAATGCGGGCTGTTGAGAGCAAACGTCTTCCACTTGCCTTCGGTTCTAATTAACGCATCGTAGATTTTCTTCGTTTCTGTTACATCCTTAAATAGAACCGCAATCTGTTTCTGGCTGCGATGGCTATCGCTGGGGCGTTCAATTAATGACACGCTGGCATTTACCCAAACCACATCATTGCTTTTGGTGACTAACCGCTGCTCAACGGTATAGGAATGGATGCTGCCGTTGATTAGCTTTTGCTTCAACTCGGCATCAATACCAACATCATCTGGGTGGATAAACTGCTCCAGTACAATGTTTTCATGTGCAGTTGTTCCCAACAAATCGTGCAGATTTTGGTTACATTGAGCTGGAGCATGAGCCACATCCATCAGGGCGATCGCCACGCCAGAGTGGTTAAACAGAACCGACAGGAGCGTTTCATACGCTTGAGTTACCTGTTCAATAGCCTGGTTTCGATGGGTTGGTTTGGCGGTTAGAAACATCAACCGGGCATCAGAACCAAATTGCAAGGAACACTGGACAACCTGACCGGGGTCTTGCCCTTTCAACAGAAAAGTGGTTTCCTTGCCGGATAACGCTTTCTCCCAAAGTTTGAGCCATGCCAGTCGCCGAGGTGATGTTGCTGGAAAATAATTAAAAAAGTTGATCGCTTGAGCATCGACTCGAACCAACTCTAGAAAGCTGCGATTAACATAAACGACCTGTCCCTGTTCGTTGTAGATGCAGATTGATCCTAGTGATTGTGCCAAAACATCTAACGATTGCTTAGATTGAATCCCAGGAATATTCCAGAAATTAGAGACCATCCCTACTGTATCCTTACACCTCTATCCTGACTTCAAATCGGCACTATCTATACTGTGTGGTTGTGTAGTCAATTGATGGTAGCGCGAGCAATTACTGCTCTTAGCCGCTGCCTGATCTGGGTTGACTTGGCTGCGGTAGACCCTCAGGGGATGGTTTAAAGGTGCTGATTGTGACTCGAACCGTCCCCTTTATGGCTTGCCACAGGCGCTCAGCCCTCAATGCGGGGAGACGCTGAAACAGAATTGGCTCGGAAGTCCCAAAGGTTGGAGACTTTGAGGGGCAAATGCAGCGCATCAATACATTCAACCCAACGTTTCAAACGGAGCAGAAGCGGTTGGACAAGCTGACACTAATTTCATAGGCGCGTACGGGATAGTACAAGATGAGTTGTGATGTCCAGCAGGACACTGGTTCTATTTACTTCGGCTAACGTTAAAGTACAGAAACTCTTCACAAGTCTTCATGCTATCTTCACAATTTCCGTTCTCAGCGTCATTTTCTCCCGTTTCTCTTCCTGCTGTTTCACCTCTGGGTTAGTATGGGGCATAGCAGATTCAGGATGGCTATAAACGGTTGAACACAACCTTTTGAGGTCATTATCCCGATGAGGGGGGCGATCGCCTGTAGTGAGGGGAGGGAGCATTCTTCGGTTGTAGCAGGTGCAGCATCCGGTTCGAGGTATCTTCCTGGGTTTTAATCGTTTTGCGTATGTCCTTCGGTCATTTTCTGAAATCACAGGGTAAGATACTCTCACTTACCTTCCAGTCGTTTACCCTGAATAATCGCAGTTCGGCGATCGATTTCAGTGGTGAATTGGAATTAAGTCTGTTACAATTCAGAGTGTTTTAACTAATTAGAACACCACATCGTGTTTGGTTCCAATTAACTACAGCAGGTTTGCCTGTACTCAAGTATCTGATACTCAAGTGACAGTGTTTCAAACAACAGTGCCTCAATTAACAGTCAACTGTTCGTTCTAACTGCTATAGATTAAAGGACGTTAGCTGCATCTTGCCATACGGCTGAGGGTAGAATTAGGGTTACTCAGGTCGGTCATCATCTGCCACATTGACTGAATTAACTGACCAACGAAACTAAAGAATCAGGGATTGCCCACTCGCTCTAGAAAGGGAGCGCAGAGGGAACTGCAACACATCATCAAACTGGCGCAAAACTGGCGCAACCGCACTATCACAGCCCTATTGTTGGTCTATTCAATGGGTTAAAAGATGGGTTGGTATCTGTTCATAAACTGAATCGTCTAACCGTTACTGTGAGTGCGCGTTTAGAGAAGAACCGCCAGGACGGTGCGGTGAAATCGGCTGAGAAACAACGGTACTAAAGGTTTAATTTGGCATGATTGGGCAACTATTGACCGGACGGTATCTCATCTTAAAGAAGCTAGGTGCGGGTGGATTCAGCGAGACGTATCTGGCTCGAGATAAATATCTTCCGCATCATCCATTATGCGTTGTCAAATTTCTCAAGGTATCACCCGATAGCACAATTTCCAAAGAAACTGCACAGCGGTTATTTGAAACCGAAGCCCGAATTTTGGATCAGCTAGGGCAACATCACACTCAGATTCCCAAGCTGTTTGCCTACTGCCATGAGCAAGACCAGATTTACCAGGTACAGGAATACATTGAGGGTGAAAACCTGGGGACGGTGGTGGCTCAAGGACGACGCTTAACACCAGACATGGCGATCGCCCTGCTGCTGGAAGTATTGCCTGTGCTGGGGCATATCCACACCCATCGCATTATCCATCGTGATATTAAACCGAGTAATTTAATTCGTCGCCATCACGATGGTCAGATTGTGTTAATTGACTTTGGAGCCGCGTGCATTCACGCAGACAATACTTCCCAGATCAAATCCAGCAGCGACGATGCCCCTCTGGCTATTGGTACACCAGGATATATGCCAGAAGAACAGCACGCAGGCATATCGTGGCTGAATAGTGACCTCTATGCCCTGGGAATTTTGGTAATCCACCTGATGACCGGCATTCACCCCCAACAGTTTCAGCCAGATCCGATTTTAGGAGAACTGGAATGGAAAGATCACCTGATTGGGCAATCCATTGAGCCAAAGTTCATTGCAATTCTGGAGCGACTGGTGCGCCGTCAAGCTCGCGATCGCTACCAGTCGGTTGATGAAGTGCTGAACGCGCTGCAATCGCTGTCGCTTGCCAAAAAACGCGCCGCTACGCCGTGGATGCTGCCCAAACAACTGCGATCGCTACAACCCATGATCAAACCGCTGGCAGCCGTGGCGGTTGTGGCTGGGTTGGCGGTAGGGGGGCATGTTTCTGGTCTCAATGCCCAGGCTGGGGCAGCCATGATGTGGATAGGCAACATCTCTCGCCCAGCCAATGCCAACATGAACCTGACTCTGCTGCGCGATCTGCCAGTTAACGGTGCGATCGAGCAAATGCTGATTGCCCCCAACAATCAGCAGCTCATTACAGCAGGTACCGATCATGTCTTGCGGTTGTGGGATCTGCCTGCCGGATCGCTAACCCATTCGCTATCTGGACACACCAGCACCATCACGGCTCTGGATATGAGTCGAGACGGCACCCTGTTGGTGAGCGGCGGGGATGATCGAACCGTACACTTGTGGAACACAACCTCTGGTAGTCTCGTCCGCTCGTTTACAGAGCATCCGCAGGCGATCACATCGGTGGCCATCAGTCCCGACGCCCGGACGTTAGTGAGCGGCAGCAAAGACGGGATGTTGCGCCTCTGGGATGTGCAGACAGGAGCCTTGCTACACACGCTGAAGATTCCCAATGCCGCTGTGACGGCAGTAGCCTATGGTGCCACGCCAAACCGTCTGATTAGTGCGGGTAGCGATCGCCGACTTCAAGTGTGGAACTTGCAAACCGGGCAGCTAGAGCGCACCTTCGCCGGACACACCGCTCCCATTATTGGGCTTCAGGTGGTAGACGAGCGAACCCTGCTCAGCTTTGGTGAAGATCGGGCGTTGGAGTGGGATCTCAAACGTGAGGAGTTGGTGCGGGTGTTTTCGGAAGACTCTGCCAAACCGCTGACCGCCATGTTAAGTGACCAGCATATTGTCACAGTCTACGACAACGGCAACATTCGGGTGTGGGATAAGACCGGACAACTGATGTCAACTGTTTCAGAAGCGTTGGGACAAAATCTGGAGGTTGTACTCAGCTCCAACCATCGATATTTGGTGAGTTGGAGTCCAGAGCAACAGCTACAAGTTTGGCAGATGAGTCGTGCTGAGGTTCATTAAAACCGTTCCGGCACAGGGAAGCAGAAGGGGTGGGTGTTGCCTTGACTTCCCCAAGAGGATGTTTGAACCGTATTACATGGTCTGCTCAAAGCATCCGCTAAAACCGTTTCATTCCCCAGTAAGGTGTTGATTTCCTGCGATAGGCGGCGAGTGGAGTGACATTAACCATCATCGTGAAACCGTGGTACCTATGCTGAATAAAGTTTCAGAAAAAACAATGCATCGCGTCCGCTGGCTGTTGGCCATCGGTTGGCTTCTGTTAATTGCGTCTTTGTTTTATGACCCCATTACGCCAGCATTTACACTACCAACCAACCTGGACAGTCCGTTTCGCCTAAAGCCCGAGATTTATCTTGACCCAGAGCGGTGTGTCAAAATTCGGGAGGCGTGCGTTCCAGAACAACCCTTTGCGATGGGTGCATTGATCTGGTGGGCGATGATTGTGCCATCCGGTATTTTTATCTTGCTGGTGTTTGGGCATGAAGTGTGGCGGCGAATTTGCCCACTCTCCTTCTTCTCTCAAATTCCAAGAGCGTTGGGGATTCAGCGGCGACGGCAGGTGGTTGACCCCCTGACAGGTGAAGTTCGTCGCGAGTTAGTCACCATTGGCGAAAACTCGTGGCTGGGAAAAAACCATCTCTATGTTCAGTTTGGGCTGTTCTTCCTGGGGTTGGGTTTGCGGATTTTGTATGTCAACTCCGATCGCGTCGCCTTGGGCAGCTTTTTAATTGGCACCATTATTTGCGCGATTATAGTGGGCTATCTGTATGCCGGCAAAAGCTGGTGTCAGTACTTTTGCCCGATGGCACCCGTGCAGATGGTTTATACCGGGCCGCGAGCGCTCTTGGGTAGTCAGGCACATCTGGAACAAAAGCCAGCCATTACTCAATCCATGTGTCGCACCGTTGACCCCGCCACCAAGCAGGAGCGCAGCGCTTGTGTGAGTTGCAAAATGCCCTGCATCGACATTGATGCCGAGAAAAATTATTGGACTGAGTTAAACAAACCAGGTCGGCGGTTGGTGCAGTATGGCTACCTGGGGATGGTGATCGCGTTCTACTTGTATTATTTCCTCTACGCCGGTAACTGGGACTATTACTTTACAGGTGCGTGGACGCATGAAGAAGACCAGATTACGAAGATATTTGACCCCGGTTTCTATATCTATGGTCAGGTTCTTCCCATTCCCAAGGCGGTAGCGGTTTACATTACATTTGCCGTGTTAACTGCAATCACCTTCACAATCGGGTGGATTTTGGAGAAGCAGTATCGCACCTTTGCATCATGGCGTGGCCGCACGGTATCGGCACTGCAAGCCCAACATGTTGCGTTTACCATCTTCACGATTGCCTCGTTCTGGACTTTCTTTTCCTACGGCGCTCGTCCTTCATTGAACCGCTTACCTCCCATGGGGGTGCTGGCCTTCAATGGTGTCGTCGTCCTGGTTGGCTCGATGTGGTTATTCCGCACCTTTAGCCGCACCCGTGCTCAGTATGAGCGGGAGAGTATGTCTACCAGCTTACGCAAGCAGCTTCAAAAGCTTCAGCTCGACACCAGCTTGTTAGAAGGACGGTTTGTTGAGGATCTTTCCTCTGATGAGGTCTATACCCTGGTGAAGGTGCTGTCGGGCTACTCTCAACAGTTGCGGCTGCAATCCTACACCGAGATTATGGAAGACCTGTTAGAACAGCGAGTGGTTGATGTTCCCGGCAGTTATGACTTTTTCGCCAAGTTGCGGCAAGACCTTCAGATCAAAGATTCTGACCACTTTGCCACCATTGAAGCGATCGCCGCGACCCATCCAGAGCTATTGATGTCTGCCCAAACCCATGAAGTGTCTGCGGAGCATCATGATGCAGCGACCCTGGCTAAAACGATCGCCAAACGGCTACGTAACGATCGCCCAGGCAATGCGTCCTCCACATCTGGACGACGACGATGGTAAGACGCGAATGCACTGTTTCTAAAGCATTTCTATGGCACTACAGAGAGTTGTGACAGGAGGATTGGTACGCCATGTTGAGACTAAAATCAGTTAACTTTGAGCAGCAGCAGTTTCAGAAACATCACCTTGACCAAACCCGTCCCGACCAAATGGAATGGAGCATTGGCCGCCATAATACATGTGACGTTGTGCTGCCTAGCCCAGAGGTGAGTCGGGTACATGGGCGGATTGTCTTCAAGGGTGATGCGTATCACTTTATTGATGTGGGCAGCACCTCCGGTTCACTTCTCAATGGTGAAGTTATTTCAGCCAATGATCATCGGTTGCTGCATACAGGGGATTTGCTTCAAATTGGCGAAACCTTTTTGTATGTAGAGGAGGTATCACCTCCGACTCCCTTTGCCTCTGGCTCAGACTTAATGTTGGGAGATGCTTGTATGCTGACCGAAAAACCGTGGACGGATGAGGAGTTGGTCTGCCGTTGCAGTCGCATCATTGACGAAACGGCAGATGTGAAGACGTTCTGTTTCATAGCGGAACCATCGGTTTTGTTTAGCTACAAGCCAGGGCAATTTGCCAACCTGAAGCTAGAGATTGATGGGAAATCAGTGATTCGCCCCTATTCGATCTCGTCGTCTCCTAGCCGTCCATGCCATCTCAGCCTGACCGTGAAACGAGTGCCTGCGCCAGCAGATCAGACCGATCTGCCTCCTGGATTGGTGTCTAACTGGCTGCATGATCATCTCAAGGTGGGCGATCGCGTCAAGCTGATCGGTGGCCCGATGGGACACTTTACCTGCTTACCCAACTTGCCAGCCAAAATGCTGCTGATTTCAGCCGGAAGCGGCATCACGCCCATGATGTCGATGTCGCGCTGGGTGCAAGATACGATCGCCGATTGCGACATTGTCTTTCTCCATAGTGCCCGTACGCCCAAGGACATTGTGTTCCACGGCGAACTGGAAACTATGGCCGCCCAGCTAGACAACTTTCGTTTAGCCGTAACCATGACTCAGCCCACCCTGGGGCAGCCCTGGATGGGGTTCACCGGACGAATTTCCGAATCGATGCTGCACATGGTTGCCCCCGATCTAAACGATCGCGCCGTCTTTGTCTGTGGTCCCAATGGATTCATGCAAGGGGTGAAATCGACCCTGGAAGGTATGAACTATCCAATGGAGAAATACCAAGAAGAAAGCTTTGGTGGCAAAAAGGCAGCACCGCCGAAGGCACCCGCTGCCGTTGCTGCGTCCTCAACCACGGCGCGAGTGCGACCAATGCCGCCACCGGCTGCGGCTCGCAATGGTAAAGGAACCCCTACCGAGGTTCTGTCTCCAGCCGCCATGACGGCTACTATTCCTGTGACGGCTCCGGCTGCGGCTCCGGCTGCGGCTCCGGCTGGCGATCCAGCCATTAGCTTTGCTAAATCTGGACAGGAAGTAGCCGCCGACGGCAATACGTCAATTTTGGAATTGGCCGAGCAGGAAGGGGTGGAAATTCGCAATGCTTGCCGGGTGGGTGCCTGCGGTGCGTGCAAAGTCCATGCCTCCCAGGGAGAGGTTCGATATGATACGCCCCCAATGGCACTCACAGCGGCAGACCAAAAAGCAGGCTATGTACTCGCGTGTGTAGCGTACCCGGTCAACCGAGTGGTGGTTGAAGCGTAGAGATAGGGGGCATTGCTGAATGCGAGCATGGTTCTTTGAGAAGTCTTATCTCTGATAGCCCCTGAATCCCCAAACTCTGCGGAAGGTTGCTGGCGCGGCAGCTACCCAGAACTGGGAGATTGGAAGAACGACTTCATCCTACAATTCAGCAACGCCAGTCAAATTTTATTGACCTGTAGCCCCTGGGTGCGATCGCACCCAGGGGTTTCTTGCACACAAGATTGTCGTTCGGTAAAGCGGGTTTAACTGAACCATGCTACTCTCTAGAGTGATATCGGTTCTGGTGGGGAACAGCCATCAGACGCAAGGGGGAAAGTTCGGTGCAAATCCGGCGCTGTCCCGCAACTGTAAAAGAAGTGATGAGTGATGAATTGTGAGTTAATCGATCCATCTCTAACCTCGGCGTTACTAAATGTCGGTATGAAAGCGGCGTGTTCATTGCTGCTATAGGGGCAATGCTAATTCCCCTACAACAGTCGTGCCTGCAATTAGCAACGCTCAAACCTCAACACTCTCCAAGCCAGAATGCCCGCCGATCGCAACCCTGTCGTTTTTCATCTGCGAGGTACGGATGATAGTCTGTTTAGCTTTTCTACGGTGGCTTTGCCGTCCTGCTTCTTTTCCAGGTCTGGATGCCCCTTTTACAGCAGTTCTCAATCGAGTCAGCCACAGTCTCGCCACGATGGGTGTGTGGTGTAGGGTTTGGTGTGGGGTGAATGCAAATGAAAATGGCTGTAAGAGGATGTTTGAGCCGTAGCCAATGTGTTGCGATCGCCCCTTAAATCTGCCCCGTCAGGGAACTTTCGAGCCAGTTACTGTTTCAAAGTTTCCGTTCGGCTGAGCGCTCACGTCGAAGCCAGAACTGGAGGCTGAGCGCCTGCGGCAAGCCAGACGAAGGAGCGATTCGAGTCACAACCAGTGCTGTTTAACCTCCTTTGATTTAAAAAAATGCCCAACGTAGTCCATTGGTGCGGGTTCTGCCCTATTTGCCTGAAACTACGGTTCCCCGCATGAGTGTTGCTCAGTGGGTTGAAGAGGCATGATGAATCGTTTGGCATTGCTGGATAGGTCTATGCATCCTTGAACTGTTCGTATATTGCATCCTTCCCGATCCTCCTCAATTCCAGGCTGCGACGCGATCGTCCAGCCGAACGAAAGCTTTGAAGGGGCGGCAGCAACGTCCATTGCTCCTTATCCTGAAAGAACCATGATGCAAGCGGCTAAAGTATTGCGGGAGAAAAGCGCGTGAAAATTAAAGATACCGTTTGGCAGGGAAACTTTGGCTATTGGCAAAATTTATTTATTCACCAAAACATTCTGTTGATTGGCTACACGGCCTGGGATGGTTATCTGAGTTTTGGGCGCGGACTTGTGGTTTGCAATGTTACCACACCCATCTCCCCATCTGTAGATTGGAGGACTGATCGTATTCTATTTAATCGCTCCTTTGTTCCGCAGGCAGAGACAACGGCTAACGTATCGGTTCTAAAAATGGAGCAAGACGCGATCGCCGCTTGCAGGGTGGCGATCGCCACCTACAATCCATCGGAAGCGATTGTCGTTTTAGTGAGCGGAAACAATGAGGTTGATATTAACCTGCTGCACCATCTCACTATTTCACCAACTGAATGTTATAACCAGGTACGCCAGCGTTGGGACGAGTTCCAACCCAGCGGTCTATGAAAAGCCGTAGGTCGAACTCTGTTCAAACTGAAGTACCTTTGAAGCCAACTGTGAGGAAGATTAATTGCATGATTGACGTTCATTCTGTTTCGCCCCGTCCCCGCTGGACTGTGATTGTCTTTACGATCGCTCTCCATTTAGCAGCCTTACTCGCATTTTTGCCAGCCAATTTTAGTTGGTCAGCCGTCGGTGTGGCGATCGTTCTCTACTGGCTCACGATGGGGCTGGGTATTTCTCTAGGATTCCATCGTCTTGCGACCCACCGCAGCTTTAAAGTTCCTAAGTGGTTAGAGTATTTTTTCATTCTCTGCGGTACATTAGCCGCTCAAGGTGGAGTGAAGGGCTGGGTGGGCTATCATCGGATGCACCACCTGTATGCTGATTCTCCGGCTGATCCACACAACTCAACTCAGGGATTCTGGTGGAGCCATATCAGTTGGTTGATGCATGAGGTTCCCACCCGCTCAGAGTTGCGCCGTTTCACCAAAGATATTGCAGACGATCCGTTCTATCGATTTTGCCACAAGCACTATATTCTCCTTCAGGTGGGGCTAGCACTGGCGCTGTACGGATTGGGCGGAATGCCGTTTGTGGTTTGGGGTATTTTTGTGCGCCTGTTTGTTTGCTTTCACAGCACTTGTTTTGTTAATAGTGTTTGTCATCTGTTAGGTTACCGCACTCACAATGTAGACGATCGCTCTACAAACTGCTGGTGGGTGGCATTGCTGACCTTTGGTGAAGGATGGCACAACAATCATCATGCGTCTCAGTCGTCGGCGCGGTTTGGCTGGCGCTGGTGGGAATTGGATCTGGTTTGGCTCACCATTCGATTCTTAGAAACTGTAGGATTAGCAACACACGTTAAAACAGCAAGTTCATTGAAATCAGGTGGTTGACCATATGGCGGGATTCGCAAAGTTGAGCGATCGCAGCAGCAATCTACCGGCTGGAGAACGCTATCTCTATCAGCTTTTCAGTTTAATTGAAGCGGGTAATCTCACGGTAACGAACCCGGAGGGTAAGGACTTTCATTTTGGAAACGTTAATGTTTTTCCAGCTCTACACCTCATTGTTCACAACCCCAATACTTACGAGCGAATTCTGGCCTTTGGCACGCTTGGCTTTTGTGAGGCTTACATGGATGGCTGGTGGGATGAAGCAAACAATAATCTTGCTGAACTGATTGGTTTGTTTCATCGCAGCAATGTATATGCCAAAGCCCGCAAAAATGTATCGATCGCCCTTGCGCTTAAAGTCATTGCTCAACGTCTGCAAACGTTACCTGTCTTGATTCAAAACAGCCGCAAGAACGTACAGCACCATTACGATCTGGGAAATGATTTCTACCAGCGCTTTCTTGATCCAACCATGACCTACTCCTGCGGTTATCGCATTCAAGAGACAGACTCGCTGGAACAAATGCAGCTTCAAAAGTATGAATTGATTTGCCAAAAACTGGCGCTACAGGCGGGAGAATCTCTGATAGACATTGGCTGTGGCTGGGGCGGAATGCTGATCTATGCGGCGGAACGGTACGGCGTTTCTGGAACAGGCATCACACTGAGTGTAAAACAGGCGAAGCTAGCGCAGGAACGAATTGAACAAAAAGGTTTATCCGAGCAAATTAAAATTATCATTGCCGATTACCGAGAGGTACAGGGACAATATGATAAGTTTGTCAGCATCGGCATGTTTGAACATGTGGGTAAGGGAAACTTTGCCACGTTCATGCAAAAGACCGCAGACCTTTTAACCCCCAATGGAGTTGGGTTATTGCATACCATTGGTACCCAGAGCAATGAACGGAATGCAGCCTGGGTTGCTAAATATATTTTTCCGGGTGGGTATGCGCCACAGCTTCACGAGCTAACCCAGGAGTTGTGGGCAGCAAAACTGTCGATCGCCCACTGCGAAAACCTCAAGCCCCATTATGCCGAAACCATGAAACGATGGGCACACAATCTGACGAGCAACCGAGCCGACATTGCAGCACTGTCTCCAATGTATGATGAGCGTTTCCTTCGTATGTGGTATCTCTATCTGCAATCCTTTGAGGCATCGTTTCGATATGGTGGTATGCAGGTTTGCCAGTTTTTATTTTACAAAGGGAAGCAATGGCCGTTAAATGTTCCTCTCACATTTACAAACGTTGCTCAAACTGTTTAATTGAAGCACGCCTTGAGCAGAGGTTTTGCAGTCACCTCAGAGGTGGTTTGTTGACTGACAAAACTCAAAAGCCCTGACCCTCTCTCCCAGAACGCTGAACGTTGCAACCAACCTCGCAGGCTATACCTTTTGGTATAGCCTATTTTTATCGACACGTTGCTGTTTTTATATACCATACATTCACACGTTCAACCCGTTGGGCTTACTCCATAGGGTACAGAATGCGTCTGTCTCTGTGAGGAGTCTGATATAGCTTTAGTTAGCTACCTTGCAAGTATGGGAGACTGTCATTAATGGAATGAGCATTATGGTTCGCAGAAACAAGCAAGCAGATAACGAAGAAAACGATGCAGCCATTGAACCACAAGCGGATTTAGGAACAAACAACGAACTCGATTTGGAGCAGGAAGTTCCCGATGGAGACGAATTAGAGGATATGGAAACGGCATTAGGTCTAGAGGAGGTCGAGCTAGACCAGGCTGTGATCGATACCGTTGCAGCAGACGACACGGATGATAATTTGGATGCCGATGACGACGGTATATACGATGCAGCCGATGATGCTGAAATCGTAGACAACCGTCCACAGAAGGTAACTGAATCATATGGCACCGGGCTTCAGGGTAAGCCTGCCGACCGTGCCGGACGGTTTTCACGCCGTGGCGAACATCTACTAAACGCTCCCGACGCCGTATTAACAGGTGGCGATGTAGATGCTAACTACGAAGACGCAAACGCGGTGGGTGAAGAGGGAGTAGGCGGCACGGTTGCCACTCCCGATCAGGATATTGTTGAGGATTTGGCGGCGGCTGTTGGTGTAGAAATAGACGATTACACTGACCTGAGAATCAATGAAATGCTGGAGCAACGAGACGATCGCCGTTGGGAACTGGAACCTAAATCCTCTGAAGATTACCAAAACCGACGCAGCGAATAAGCACTAACTCATACTGTTTTCTCGCTCACCACTATTGGAGACATTATTATGAAAGTTCCGCCCGAAATTACCTATCGAGGTGTTGATAAGACCGCTGCGATCGATGCTTTAGTCAATGAAAAGATTGCCAAACTAGAGCGAGTTTGCGATCACATCAGCAGTTGTCACATCGCCATTGAGAAGATCCACGATCGCCCTAAAGGTGGTTCTCCCTACCGTGTACGGCTCGACATTACCGTTCCCCCTGGTCATGAACTGGCCGCCGAAAGCAATCCCAGTCCTGGCGATCGCAACCAATATCCTGAACTGGATGTGGTAGTTCGCGATGCTTTTGATAAGGCATGGCGGCAACTGAGAGATCTATCTAAACAGCAGCAGGAATATGATAAAGGCCAGGTCAACGATGGCGGACATGATACGACCGCTTTAGTCACCAAGCTGTTTCCTGAACAGGATTATGGCTTTATCAAAACGCTGGAGGGTGAGGATGTCTACTTCCACCGCAACAGCGTTCTCCATGATGATTTCGATCGCCTCAATGTGGGCACCGGAGTCAGATTTGAAGCGGTAGCGGATGAAGAAGGCATGTTACATGCCAGCACGGTTCAAATCGTCAACAAATCGGGTGCCAGTGTGGGCAAGGCAGAGGAAACATTGATCGAACCGCCGTTGGGCTGGGAATAACCCGCTATTAGTTCGGCTCCCGCAGGTGTTTTGTCTCTAATAGCCCTCTAGATTCCTCAATTCTGGGATTCGATGTCGTCGTTTAGCCCACTGGGGACTTTGAAGGTTTGAACCCCGACAGACTTGCGACAAATTCATACCCTTACTCAGCAATGCGGTTAGAGGTAGGGATTAGTCTGATTGGGTAAGGCATCGGGGAGCTTTGTTCCTTCCTCCACGGAAGTTTGCACAGGTGTTCCTGGTGCCAGTTCCCAGAGTGGAGCCGTATCTGAGGCGTAGGGAATGGTATCGGCCTCTGGTGTCAAAAGCCCTGTCTCTGCTCCAGTTGAAAGAGCCAAATCATCCGACTCCGAAAACAACACAATGACTCGTACCCGACCGGGAGCAGACACATGCAACGGTTGATCTAAAAAGAGCATACCTGCTTCATCTACGGTTCCTGTAACCTCGATCGCTTGCATAGTTCCTCCGGGGCGGTAACGATGACAAAATTCTATCAATGTCTCGAAACGAGCGATCGCTCATCTGAAACGTTTTGTAAGGAGCGATCGTTCCTTAGAGGATATTCCAAGTCCAGTCTGTAGCCCGATGTGTTGGGGTCTTGAGTGTGGCATACCGTGCGGCAAGTCAGCACAGGGCAACACTGGGTCTATTTCAAGGGTTGTCTGCCGAACGCTACGCCCTTACAAAAGTCACTTACAGCCATTTTCATTTGCATTCACCACGCCTTAAACCCCACACCCATCTTGGCGAGACTGCGGCTGACTCGATTGAGAACTGCTGTAATACAAAAGTCACTTGAACGGATATGAGGGGCAGCATGGCGGCTGTCCTGTTTCAAACACCCTGTAAAAATGGGTGGAGGCGATCGCCTCCACCCATTTCTTAAAAGCAAGGCTCTACATCACGTCAAGCCAGGACTGTTCTAATAACTCCAGTGGCGATCGGCTCTACATCAAGCCCACTCCACCAGACAAACTCAATTTTTGTCTTTTGTTTTGTCTTTCGGGGTTTGCTCTTGATTCCGCTCGGTCTCAAGATCTTGTAAAGCTTTGTAAATTAGCCAATTCGATAACTCATCCATGCTGACGCGATCGGGCACTTTAACCATTTTTAAAACTCTCTGTGGCTTTCTCTACTGCTCTATTTTGTAGCGTATCTAAAAGTAATACACTTTTTCCTGAAGATATATACCTAAAGTGAGACTAATTTAATAAAACAATCGAAGAATTTCAACTTTTTATTAAAGAATAATCAGAATTGTACCTCCAACCCAACGCGGCGAACAGGCCGATCCATCCACACTGTGCAGAAATCTAGAGGCTCTGGGCGGAGACGGTCAAGACCAGATTGTAGTCTTTGCCTTGCAGGATGATATCAGCCGCCCAACCGTTTTTGTAATAAAAATTCATGAAGAAACATATTGCTCCGCTTTCTGGTTTGGCGATCGGTCTGGTGGTCGTGGCCTGTGTGCCCTCACCCCCTACCGCAGAGGTATCCCCCGCTCTGCCTGCCGTAACGGACTCGTCGCCACTGGCTCAAACAGACCCGATGCAAAATCAGCGGTTGCGTGATGCAGTGCAGGCTGGCAATCGGCAGGGGGTAGAGTTAGCTCTGGCCGCAGGCGCAAACCCAAACGCAGGCAGCTTTTATGAAGGTTATCCTTTGATGCTGGCAGCACATCAAGGCAATGTAGATATCGTTCGTCTACTGGTCGATCGGGGTGCAGACGTTAATACTCAGGCTGATGAGGGCTACACCGCTTTGATGAATGCCGCTACCGCAGGTCATCTTGATGTTGTGCAACTGCTGCTGGAGCAGGGTGCAGACCCTAACCTCTATTCAGCCGGAATGACCCCTCTTGCAACGGCTGTTGCAGCCGAGAACCCGGACATGGTAAAGGCGCTGCTCGAAGGTGGGGCAGATGCCAGACAGAGCGTTCAAAGCAGATCTGTGCTGGCGATCGCGCAAGAAAAAGGGAACCCAAAAATTATTAACTTAATTGAAACAGCATTAGAAGAATAGGAACTTTTGGCTGTAGCTCTCGCCTATACTACTGAGATGCTGATGTCTCCCTTTCTACTGTTTGTTCCGCGCTGAGGTGGGTTGCATATGAGTGTGTTCCAACCGGGAAAACCAATGACTGCGAATCGGATGGGGTCAAAATTGAATTTGCTCACTGGAGCGTTAACAACGTTTGGTGTCATGCTTCTGGCTCTGCCGGTGGAAGCAGCTACGCTGCAATTCTGGCGCTTCGACACCAACGAAAACCGTCTGGTGTTTCTCACCGATAGCGGAGTGCAGCCGAGGGCGCAATTCATTGCAAACCCCTCTCGCGTTGTCATTGATTTACCCGGCACCACATTGGGTCGGCCAACCGTGAGGCAGTCGTTTGGGGGAGCCGTTCAGGAAGTGCGGGTGGGGCAAGCCGATGTGCAAACAACCCGCATTGTAATTGAACTCAGTCCTGGCTACACTCTCAATCCCGACCAGGTACGCGTGCGCGGAGCAACAGCAGCCCAATGGAGCGTGCAGTTACCGTCTCCTCAACGGTTCTAGGATAGATTGTGGTTTTAACCCAATGACCTGACGTAGCGATCGCATTATTGTAAAAGCATGAAACTCACATCCCTTGCCGCTCTCCCATCTGAATCGGTGTCTCATAACCCGGCCATTCAGAAAAAAGTAATGTTGCGATCGAACGACTTACCTCATCTCACCAACTTCTCTCAAGCCCGATTTGCTCCAGGCCAGGTAGCAGATGCCCATGCCCACCAGGACATGTGTGAGGTGTTTTTTGTAGAGTCCGGGCAGGGCATCATGATCATTGACTGTGAGGAGTATCGGCTTGAGGCGGGAACCTGTGTTGCCGTTGAGCCAGGGGAAACCCATGAAGTGGTAAACAATGGTACAACTGACCTTGTATTGACCTATTTTGGCTTGCAGGTTGAATCCCGTTGAGCACCTTTATTTGATATTTTAACGGTGTTCTGATACTCCAACCTGCTGGCACATATCAACAACAGGACAGGTTGAACAGTGCGGCGATTTTCCTGTACAAATGTGCTTACCAAAGGGGACAAGTAGCTGGTTAATTTCAATCCAATAGTCGCGCGGCAACGTCTTTTCTAATGCCGTTAATGTCTTTTCAGGGGTTCGGGTTTCAACATATCCCCAGCGGTTTGTAACGCGATGAACGTGGATATCTACACTGATGCAGGGCTGACCACAGGCAATACCCAGCGCTAAGTTGGTACATTTGGGGCCAACTCCTGTAAACGAAAGCAAAACAGAGGCATCGCAAGGCAAAACGCCGTTGTAATCTGACATGATACGATTGGCGATCGCCCAAATCTGTCCTGCTTTTTGGTCAGCATAGGTAGACCCTCGAATTAGCGTTTCGATTTGAGACGGCGTTAGTGCTACCATTTCTGCTGGTGTACGCGCCCGGGTAAACAGGTGACGAGCAACAACCAGGCTTGTTTCATCGTAGGTGCGGATAGACAGCAGACAGGCAATAAGCTGTTCAAAAGGGGAGATGTAGCCTTCTTCAGCCAGTGCAAACATGGCGGCCTTAGGGAAGGGCCGAACGGCTTCTCGGATGCGATCGACGACCCGGTTAATATCAAAAGGTTGTTTGACGCTCAACGTTCTATAGAGGTGTAACGGGACTACAGGGGCGACCATCAAGAAGCATCAAGTTGCCTTTAATTAGTTCAGGTCTGCACTGTATCAAAACTGTGCAGACCTGAAGGTGAAATCAAGTGCTAAGAAATCGTTAGATGGGACAAAACCATACACCAACCCTTAACTTAAACCAACATCAACGGTACTTGATAGTCGGCAGGATTGATGACCCTAACGCGACGCGTTGTCCTCTAACGCTTGACCGCTTCTCTTGGCAGTATTGGGGTATAGTGCCCCCCACTCTTTAACGGCCTGTGCGGATTCTTCTGCGATGTTTCCAACCCGATCGCCAAGGGAATCTTCTGTTTGACGGGCTTCGTCGTACCACTCTCCTGTGGTCTTGGGCCGTTCGGAATCAATTTGATGCAATGTGTTATCAAGCTTTTTCCCTAACGTTTGGTTGTTGCGACCCGAATCAACGTTGGTGGTCAGCAGCAAAAAGCCAGTTAACACTACAGCCAGAAATCGGCTGACTTGAATTCCTTTAAGCTGGGAGTTAATGCGGGCAATGGTTCCAGAAATTAGATTTATCATGGTGAGCCTCTGTTAGTTAATTATTTAATTCAGTTCGCAGGTTTGGAGCTTTACTGGCTGGCTTCAACGCAGAGAGGTAATGGCAATGCGCGAACCCTCATGAAAGCCGTATGCCAAAAACGCCTCCAAACACAGTCCAGAGTAACTATAAAACGATGAGTATTCCTCTAACAGAAGTTATAGCTTGGTAAAACCTCACCATTGAAGTCAACCGTTGCTCCAGAGTTTCCCCTATACAGCCAAACCTGACCAATACCAGCCTCTTTGGCATACTGCTTAACCGCAAAGTAGGCAGAGCAGGCGATGTATACCGCTTGGGTGCAATGCCATTCACGATATACCTGATTTTTGACAACCACAAATAGGCGTAGTTACAGCCATTTTCATTTGCATTCACCACGCCTTAAACCCCACACCCCACATCCCTCTTGGCGAGACTGTAGCTTACTCGATTGAGAACTGCCAAATAGCTAGACGACCGTGTATAGATCCCAGGGCAAAAACCTCAGTCCTCTGGAGTAATCCTGATTTGTTACGGCCAGCGATCGACACCGTCCGGCTCCTAGCCCATCAAAAACAGTTCACGAATTCCTTCGCTGCCAATTTCGACCGCCAGTGCTGCCAACAAAAACCCTAGAAGCTTCGTTGCAATGATTGCGCCTTCTTCACCGATCCATTGCGATATTCGGTAAGACTGACGCACGATCGCCCACGAAACCACCATTGCAGCAACAATGCCCGTAACCACGCTGATGTGGGAATCGGGTGAATCCGACATGAGCAGCATCACTGTGGTTAACGTTCCCGGCCCTGCCAGCAACGGCAACGCCATTGGTGTAATGGCAATATCTCGCTCTTGATCGACCACAGGCTGATCGAGTTCACCTCGCAGCATATCCAGTGCAATGAGCAGCAGCAGGATACCACCTGCCACTCGCAATGACCCTAAGCTGATATGCAGGTACGTCAAGATTGACTGGCCGCCAAAGGCAAAGGCCAGCAAAACGGCTGTAGCCACTACCGCAGCCCGATCAATGGACTGATCGCGCTGTGCTGGATCCATGCCTTTGGTTAGCACCAGAAAAATAGGAGCATTGCCAATGGCATCGGCCAGCACAAAAACAGCAATAAAGGTTTGGATCAAAACCTCAGTATTCACGCCAGATTCGTATTCAGTGTTTCAGCAGATTCCTCTACACAGTAGCAGCACTTTCAACGACTGGAACGCGATCTTTCAATACAAATCGATAACCGTGGGGCAGAATATGTAGCTTGACATTGCAGAGCGCCAGATCTTCATCTCGCAAAATATGCTCCAAGTTGCTGTGGGTAACCTCGCCCAAATCAACAATAGTGACGGTTCCTTCGCCTAACACTTCAAACTCGCCGTCCGAGACAGCGATCGCTGTGTTTTCGTCGATACCAATTCCTAACAGGTGAGGCTTTTGAGCCACTGCGGCCAGGAGTCGTCCCAATCGGCCACGCTGCGAGAAGTGTTGGTCAATCACAACGCCTGGTAGAAAACCCATACCAGGGTCCATATCCACGATTTCAACCCGAGGGCTGGTTTCCGAATCTCCACCAATAATCATGGTGCGAGGCATCATGGCCGCTCCAGCACTGGTTCCAGCAATGATACAGCCGTCGGCATAGCGTTGATGCATAGCCTCATCCAACTTGGTACCTTTGATCAGATCGGTGATCCGGGTTTGATCGCCCCCTGTGAAGAAAATTCCAGTCGCCTGATTAATCACTTCAATGAAGCGCTCATCGTTGGAATCGTCTCGGTTCGCTGTATCTACCACATCAACCCTTTCAGCACCGAGTCTTTCGAAGACTCTAATGTAGGTTGAACCCACTTCTCCAGGCAAACTGGTTGCCGCTGTTATAACGGCAATACGGGCTTGCAGCCCTCCTGCTCGTCGTAAAAACTCTCGAAGGATGAAGCATTCTCCTTCTTTATCTTCGGCTCCCCCAATAATTACTAGCTGCCCTGAAGGTTTTTGAGTACCAGATTCGGCTGGAGCAGAGTTTCCAGCCGCTTCGGTTGAGCTGACTTGAGCATTCATGAATTCGCCACCTCAAATGGGAATGGTAGAACTGTTTGAAACGGCAACAAGGTTGGATAAGACTGATGTGAGCGAGGGTCTATCCTGCCACCCGGTTGTTTAGTAGTAATAGATACAATTTATAGGAATTAGCCGTCGCTGCACCTACTCTTCAGATAGAAATCGGGCAGATTAGTGGCATGATTCGCAGCAAGTTTGGCATAGACGAGCGATCGCTGCAATTCATCAGGGGCAGGTAGAGCGGTCGCACAGGTGGGAACACAGACGATCGACCGATCGACGTAATACGCCCTCATTGTGCATTAACTGGCACCCATCGGCATCTCGTCTCGGTTGGGACGATCGCCCCGTCGCAAGCACTCCATTTGAGCCGGACGTTATCGGACGTTAGATGTCGTTTCAGCAAGTTCGTTAAAACTACGAATGACCGACGCACAGTTGTTTTGTATGATGTCGGCTAGTCAGGTATCCACCCGCTGAATCGTAGAACCATCTGCCAGGACAGCATGACCACATTTGAACTCTTGGTTCGCGTTTATTCGCTCGTAGGACTGCTTATCTTTAGCATCTATCTCTCTGCCTTTTTATTAGACAAATCTACCCCCAAAACAGACATAGCATCCTGGTTCGTTGTCCTGCTGGGTGCTGCTTTCTGGGTCATCGTCTTACCAGTTTCGCTCTATCGCAAGCTACAAAATCCACAGCATTTCAGCCTGGTTCGCCGCAAAGAGCAGCTATAGCAAGAGTGAGAGGTTTGAGAGGTGCAATTTGTAGCCCGATCGCCTGGAGGCCGCTAATTGGCTGGCAGTGCTACTAACCCATTAAGAGCCAACCCATTAGAAGCTAGCATCCTGTCCTGATTGTGCCAACCGCTCAGGAAAGAGGGGAACTCAACCTGAAGTCTCCTTACAAGGTTCTGGTGCCTATTCCTCTTAGCCACTTGCATTTCTATGAATCTTACGCGCCTCTTTACTGCGGTTCCGTTGACAATCGCTTCAATTTGCATCAGTCTTCCGGCTCTGGCTCAACCTGGAATGTTGACCGCTAGAAACGCCACGAGTCGCATCAACATTCGTACAGCCCCTTCTACCCAGGCGATCGCTCATTCCTATGGGGTAGTGGGTGATCACGTAACCATTTTGAACCAAACAGTAGGAGATGATGGTAGCCAATGGTATCAGGTGCAGTTTGACGCTTCTAGAATGCAAGGCTGGGTTCACAGCGCTTTTGTTCAGGTTGCACCGTCGTCTGTCTCGCCCACTTCAGAGACGACTTTAGCGGCACCCTCTTTGCTGCGTCCAGCCATCTTTGCACCAGAAGAAATTGACTACTTTCTTGAAGTTGCAATGGGAGCCGAATGGGGTGGGGCATCATCCGCTGTCCGCCGTTGGGAGGACGAAATCCGCGTTCAGTACTTTGGTTCGCCGACTCCAGCCGACTTAGCCACCCTGCAAACGGTAATAGCTGAAGTAAATGACTTAATTGGCAGCACCACTCGGTTACGCCTGGTCAATACCAACCCAAACATGGAGATTTATTTCACCCCTGAATCAAGCTTCCGTCGGTACGAACCGAATTACGTACCCACTAACATGGGCTTTTTTTGGACATGGTGGAACCAGGACAATGTGTTAAACCGTGCCAGAATTTTGATTGCAACCCAGGGCATTACGCAGCAAGAACGAAACCACCTGATTCGAGAAGAACTGACCCAATCGTTAGGATTGATGCAAGATTCCTACCGCTATGCAGACAGCATTTTTTATCAGGGGTGGACGGAGGTAACGCAATACTCAACGCTAGATAAAACCCTCCTACAAATGCTCTATCATCCTCGGATTCGTGCCGGTATGGCGCGATCGGAAGTGGAGTCCATTTTGCAACGGCTTCAACGCAGCGATCGCACCTGAGCGCTATTGGTTGCTGGCAAGCGGGACACCCTCCCTGCATCGCACAAAAGAGATGAACCCAGGTCTGGAGCGGAAGTCGCCATTCGGCTCAGTACGGATGTCGCAGCCCTGGGTTGGAGATTCAGGGGAAAATGCAGTGTTGAAACGTTTCAGATAGTCTCCAGACACGGAACGGTGGACGAAGGGAAAAACCGTCATCCACCAGACAAACCGGGCCTGAGTAAAATGCGTGAATCTTAGTCGATTGGAATTACTCTGGGATTAGCCGATTGTGAACTCGCGGCGGTATCAACCGGGTCGTTGTCAGTAAACCAATCAGACACTTTTTGCTTTGCCATTTGCTTAACTTCAGGCGTAATGCACATCGCAACGGCACCCAACGCTGCCGCCAAGGTGCCCAAGTCATCGGCATAGCCCACAAAAGGAGTTAAATCAGGTATGGCATCCGTAGGCAGAACAAAATACACTAGCGCTGAATAAATCACCGTCTTCGCCCACAGGGGTGTTTCGGGTCGTTGAGCCGCAAAGTATAGGGTTAGCGCTTTTTCAACGACTTCCTTACCTGCATGTACTGCAAAATCTTTCAGCTTTTCCCAAAAAGCCTGATCCGCAAACTTTCCTGACGAATTGGTCATACCTGAACTCCGCTTTGTCGCTGCTAGTTTGTCGCTGCTGATTTGCCGCTGCTAAGGGGATGATCTAACT
This sequence comes from Oculatella sp. LEGE 06141, assembly GCF_015207605.1. GTDB lineage: Bacteria > Cyanobacteriota > Cyanobacteriia > Elainellales > Elainellaceae > Oculatella. The sequence continues at coordinate 79,918 of NZ_JADEWO010000022.1, forward strand.
TCAGATCACCTTTCCCAACTCTAGCGTGTCGCCCCGGTTTCTGTGGTCTGCAAAATCTTTACAAAAGTGTGATTAGAATCTCACCCTGATAGGATGCTCTAGGTTTCGTGAATGACCTTACCATCTGTATACATTTTTTACATTTCTAGGAACTCAGGGTTCTCTACCAGAGTCCATCTCTGAAACCATCGCTCCCACAAGTATTCGAGTTGCATGAAATATATTCAGCATTGCCTTAAAACGCTGACTACAGCGACAGCAGCCATTGTGATGGTGGGTATGCCGCTGGTATCTAAAGAAGCACGCGCCACCTCAACAATGCCCCCCACTCCGGAGGTTGCGCCTGTTCAAATCTACGTTCCACCACCGGAACGGCGAACGGACGGTATTTGTCCCGATCTGTTAGCGCCAGCTCTTAACAGCATTGTTGAGAGTCCTGCCTTTGCTAGAGGTCGATGGGGCGTTTTGGTAGAAGATATGTCGTCTAATCAAACCCTCTACAGCCGTAGTGCCAATACCCTTTTTATTCCTGCATCTAATGTCAAGCTGTTAACCACTGCCGCTGCGCTCCAACGGTTTGATACCTTATCGGTCATTGGTTCCACTTCCCTGGGCAACTGGATTCGCATCACCAACTTAGATAGTAATAACGGTTATGCCGATGGTTTGCTTCAGCGTTTGGGAGGGCCACGTGCTGTGAGGGAATCGTTAACCTTGCTGGGTGTTGACCCTAACAGCTATCGCCAGGTAGATGGTTCCGGATTGTCTCGGCAAAATCAAGCCTCGCCAACGGCCTTTATTTCTACGCTAAAAGCCATGCGATCGGCACAGGGCAGTGATGTATTTTACGGTTCTTTACCCGTTGCTGGTGTCAACGGCACATTAAGGAATCGCTTTCGCAACACTCCAGCTCAGGGTGTGGTTCATGCTAAAACGGGTACCCTTTCTGGGGTTCGGGCGCTTTCTGGCTACGTCGATAATCGCGATTATGGCACCCTGGCCTTTAGCATTATGGCGAATCAATCTGATCAGCCAGGAGAGGCTCTGGTTGGGGCGATCGATCGAGTTGTGCTGCAATTAACACGGTTAACTCGCTGTAATTAAAACAATCCACTATCCATCGGCTCCTTAGCCCTGGAAGCAAAGCATTCAGCTCTCCATTGTCTGAATGCTTTGCTACCGCTCAAGACGTCAGCAACACTTATTAATCGTCTAGAACACTAGTCATCCAGAACAACAGAGTGCCACGCTTTCTTTTGATCGCCAGAGATGTCCATAATCACATGCTTGACGATCGTGTATTCCTCCAGAGCATAGTGCGACATATCTTTGCCAATGCCGCTCTGCTTAAAGCCGCCGTGGGGCATTTCGCTGGCAATGGGTAAATGATCGTTCACCCAAACGGTGCCGCACTCCATCGCCGCTGACATTCGCAGCGCTCGCTGGACGTTGAGCGTCCAGACGCTACCCGCCAAACCATAGGGAATATCGTTTGCCAGTTGCAGCGCTTCGGCTTCATCCGAAAATCGATTAACGACAATCACGGGGCCAAAAATTTCTTCCTGGACGCAATTTGCCGATTGAGGCGCATCAACCAGGATAGTTGGAGTGTAAAAGAAGCCAGGGCCATCTGGCACTTCGCCCCCTGTAGCCACCCTTATGCCCTGCTGCCGCGCTTCATCTACACATCCTTTGACTTTGAGACGCTGTGTTTCACTGACCAGCGGCCCAATATCAGTTGCATCATCAAAGGGGTTGCCTACGCGCACTTTTTTCGTCAGTTCAACGAAGCGATCGAGGAATTGCTCGAACACCTCGTTCTGCACATAAATCCGAGTAGCGGCAGTACAGTCTTGTCCGGTATTCATGTAAGCGGCTGGAACCGCACCCCGTGCTGCCGCTTCAATATCCGCATCCGCAAACACGATGAACGGAGCCTTGCCGCCCAACTCTAGCGTTACCCGTTTAACCAGCGGGCTAGCCAGTTCTGCGATGCGCTTCCCTGTGCGAGTGCTACCCGTAAAGCTGACCATGCGAATACCGGGATGGGTGCAAATGGCTTCACCCACTTCGGCTCCCCCGGTTACTACGTTGATTAAGCCAGCAGGCAGGCCAGACTCCAGCGCAACTTTTGCCAGTTCAATGGTGGTGAGAGGGGTGTTAGGAGCCGGTTTAATCACTACGGCATTCCCAGCCGCTAACGCAGGCCCCAGCTTCCAAATAGCCATCATGAAGGGATAGTTCCAGGGGGTGATCGCGCCTACCACGCCAATGGGTTCACGCCGAACCATGCTGGTATAGCCGCCCAAATATTCTCCTGCGGCTGTGCCCTCTTGCCGCCGTACTGCTGAGGCAAAGTAGCGTAAATTGTCGATCGCAAACGGAATATCGCCACCCAGACTTAATTTCAACGGTTTCCCAGTGTTCTGGCTCTCCAAACGAGCCAGTTCTTCGCTTTTGGCTTCTAGCGCATCTGCAAACTTGAGCAGGGCAAGGCTGCGTTCTCCATAGGAGAGCTTACCCCAGGCAACTTGAGCCTCTCTGGCAATGGTAACAGCGCGATCGACTTCTTCCGTTGTGCCCAAGGCCACAGTGGCAAACACCTCCCCTGTTGCCGGATCAACCAAATCTTCGTTACCAGAGGAGACAAGTTGATCTCCAATGACCATCGGATAATGGGTCAGTTTTTCAATGGTTTCCATATCAACCTCATTCAAAAGTTGCAAATTTGATGATGCGGTGACGGTCTGAGCAATGCTTGAACCATACCTGCTTACAGCACGTTGGAGAGTTCAAGAAAATCAAATTCAGGTCGATTCACAATCCGTCCTAGGGCGATCGATTGGCTAAATGGTGTCTCTCTTGGTGAAACGTCAGACATCCTGAATAAGCAATGACTCAGCTAAACGGATGAAACTGGCGACGAAGGCGGGGACGGAATCACAATGCAATCGTGGGCTGTCCACGTTAGTGTGACATCTTCCTGTCCCATCGTTGCTGACCCTCCCAACTGGGTGACGGTTAATTGACCGAGTGAGGTATCCACGTTTGACTCAATCCGTTGACCGATATAGGTAACACTAGCAGTTTTGCCTGTCACCTGGTTGTCTGCTTTAACCGACTGACCAACTTGCAGCCGTTCAGGACGAATCATCAGCGTTACCCAGTCTCCCGGCGATGGTACCTGTTTAGGAGCCACAGCTTTAACCGCGATGCCATTAACCATGACGATCGCCATTTCTGCATCGAGCTGCATCACTTGCCCCGTCAGGAAATTGGCTTTACCAATAAATTGCGCCACAAACAGCGATTCGGGACGAGTGTAGATATCTTCTGGTGTGCCAATTTGCTCGACTCGCCCCTGGTGCATGACAGCAATGCGATCGGACAGCGCTAATGCTTCTTCTTGATCGTGAGTCACGTAAATAAACGTCAAATTGGTTTGCCGCTGCAACTCTCGCAACTCTTGCCGCACCTCTTCTCGAATTTTGGCATCCAGTGCCGACAGCGGTTCATCCAGCAATAATACTTTAGGACGGCTAATTAAGGCACGCGCCAGCGCGACCCGCTGCTGCTGGCCGCCAGAAAGCTGCGAAGGACGGCGATCGCCCAACTCGGGAATGCGAAACATCCGCAGCGCCTCTTGCACTCGCGGAGCAATGTTTGAGCGAGAAAGCCCTGCAATCCGCAGCGGATAGGCAATGTTTTCGGCCACCGTAAGATGGGGAAACAGCGCGTAGCTTTGAAACACGGTATGCACATCCCGACGATAGGGCGGATGTTCGGTAACATCTTCCCCACCAATGAAAACCTGGCCGTACTCTGGTATTTCAAAGCCGCCAATGAGTCGTAGGGTGGTGGTTTTGCCCGAACCGCTCGATCCTAGCAGCGAGAAAAATTCACCTGGCTTCACCTCAAGCGTTACATTTTGAACCGCATAAAATTCACCGGCCGTGGTGGGATAGATTTTGCTAACGGACTCCAAATAAACCAGGCTATTGCTGTGCGACCCTGCGGAAGTGCCCAAAAATCGTTTCCTCCTATCCTGCGTAATGTGAGGGATTGGGTGCGATGTGGTGCAGGTTGATATCCCTATCCGTTATCGCAAAAACTCGCTTTAATAAGGGTTCAAACTTGACCCTTTGCCGCTCGACTTAAGTGGCCTCGCGGCTGGTGAGCCACTGGCTAAATAGCACGATCGCCGTACTGATCAATAAAACCAGCGTGGCTACTGCTGCAATTTCGGGAGTGATGTTGGTTCGCAATCGACCCCAAATTTCCATCGGTAAAGTGTTTTCTCGTCCGGTCAAAAAGATGGTGACCACGACTTCATCAAAGGACAGCGTAAAGGCGAGCAGCGCTCCGGCAATCACGGCACTGCGAATGTAAGGAAAAATGACTCCAGTAAAAACCTGGCCTGGATTGGCTCCCAAATCATAGGCGGCTTCTTCCAGGCTACGCGGAAACTGCGATAACCGCGTCAGAATGGGGCCAAGAGCGACCGGCAACCCAAACACGGCATGTCCTAAAATCACAGTCCATAGGGATAGATCCAGTCCCAAATCGGAGAAGTAGGCCAGCATAGCCACTCCTGTTACAATCCCTGGCAGCAAGATAGGGAGGTTGAGGGCGATGCGAAAGGTCTCTTTACCGAAAAAGCGGTAACGATAAATGGCAAAGGCGGCCAGCAAGCCAAACAGGGTAGCCAGAAGAGTCGCCATTGCTGCAACTTTGACCGAATTAATGAGTGCCAGCCGAATGGCGCGATCGCCCAAACTCATGCTGTACCAGTTCAGCGTTATGCCTTTGAACGGCAGCGACAAAATGGTGGAGTCGTTGAAACTCATTAACACCAGAACGGCGATCGGCAGGTAGAGAAAGCCGTAGACCAATAGAGTCCAACTTGCCAGCAACCAGGGTTTCGCTTGCTGCCGGGGTAAGGCATTGCCCGATGCAGGATGCAGCGACTTTTCAACAGAAGGGCTGATGGTCATAGATTTTCCAACGCCCCTTGCCGCACCACGATCGCCAATCCCGAAAACACAATCAGCATGACAACCAACGAAAACGCAGCTCCCAGCGGCCAATTGTACGACACGCCAAATTGAGACGAAATTACATTGCCCAGCATAATACCGCTGGGGCTACCCACCAGGCTGGGGGTAATGAAGTCGCCCATTGTCAATGAAAAGACATTAATTGAACCTGCCAAAATGCCTGGAGTCACTAGCGGCAACATCACCCGGCGAAAGGTTGTCCAGGGAGGCGCATTTAGGTCGGCAGATGCCTCTATCAAGTCTTTGGGCAACCGCTCAAAGGCCGTGATCACAGGCAAAATCATGAACGGTAGCCAGATATGGACAAACGTTAAGGTGGTTGAAAACTGGTTGTACAAAAAGATTTGGCTGGGCTGTTGCAGCACACCAAGCGATAGCAATGCCGTGTTGAGAACGCCGTTGTAGCCAAGGATAATTTTCCAGGCAAAGACGCGAACCAGATAGCTCGACCACAGCGGCAGAATCACTAAAATCGTCAACAGCGGGCGGTAGCGCCCTCCATACCTGGTGATGAAATACCCCAGGGGAAGGGCGATCGCCACATCAATCAGGGTAACGCCCAGTGCCGTTCCAATAGTTCTGACAATGACAGTGCGATAGGCAGAACTGAACACAATCGTTTGAAAGTTCTTGAGGGTAAATTCCTGCACAATATCAAACGCTTCCAGTCGCCACACGCTGTAGGACACCAGAAGGGCGATCGGCACAAAATACAGCAACGTCATCCAAACTAGCGGCGGCAACAGAGAAGCATATAGCCCCACGGGAAAACGGCTACGGCGCTTGGTCAACGATGACGATAATGAAGACATTGCCAAACCTGATACACGGAATGGGTAGAGAGGAAGGGTAAGGGGGCGATCGCTCCCTTACCCCACCCTAATCAGTAACTCGCCGTGGTGTGCAGCCATTAACTGCGAATTTCGTTCCAGAGTTCAACCCACTGGTCGTAGTTCTTGACGCTCTGCCACATGTTGATCTGAGAATGGAGCGACAAATCATCCATGTAGAGTTCCTTGGCACGGTCAGAGCCGATCGCCTCTGCCCCTAGCGTTGTAGCGCCAGAGTAGCCCGTAACATCCATCACTCCTTTTTGCCCGTCTCCACTCAAGATGTAGTCAATCCACTGGTAAGCAGCATCGGCATTGCGGGAGTTTTTGGAAATCATCCAGGAATCGGTCCAGCCCGTCAACTTACCCCTGGGGCTAACCGAACCAACGGGGAATTCTGCTTCGCTCAATTGAGTGTAGGTGAGCGGCCATGCGTGGGCCAAAACAACTTCACCCGACTGGAATAGGTTCGCCAGTTCACCAGCGGTCGTCCAAAATTTGCGAATGTGGGGACGCAGTTCTAGCAGTTTTTCTTTAACCTCTGCCAGGTCACTGTCGGTCAGGTTATAGGGGTCATCTTTGCCCAACCACAGCGCCACATCGGCGATCGTCATCATCGGGAATGGTGATTTGTCCTGCATACTCCGGATCAAACAGCACATCCCAGGAGGTAGGAGGCGTGCTGACCTGCTCACTGTTGTAAACCAACACATTGGGTCCCCAGGCAAAGGTGACACCATAGGGCTTGCCGTCAAAGGTGTTCCATTTGCCGCCTTTGAAAGACTCAAAGATGGTGTCGTAGTTAGTTAGCTTGCTGGTATCAATGGGACGCACCAATCCTGCTTTGTAGAGCCGCTCGGTAATATCGCCAGAGGCAGAGATCAGGTCGTAGGTACGCCCACGTCCCGCTCGAAATTTTGCAAACATCTCGTCGCTGGAACCAGCATAGGTGGCTTTAACCATGCATCCTGTCTGGTTTTCAAACTGTTCTGCAAAGGATGAATCGGTATATCCCTCCCAGACGATCGCAGTTAACGTACAGTCATCTGCATGGGCTGGAGCAGCGGGTAAAAGCGCTGATGTCAGGGTTAATAAACTAATAAGAAGTGCCGTAACAAAACGATGCCACATGGGTTGTTTCTCCCGTTGTTTGAATGCCGTGTGACCAGGGATGGTGTAGAGGTGGTGAGGTTCATAGTGATTTCCCTACCCTTCGAAAAGGCTGCGCCAACCCAAGGGTAGAACCCGCATGAATTTCCCCTTGCTACCCACCGTAGAAGCTGAAGAACATCCGTTTAGACTAAAGGATTTAATGGGTAGGGGCGATGTCAAGGCGGCTCATACTCAGACTGAAAGAGCGCTAGGACGTTCAGTGTGACGTTCAGTATTCAATTACCACCGTCCCATCGTCTAAATCCCCGACAAACTTAGGTGTGTCTAAAAGCACAAAATCATCTTGCTACTAATTTTGGATCTTACAACCCGACCTTTTGTACTGTGGGTATGCGTTCAAGATTCTCTACGAATCTGACTTGGCAGAAGTGGGATGAGGCTCTGGCAACGACGCTGACAGGGGGGGCACCGATACCGAGCGGGGCGATCGCCCCGGCTGCACCACCGGATGCATCCGTTCGGGATGCCCCACGCTATAGGTCAGCGCATAGCACTGCGCCAACAACCACAGCCATATAGCCGGATATCGCGGTTCTAACCACGGTTGCACCACACGAGCGAGATTGGGCATCCACTGAAACAGCCAGCCCAGCAGGGTACCCAGCGTGAAATTGAGGTAGCTCAGCGTCCAGCGCAAAATGTCTTTTCCACCTGCCAGTTCCCAGATCCACACCAACAACGCCGGATTGTTCCAGGCGGCTTTAATTGCCATGCGGTTAAACGCCACCCATCCCGCTCGATCTTTAATGAAGCGATCGGCCACTTCTGGGGATTCGCTAGCCAAAATGCCAAAAAACGTGTTTAGCATTGAGTTAATACGTTGCGGTGCCAACACTTTTCCAGTGGGCACCATCATTCCTTTGGAAAACAGCCACGTTACCGCAACGTTGCTCTGGTATGCTCGAATCTGGTTGAGGTGATGCGCCTGGAGTAAATCGTGCCGCAGGGCAGTGTCTAGCAATTCGGTGAGGCGCGATAGGTTTCGCACCAATGAACCAAATCCGGTAAAGACCAGCGGCGACTGGAGCGACGCTGCATCCCCAATAGCAATGAGCCGATCGAAAGCCACATGGCGATCGCGGCTACCCACGCTAAAATGCCCTGGAATATAGCCAAAGGTCGGCTTTTGCCACGTCAGCTTGTCTATTGTGCAGCGGCGATATTCCGGCAAGATGGTGAAAAAGTCTTCGTACATCTCCAGCAAAGAACCGGGGTTGTCGGGATGAGCCTGATGGTAATGGAACAAATAAATCGTTAGTTCGCCATCCCTGCCAGGGAACAGTTCCCAGATCAACTGTCGCCCCCTGGAAATATCGCCGTGGCTGTTCAGCACATCGCCATAGCGCGAATCCCATACGCCCGCTTCAAATCCGCCACCAATCACGGCTCCCACCGTTGGGCAAACGCTATCAAAGGCACGTCCACCGTTGAGCTGCCAGGCGATCGGCGAAGCGGTACCCATCGCATCCACCAGCAACCGTCCGCTGGCAACGCGATCGCTCTGAGTTGGCAGATGTTGGGCCTGTATCGTCACCTGCTCGGCTGCCACATCGGCTCGACTAAATTCGGTTTCGTCCCAAATCGCGCCCCCTGCGGCCAGCAACTTGTCACCGCAGAGCCGCAGCAGCTTTTCAGCGTCTATGGCCACATTCAGCACGGTTGGCGTGTGCAACACTGGGGCTTTAGCCTGGGGCGGATTATTGGAGTCAAAAAACTTGTGAAAGCCGTCGATGTACTCCTGAGCAATGAGGCTTTCGAACTCGGCAGGGGTAAACAATCCTAAATCAATTAAACTCTGGAACTCTGCACGCGAGATGTTCCACTCGCGGTTCATGCGGCCAAAGGGCAGTCGTTCAAGCAGCAGCACCCGGTAACCCAACCGCGCCATTACTGCCGCATGGATCACACCCAGTGCCCCTCCGATGTAAATCAAATCATAATTGCAAGCAAGACTGGCCGCATTGGCTAACCCTTTGTCCTGTTGGTTGTCATCTTTAAAAATGATTTGCTTGGGCTGCTTTGGATTCTGTACCCCTTCCCGCCAACGTTGTTCCCACCAGTAAACCCGCGTCAGGTCGTACTCGCCATTGGGCATCTTGCGAAACGATGCCACAGTTTTGGGATACCGCTCGGCTAACGCTGCAAAAATAGACTGTTGGGTCAAGTCAATGGCTGGAGGGGCTGGATAGTTTGGCGGAAACTGTGTCCTCAAAGCTAGAGTTAACTGAGCCAGAAGTTGATGCTCTTGCGGAACAGGTTGTTCTGCCCAACGGAATGCCTTTAAGTAAGTCGTCCGCTGCACCGACCAAACAAAGACAGAAAGTTCGTCTAGCAATTCACCAGTTGCGTCTGAAATTTCAGCCGTTTGGCTTGTAGATTTGGGAAACTGTAACCGAAATCCATCAGAAGTGTTATGCTTTTTGCCTAATTGGGGCTTAAAACACTGTTGCAACCATGCTTTGACGGCGACTGTGTCTGGATGCGGAACCTCTATATAAAGGATTTCTTTCATCTCAGAATGTTAACTCCAGCAGTTTATTGATAAAGACAGGTTGACAAGCGCAAAGAGTACGCTAGACTCCAGATACATTACATTCTTAAAAAACTTTACAAGCTTCTCATATTTAAGTTGAAAGCGTCTATCCTCCTTTAGCAAGCTATGCATTATCCTATTCCGGCAAGTCCCCAAGAAATTGTTGCGCTGCGAGAGCAGCCCGTGAGCGAGGAGCTGATCGTAACCGCGATCGCCGGAGTGGTGAGCTTGGCGCGGGCACAGGGACGATCGCTCGAAGAACTAACGGCTGAGGTATTAGCAGACGATCGATTGCTCGATTGGCAATCGCGACGGTGGTTAAGCGATGTAGTGGCTCAAGCGTGGAATAGCCTGCCTTAAAAACTGGGCTGGCGGTCTGGTTCAGGTTGGGTGGGTTGTCTAAGGGATGTATCCACACCGACACCGCTTGAACGGCACGGCTTACAACGGTCAGTTGCTTCAGTGTTCGGCTGAGGTTCAGCATTAGGGTGATTATGTTTCAACGGTTGACTGTGAGCAACGTGAAGCGTCCAAGTGCGTTGAACGACCTGCCAAAGCTGGATTCCCTGGATGGCTAGTAGTTTAGAATACCATTTTTACCTTGTCGTTCTCAGCGTCAGAAAAGGTTGGAAACGTCTGGTTTGTAGCCCGATCCTTTGTAGTGACACAGCATACCCAGTGGTAAGCAAGCAACGGGCAGAAATGTTGCTCTTTTCAAGGGATATCTACCGAATGCTACGCCCTTGCAGAGACATTTGATCCGGTTCAAACAACCATCTGAGCTAGGCGCAACGATCGAGACTGCTCGATTGGCTACAGCGGGATGATGGCAGACAAGGTGGAGCGGCATTCCCACCAGCGATCGCGCGCCAACACCAATGATCATCCTCAGTACATTCCACAGTGGCCTTTGGCAAAACGACCGACATCAAGACGAAAAGAACACCAAACAAGCGCCAACTACCGACAAATCTTTACCGTAATTTTACGGTTGCTGCGCTATACTTGGTTCACTGAGTAACTTATACGACAAAGGCTAGACAGCATCGACTGTCTAGCCTTTTTTGTTTGCAGTCCTGCCAAAGAGCAGCCCATTTCCCACCAAACCGAAGCATTCACAATTCGACATCGCTAAGTAGACGGACGAATCGTTGAGCGGTCATGGCTCTGATCTCCCCCAAAATGGCGGTTCTTGACGAGTAGGACGGTTCTCAGAATTGAGGACTGGGGGGCGAATTCCGAGCGGAATGTAGCACCGCTCGCCCTTGCTGAGTCATGGAGCGACGGCTGAACTGGTAAGGCTATAAAGCAATACTCCTATTTCATTGTTCATATCTTCACCAATGAATAGTAGCAATTGACACAATTGATATTTTTCCTGTGTTATCACGGAAAAAATGTTCGTGATGGTTGAAAAAATGACCTCAGCTATACAAACTCTGCGAAACGCCGCGATCGCCATTACAGCCTGCATCTGTGGAGCCGCGATCGTTTCTACCACCGTTCAAGCCGATGCCCAGGATTATGCCTCCTTTACCTTATCTCCAGGGTTTCAACCCGCCCGTGCTGTTGGCTCTGGCGTATCTGGTGGCTCCCGAACCGTTGTTTGCGATACCCGTTCAACTGGAGGAAGCAGCACGCCAGAGATGTTTGTCGATCTGGAAAACTCGCCCGATCATATCTTGACCGTCAGCCAACCTTTCTCTTATCTACGCGCTTCGGTTGAAGCAGAAGGCGATGTAACGCTTTTGATTACTGGCCCTGACGGCACCTACTGCTCGGATGATGTTAACGGAGTCCTGCCCGAAATTTCTGGCTCCTGGATGGCCGGAACCTACTATATATGGGTTGGGGACTTTGATAGCGCCGCCGGTAGCAACTATCGTTATCAGCTTTTGTTCAGCGAGGACTAAGCCATCGAGCCATGCAGAGGCCACGCCACGCTAAAGCTACCGTGACGATGCATTAATTACCAAACATTAATTTTATATATTACTTCCAGGCATCAAGGGGTTGGCGTTACCGCTATTGGGTCTGGCAACACTGCCCGGTTAGAGCGATCGCACAAACGCAGATAACCGCTCCATCCCTTTGTTAATGGTGTCCATATCGGTGGCATAGGAAAACCGAACCGCGTCATCGGCTCCAAAGGCAACGCCGGGAACGGCAGCTACTTGATGCCCATCCAGCAGATCGTTACAAAAATCTAGCGACGGGATACCCAGTTTGCTGATGTTGGCAAACATGTAAAACGCGCCATAGGGTTTGGGACAGGTTAACCCAGGAATGCTGCTCAGGTGGTTATACATCGCTTCTCGGCGTTCGGCAAAAGCGCCCACCATTGTTTTAACGCAGTCTTGAGACCCTTCATAGGCCGCGATCGCCCCATATTGGGCAAATGTGCAGACGTTGGAGGTGCTGTGGCTTTGAATCGTTGTGACCGCTTGAATAATTTGAGATGGCCCCGCTAAAAAGCCAACCCGCCAGCCCGTCATGGCATAGGTTTTGGCAAAGCCGCTGCTGGTAATGGTGCGTTCATAAATTTCAGGCCCTGCCGCACCGATGCTGAGGTGTTTTGCACCGTCGTAGAGAATCTTTTCGTAGATTTCGTCGGCCACCACCCACAGATTTTTCTCCACCAGCACATCGGCGATCGCCCGTACTTCATCTGGCGTGTAAACCATCCCCGTTGGATTGGAGGGAGAGTTAAAAATAAACAGCTTGGTGCTGGGTGTAACAGCCTGCCGCAGTTGGTCAGCCGTAATTTTGAAGCTGTCTTCAACGGTGGTCGGTAACAGAACGGGTTTTCCACCCGCCAGTTTTACCATTTCTGGATAGCTGAGCCAGTAGGGCACCGGAATCAGCACTTCGTCTCCCGGCTCAATTAAGGCCAGCATCAGGTTAAACAAGGATTGCTTGCCGCCATTGGTAACAATCACGTTGTCCATGCCATAACACAGACCGTTATCATCCTGGAGCTTACGGGCGATCGCCTCGCGCAGTTTCGGCTCTCCGGCAGCGGGACCATACCGCGTTTTTCCCTGGTCTAGCGCAGCGTGAGCGGCAGCTTTGATGTGGTCTGGAGTGTCAAAATCGGGTTCGCCTGCACTAAAGCTGCAAACATCAATGCCGTCTGCCTTCATCGCCTTCGCTTTAGCAGCGATCGCCAAGGTCAATGATGGGGATACCTGCTCTATTCGTGCTGCCAGTTTCATGTTCACCCTAGAAAACGCTACAGCCCTGCCCTACCCCAAACGCTAGATTTCTTGCACCTATGCATTCAGGTTTAACCCATCGCTTCGGCGTGGTAAACCGCGATCGTGGCACGATCGCCCTGCGGTTGAGTCAGCAATAACCGTTAGTTCAGAATAACACCCCAGGTCGATTGCCATGCAGCAAATGTCAGGTGATGGTTACATCCAAACTGGGTGGTCTTTGAAGCGGTCTACGCCTCGCTGGTTCGAGTTTCGAGGGGCAGAAAAATCGTTAACACTTCCCCCTGCTGGGGTTTTTGCCGAACGATGAGCTTGCCGCCTAGCGCCTGAAACAGGTTCTTCGTTACCGACAGATTCAGGCTCAAATTTCCAGTTTCAGGCTGGAACATCAGCAACTGGCCGATGGATTTAAGCGTGGGTGTGCAGCTGGCTCTAGTTTCTCTGCCTTTGGTCGAGTCTGCTTCGCTGTCCGACTGTTGCGGCTGAGACTGAAACTGAAGCTTGAGCTGATGCCCTGCCAGGGAAACATGGAGCCGAATCTGGCTGCCGGGAGGCAAACTGTGGGTAATGCGATCGATCAGCCCGGTCAACACCTGGTCGAGCATGGTGGGGTCGGCCACTACCATCGGCAACTTTTGCGGCAACAGTACTTCTAGCGTTAAGCTCCGCTGACTGGCTTGCTGCTGCCAGCGAGGCACGTTTTGCTGAAACACCTGGGTCAAGGAAATGGGGGTGAGCGGCATCAAAGGACTCTTTACTGCCGATGTTTCCAGCTCAACGGCTCGGAAGATGAGATTGAAGCGGTTAATTTGTTCCGTGCATTCGCGATCGATGATGTCCAACCGCTTGAGCACATCGGGGTTCAGGTCTTTGCGCTTCAACAGCAGCCGAGTTAGCGTCCGAATGGTTGTAAGTGGGGTACGCACTTCATGGGCGATCGCTTGCAGTAACTCCGTATCTGATCCGGGTTTGACCTGCGTTAGCTTATCGAGCCGATCCTGCCCAACTTTGCCCATTTTTGGTTTCACTCGCTCGGCTTTTCGTTCGGCAACGGCTTGCTGCCAATCGGCTATGCGGCTGGCGGCGGCTGAAGCAGGTTGAGTCGCAGGCTCGGTTTTAAGCGCCAGCACCGTGTCTCGCGCTGGGGTAGAGTTACCCTCGCGCTTCGTTTCCCAATCCGCCGGTTCCGGCAAGTGATTTAGAATCAGCCGAGTGAATTGCATCACCGTTTGGTAGTGCGGCGCAACTGGCGTAAATTTCTTGGTTAGCGTTTCTAAATAGTTGAGCGACGGTGAGCTGGTCATCATCAGGCGAGACTGGAGCGATCGCCACGCTTGCCACACCACTTCTGGATTAAACGAAAACAGAAACGACGAGTTTTCGCCGCTGCCTTCGCCTAGAGCCATCACCAGGCTAAAGTCAGCCGTTAGCACCAAGCAAAACTGCTCTGCCGCTAAGGGGTCGTTTGGCAATAAGGGCAACGTTGGCACCTCAGCCCCACTCACTGCCGCTGAATCGTCTGCCGCAGGCAACAGCTGCAAGGGCATCCAAATATTTTTGCCCACTGGCCCTACGGTAAACGTCCAGGCTGATAGGGCTTGAATCAACTCGCACTGGTCTAAAACAGGAGCCGGCCCCGACAGTACCAGTCCTTGAATGCTGGGATCAATATCGGTCTTGGTGCAGTCTTGTACCGGGGCTGAAGTCGTGTCTGGCTCTCTCTGTACGGTTTCTTGCAATAGTGTGTTTAGAGCAGCGATCGCGCCGCGCCATTCTCTTTCTGCCCGTACATGGCTCTGAGCAGGAGATCCATTGGCTCTCTCCTGCACTGGCTCACTGAGAGCTATCACCTCACTCAGGGTTGGCAAGTACCATTTGTACACAATATCCACCCTAATTAACAGCTAGCAGAACGTACAGACAAGACTTATTTAACAGTTCCCTTGGCGAGAGTTTAACTATAAATAAGATAAGGACAGTGCCGTATGCCTGCATCTATTTATGACGATACCCAGAGACACCAGAAATCAACAGCCTTAGAACCGAACCAATAGAGTCGGAATCTCCGGCAATAACTTGATCTACCAATCGAGAGATATCGAGCTAGGGGCTAACGGTTTGGGGTTTATCCGTGGCACTGGCAACCCGAATCGAGATGTCATAACAAACTGTAACCTGTTCCGAATAATAACCTTAAGCTCCGGCGTTCTCTTTTTTCTCTGTGATACGGTTACTTGACAACAGCAGAACTTCATCCGTGCAGCCCGAACATGTAGGAGAAACTCATGGCTCTACAAACACCCCCGCCCCCCTCAATTACGCCACGCCAGATGAATTTGCTGCGGATTGTGTCGTCAATGGCATGGTCTGATGGCAACCTGGCTGAAGAAGAAGTCGAAATTATGCTCGATCGCTTCAGCAGTATTTTTTCTGAGGACTCGGCTCAAAAGAATCATCTGAGTCGAGAGCTGCAAGACTATTTGATGCAAAACATTCCGTTAGAAGAACTCACGCCCAAATTGCAGACCAAAGAGGAAAAGGAATTAGTGTTGCGTCTTGGTTATGAAGTGATTCAGTCCAGTGCGCGGGCACCCGGAGAAGAAATCATTAACGAGGAAGAAGCCGTCGCCTACAACAAACTGGCGCAACTGCTTGGTTTTTCACCAGAAGATGTGTCTCGAATTGAGTCGGAAGTAACAGCCGGAGAGCATAGCGAAGAAAACATCATCGATAGCCTGACACGACAACTCGAAGAGTTTATGCAAGGCTAAACTAGTCAATAGAGTGCGAGGTTTGAGCAGACCTACGCTCAAACCTCGCTACTCGTTTGTGCAAACTGTTGGTGCAGCCCGATCTAACTCAGTTCCAACATGCGTTGAATCGGTTGCAACGCCGCCAGCCGCGTCTCCTCAGGCAATGTGATTTCGGGGGTGCGGTTCTTCATGGCTAAATACAGTTTTTCTAACGTATTCAGGCGCATATGAGGACATTCGTTGCAGGCGCAGTTGTGCAACGGTGGTGCAGGAATAAAGCGTTTGTTTGCGGCTTGCTTTTGCATCTGGTGAATGATGCCGGGTTCCGTTGCCACGATAAAGCTCGATTTTGAGCTGTGCTGACAGTAGTTCAACAGCGCAGTGGTGGAACCGATATAGTTCGCGTGGCGCAGCACAGACGGTTCGCATTCGGGATGAGCAATAATTTCAGCATCGGGATGCTCGATTTGCAGTTGCACTAGCTTCTTTTCGGAAAAGGTTTCATGCACCATGCAGCTTCCCTGCCACAGCAGCATATCTCGCCCGGTTTGTGCCATCACATAGCGACCCAGGTTGCGATCGGGCGCAAAAATAATCGGCTGATCGGCTGGGATCTGGTTCACGATCGTCACCGCGTTGGAACTGGTGCAAATAACGTCGCTCATGGCCTTGATCTCTGCCGTGCAGTTGATATACGACACAACGAGATGGTCGGGATGAGCCGCCTTGAAGGCGGCAAATTCTGCGGGCGGGCAACTGTCTGCCAGAGAACAGCCCGCTGCTAAATCGGGCAGCAAGACCAGTTTGTCGGGGTTGAGAATCTTGGCCGTTTCTGCCATGAAGTGAACGCCCGCAAACACAATCACATCAGCATTGGTGTCGGCAGCCTGACGAGACAACCCCAGGGAATCGCCAATGTAATCGGCAATATCCTGGATGTCTGGCTCCTGGTAATAATGAGCTAAAACAACGGCATTCAATTCTCGCTTCAGGTCTTGAATGGCGGCAAACAGGTCAAACGGCAACTCGGAAGTTTTGGTGGAATTTGATTTTGGTAGAACGGTGGTAAACACCATATCGGGTACTCAGCAACGAAGAAGTGGAGGTTGTGTTCTGATGATTATAGTTGTTTTTACCAAAAATGATCGGGATGGGAGGAGGGGCGATCGCTCATCTGGCAGCAGACGATCGATCTCTGCTTCCCTCTCCTCCCGTCCTGGCTCACAATAGAGAGAGACGTACTTCCCAGGATGCTGTGGTGACTCAAACGGTAGATCAAATTCTCGATCGCGCTTTATCAGGGCAAGACCTCTCTGAGGCTGACGGCGTAGCTTTACTGCAACAAACCGATGCAGGGGCGATCGCAGCCATTCGCGCAGCAGCAGATCGGTTGCGGCAGCAGCAATCGGGAGATACAGTTACCTACGTCATCAACCGCAACTTAAACTTCACCAACATTTGTGAGCAGCACTGCAACTTTTGCGCCTTTCGCCGAGATGACGGGGATGAGGGCGCTTACTGGCTGGATGAGTCGATCATGCTTGAAAAAGCCGCCGATGCGGTGCAGCGTGGGGCTACCGAGATTTGTATTCAGGGGGGGTTAAACCCCAACGCTAAGCGCGATGGAGCAGCGTTACCGTTTTACACGCAGTTGATTCAGGCAATTCATCAGGCGTTTCCGCACCTGCATTTGCACGCCTTTTCGCCGCAGGAAGTTGAATTTATTGCGCGGCAAGACGGGTTGAGCTTTGCTGAGGTGATTGCAGCCTTACAAGCCGCAGGGGTTGGTTCCATGCCGGGAACGGCGGCGGAAGTGCTGGACGATTCGGTACGGCGAATCCTGTGCCCTGAGAAAATTAATACAGCGGTGTGGCTGGAAATTGTAGAGACGGCTCACCGTCTGGGGCTACCCAGCACCAGCACAATGCTATCTGGACATATTGAAACGCCAGAACAGCAAATGCGGCATTTTGGCTTGCTGCGATCGCTACAACAACGGGCGAGCGATCGCAACTATCCGGCTCAAATCACAGAATTCATTTTGCTGCCCTTTGTGGGGCAAGATGCACCCAAACCGTTACGGCGACGAGTCGGACGCGACCAGCCCATTCTGGCAGATGCTCTCTTGCTGATGGCGGTCGCCCGTCTGTTTCTCGGCCATTGGATTCCGAATCATCAACCGAGCTGGGTCAAGTTAGGGCTGTCGGGTGCAACTGAAGCGCTCACCTGGGGCTGCAACGACATCGGCGGCACGCTGATGGAAGAACACATTACGACCATGGCAGGCGCACAGGGTGGAACTTGCATGGAAGTGGACGATCTGCAAACAGCCATTCATTCATTGGGGCGGCGATCGCAACAGAGAGATACGCTATATCAGCCTGTAGGGGCGATCGTTGAACCACATGAAGCGCTGCTGAATGTTCAGATCTGATACCTTATTAATTCTTGTAT
>NZ_JADEWO010000023.1 GCF_015207605.1 Oculatella sp. LEGE 06141
CACCCACTCCCACCCCTGAAGCCGTACCCGAACCTGCTACCGTTTTGGGCTTGGCTCTAATTGGAGGCGTATTTGCGCTGCGCCGCCGCGCCTAACGGCTTACTCTACAATTTCAAAGCGAGCGATACAAAGAGCGCCTCTTTAGAATAGAAGGGGCGCTCTTTGTGTTGTTGTACTGTGAGCGTTGCTGAATGATGTGTACATCGTTGGGCGGTCATAGCTCCGATCGCCCCTATGCTGGTTTAGCTAGCAATTTACTCACAAGGAGATTGGAACAGTGGATTTACAGCTAAGTGATAAAACAGCGTTTGTCAGTGGTTCTACGGCTGGAATTGGGTTGGCAATCGCCTCCGCCCTCGCCCAAGAAGGAGCTACGGTCATTGTCAATGGGCGCAGCCAGGAGCGAGTAGCATCCGCCATCGAAACCATCCAAAAAGCGGTTCCTGCGGCAAACCTTCAGGGAATCGTGGCTGACCTTTCTACCCGTACTGGTACAACAGAAGCCTTTCAACAAGCACCTCGAGTCGATATTCTTGTCAACAATTTAGGAATGTATGAACCAAAATCGTTCGCTGAAATTACCGATGAAGATTGGCAGAACATTTTTGAGGTCAACGTTTTAAGCGGCATTCGGCTATCGCGTCACTATCTACCGCTGATGTTTGAGAAAGACTGGGGACGGATCATTTTTATCTCAAGTGAATCAGCCGTCAACATTCCTGCCGAGATGATTCATTATGGCGTCACCAAAACCGCGCAGGTGGCGATCGCCCGTGGTTTAGCAGAAACAACCGTGGGAACCGGTGTAACGGTTAACTCAATATTGCCTGGGCCTACCCGTTCTGAAGGGGTAGAAACATTTGTGCAAAATCTGGCGGCCTCTCAGGGTACTGGAGTGAGTGAGGTTGAGAAAGAATTTTTTGAAAAGACACGCCCCTCTTCATTAATCAAACGGTTTGCGACACCCGCAGAAGTAGCGGCGATGGTCGCCTTCGTAGCCAGCCCCCTATCTTCTGCCACGAACGGTGCAGCGCTGCGAGTTGAAGGCGGTTTGGTACGATCGATTTTGTAGCACCCGTTTTCTCCCACCTTGCTTGATCGTCCGTTTCCCATTCATGCCCTTTCCCGTTCAAAATGGCTGTAGCCGTTAATGATGGTAGTCAATAGAACCAATGAGCGATCGCTGGACATTACTGGACAAGAAAGCCCTCATTAGTGGAGCCACCAGGGGCATTGGCCTTGCCATTGCCCAAGAGTTCCTGTCTTTGGGGGCAGAGGTGATGATTGTGGCTCGCAATGCAGAGGCAGTGCAGCACCAAGTGGCAATCTGGCAAGCGCAGGGATTGCAGGCGCATGGGCTGGCAGCCGATCTGGCAACGGCTGAAGGGCAGCAGAGGGTAATAGAGTCCGTGGCTCACACTCTGGGTGGCCTGGATCTGTTGGTGAACAATGTGGGAACCAACATTCGCAAGCCAGCCATTGAGTACACCGAGGCAGAATACACTTCTATCTTGCAAACCAACCTGGTCTCTATTTTTGAACTGTGCCGCATGGCTCACCCGCTGCTGAAAGGACGCGAGAACAGCAGTGTGGTGAATATTAGTTCTGTTGCAGGGTTGACTGCTGTGCGAACGGGGGCACCTTACGCCATGACGAAATCAGCACTGATACAGTTAACGCGATCGCTGGCTATTGAATGGGCAAGCGATCGCATTCGGGTCAATGCCGTTGCGCCGTGGTATATTCGCACACCATTAACAGAGCCAGTGTTAAGTCAACCAGAGATCATGAGTGCAGTATTGGCACGCACTCCAATGGGGCGAGTTGGTGAACCTGAAGAGGTGGCAGGATTGGTTGCCTTTCTCTGTATGCCTGCCGCCACCTACATTACAGGACAATGCATTGCGGTGGACGGTGGTTTTGTGTCGTTTGGATATTGATAGGAATCAAGCAGTTAACTGGAGCAAACCCGGTTATGGGCGATCGCTATCAATTTCCCGTTCTTTGGGAAGCGAGGGCAGCAGAGTAAACAGAACTAGCCAAAGTGTCAAAGCGATAACACTAAACATAGAAGCACTCTACAGCGTAAGGAAGTAATTTGACTGTACTTTAACCGAGGACGACTTTGTTGTATAGGGAGAGAGACCCCACCAAAGCAACAGTTGAAATAGTCAGCAAGAGGAAAAGCGTCATAAGAATAAACCTGAGTGTCATGGCTATGAGGTTTCCTTATAATTGCTCTAGCTCAAGCTAAACTCCTCTGCCAGGGTAAACATTCAACGGGGAGGTAAGTTCAACCTTCCGGTGGACAGCAAGATATGGCGTTCTCCTCCTTTGGGTCACTAAACGGCGACGGGCAAACAACTGCTACCCTTCAAAACCAGACGAGCGAACAGCGCAGGCGCAGGGCTGCTCTCACTCTGGGACAGAGTGTTGATAAATCATGAAGTCTGCCTCTGGACACAAAAACTTTAGGGTTTAGCTCAGCGCCGCGTGCAGTAATGAAACGATAAGTAACAGTTCATTACAGCTTGTTTCGAATAATTGTTTACTGTTCTTTTTGGTGAATCCAATGAGTATTCCTCTATAGGCTCCGTCCAATTTGCTGATTCTAGATGTACGAGATTTGACCTCAGGCAGAACCTCGATTGTAAACCAGACTGCTAACACTCTGGCGCTTGTGGGTTGAGACCATGGTATTGCTTTTGATTTAGCTTAATTAGGCTTAATTGGACGTGCCGTTACTGCCAAAATATTCCCGGTAACCGCAGATTTGATTGTCGCGCACGTCAAACGAGACCGCTACTCGATTTTTGTAAACTTCGCCTCGCATTTTTCCTTCGTCACGAAATTCAAACACAACCGTTGTTTCATTGCTAGTTACCCGATCGAGGGTAATAGATAGCCCTTCATTGAACGTGTCAGATACATAGTTAAAGAACGCGATCGCTCTTTCTTTGCCTACATTCATGCCGTGAAAAGCTCCCGTTGGAAACCAAAACGTGAAGTCATCGGTGAGCATCTCGATAAATTCGTCCCAGTTTCCAGTAGCTAGCCCCTGTGAGAAGTGTGCAAACCCTTGTAGCGCTACCGTCAGAGTGTGGTGGGATGCTTCTCTACCGCTGGAATAGGATGGGAAGGGTTCCATATCATTGGTTCGAGTGATGTAGTCCATTAAACCCTAAATTGGGGAGGGCGATCGCCCTCCCCAGATCTCAGCAAACAATCCTTACTAGGGCTGGCGTAAATGCGCCACCAGTTGTTCTAATTCTGCAATTCTGGTGTGTAAAGGAGCGGCGATCGCAGCCACCTCTGCTTCGGTGTAACGAACCGGAATGTGCTGCGGACAGTTCCAGTTCCATGCTTCGATGTGAAATAGAATGACATGTTCTACCTCTGCTGGATAGTCAGGCATTTTGAGACGTTCAACCCAATCGGGATCGGGATCTATCGCTACCGCCCGACCCCACACTTTCAATCGTCTTCGGTTGCGGTAATCCATTAAAAACAGGAACGCTTTGTCGTTCTCTGTTAAATTACCAACCGTGACATACTGCACGTTGCCTTTAAAGTCTGCAAAACCAAGCGTTTGCTCATCTAGCACCTTCAAAAAACCCGGCGAACCACCCCGAAACTGGATATAAGGGTAGCCGTTGGAACTCACCGTACCGAGATAAAACCCATCACGTTCAGCAATGAATTGAGCAATGTCTGGAGTGATGGTGTCGTTGGATGGCCCACTTTCTTCGAAGCGAGCATAGGTTTGGCGTGAGCCATATTTCTCTTGAATTGCTTTTACCGCTGGAGTAAAAGCAAGCTGTGTAAATTTGCGTGGCATGCTGCTGCGCTCCATTGCAACGGTTAAAGATAAACCAACTTTATTTATAAGCCAGGCATTCCTACAAAACCAGGAAGCTGTTTAATGCGGTCGATCCATGCCTGAATGTAAGGATAGGGTTCTAAGGAAATATCGCCATCTGTAGCCAGAGCAACATAGGGAAAACAGGCAATGTCTGCAATGGTTGGGCGCTCCAGTTCTAGCCACTTCCGGTCTGCTAAATGGGTGTTTAACACCTGAAGGACTTCAGCCGATCGCTGCTTTGCCAGATCAATGTTGACAGTGGGGCTTTTGAATAGATGGTGCAGCCTCGCTGCTTCAGGCCCCCATCGAATATCAGAAGCGGCAGAAGAGAGCCATTGAACGATCGCCGCTTGAGCGGCTGGATCTGAAGGCAACCAGGTTTCACCCCCATATTGCCGCGCCAGGTATACCAAAATGGCGTGCGAATCTCGCAGGATAACTTCACCATCCGTCAAGACGGGAACGGTAGCAAACTCGTTTAAGGTTTGGCGAAATTCGGGCGTTTTATGCTCTCCCGCTCTTAAGTTAACAGCCACCAACTCATGCTCTAACCCCAACAACGACAGCATGAGTCGAACTTTGTAGCAATTTCCCGACAGCTTGAAATCGTGAAGCTTCAGCATTGGTTTCTGTGTAGTGAATGGGGACAGGGTGCTATAGCTATTTTCCAGGGCTACTGGAAACGTGAGCTACTGTACCGAACGTTTGGTACACTCCAACTGTACCGATTGTTCAGTACAATGTCAATTGATTCAGTTCACATGAACGTGATGCTCAAAACAGAAGCGATCGCTCGTCTGGTAGATGTATTTCGGCAGTATGGCTACGACGGGACGAGCATGGCAAAAATTGCGGAAGCAACGGGGCTAGGAAAATCCAGTTTGTATCACCACTTTCCCGGTGGAAAAGAGGAGATGGCAACAGCCGTACTAGATTATTTAAGCCAATGTTTAAATACTGGACTGTTAGCGCCTCTCCAGCAGAGTGGAGAGCCGCTCGATCGACTTCGTGCCATGAACCGAAATATCGATCAGTATTACAATCACGGCCAGAAAGCGTGTCTGTTAGCCATGCTAGCGATGGGCGAATCGAGCGATCGCTTTCGGACACAGGTGAGCCACATCCTTAACAGTTGGATCGAG
This sequence comes from Oculatella sp. LEGE 06141, assembly GCF_015207605.1. Classification (GTDB taxonomy): domain Bacteria; phylum Cyanobacteriota; class Cyanobacteriia; order Elainellales; family Elainellaceae; genus Oculatella. The sequence continues at coordinate 5,005 of NZ_JADEWO010000023.1, forward strand.
GCTATTGCCGAGGTTTTAATTGAAGCTGATTTTGAACCTGAACTGGCAAGGCAAAGAGCCGAAGATGCAATTATTCAAATTCAAGGCGCAATTATCTTAACGCAGGGTTTATCGACGACGGCTCCATTCAAACGAATTCTGAACCATCTGCCCGAAACGTTACTCCAACCAGTGATCCCCTCTGGTCTGTTGTAGCGCCAGATGAAGTTGTTTCCTGTCCTACTGGATTGTTTACATGGATGTTGGCATGTAAACAATTGAGCAACAGTGGAGCAATGAGGGTGGATAGCCACCACTGAAAGATGGGTACACTACTACAAGCAAGGGTAAAGCCTAACCGCTGTCCGTGCGTTAATGAGTGAACTAGCTCACAGGGACAGTTGTTTGAGATCACAACTTTTTTCTCGGAAACCTGCTGTGAACCTTTGAATCATTTTATGGAAACTGCAAACGTAATTTAAGGTGGCAATGATGGCTATTGAAATGACAATTGAATGGATGACTGCTGTTCAATCTATCTTAATTGCTGCTACTGGCAGCGTAGTGTTGTGTTACAGCCTGTTCTGCATGGTGCCTACCAAAAGAGCGTAGCGTTTATTTCAGGTTTTTTGAATAAGAGGATGGTTTAAGAGTGCTGAACGGTCACTCGAACTGCCCCCTTGTATAGTTTGCCGCAAGCGCAAAGCCCTCAACTCTGGCTTCGACGTGAGCGCTCAGCCGAACGGAGACTTTGACACAGTAATTGGCTCGGAAGTCCCCAATGTTGGAGATTTAAGAGGCGAATGTCGCCCATTGGATACGTTTTAAACTGCCTTCAAGGTTTTCTGGGTGTTCAACCAAACAGCCCCACTTTCTGTTTTGAGCGAAGCGATCGGCCCAACGTGTAAAACGACACTATATAAACCAATGAGTTCCTTACGTCATTCCATTGAAGCCTGGACATTAAAGCATTTGCCCCTGTTGCCCAAATTCAGGAGAGAGCGTCACATCCAACACTTAGAGCGTTGCATCATGATGCCATCTAAAGAAGAATACCATTGTTGAATAACGCACGGTGAGGTGTTCAGCACCTCGCTTTAACTCGAGCTGTGCTTGAAGTATTACTATGGCGATCGTTCGTTATCTCAGTTACTCTCAACATATAGCTACACCCTCCTATCCAATAGGTGTATCAAATGGCCAAGTCGAGCTATGATTGGGCATCGGTGTTTTAGTCAAGCTGAGGAGTATTCCTAATGCAGTCTAAAATTTTGTTGAGCCTGATTGCTATTCCTACCCTCGCTGGTTCAATGATAACTCTTGCTTTACTGCCGGGTCTGGCATCTGCGGCTGAGGCAATGCGTGCAAGCATACAGGCTAGCGCTTTAACTACTGATTCAGCTTCATGTGTGCCTATACCTGCCAGAATGGAGACATCTGGGTTCCGTCACTCTGATCCAGGAATCCTCATTGCTTCTTCAACGGATGGTTTAAGTGAGTATCCAATTCTAGACTTCAGTGCCGCTGAGAGTGATGCGGCGGCAACTCTTTTTGGTTGCGATTGTCCTGCCTGTATCAATTCATTGCGTCAGTTGCGTACTCAACCCGTCAACAATAGTGGTGAAGGACACTGTTGGTCGTCTTTACTGCGACGGCAGATATCTCCACAACAGATACAAGAGGCACTGCAACTATTAGATGCTGAAGAAGCCAATTAGAAAGCAATTGGCCGATGAATGTTGGGCATTGCTGAATTGGATGGATGAGTCGCTGAGCGGTCATAGCTCTGTTTGCTCCCCCTAAAACCCTCAGTTCTGAGGGACAAGGTTCGGACGTTCCCCAGCATTAGGGACGGGGGCACCCTCATATTATGATTTAGCAATGCCCAATTTTGATGACAGCCGATGAGCCAATCCACGACAGCAAGGGCAAGCCTGAAGGCTTGCCCTTTTGCTTTTGTATCAGTTTAATAGGCGCTGAAGTGCCGGAACCCGCGAGATGATGAGGTAATCCAGCAGCAGCACCGTTACTAGCGAGAACCCAACTAGCGGAAACGCCACTCCTAAAACGGCAACGATCGCCATTGGTATTTTCCATCCCTGCACATGAGTTGGCATTGCTGGTGTACCCAATCGACCTGCTGGGCGACGCTGCCACCACATGACTAAACCACTGACAGACAGCAGAATCACAACCAGGCAGGCAAACAGCATGAGCAGTTGGTTGGCTAATCCAAAATACTTGCCCATGTGAATCGCTACGCCCATTTCTACTGCCCTGGGTACCAGCCCATAATCCTGCCAGCGCACGTCGGCCAGCACATTTCCGCTGTATTGATCGATGTGCATAGTGACTTCCTGAGCTGGGTCATTGGGAAAGGCTGATACAGTGTAAACCCCTGTCTCACCTTCTGGGAAACTGACGCTAAAACCGGGAGGTGCTCCCTGCGCCCGCGCCAGTGTAATGACTGAATCTAAATCGACTGGGGTTTGGGGCGATGTTGCTTCACTGCCCACGGCAGCTCCGCCAGAAGCATGATTATGCCCTGACGCGACCGATTGGGGCATCGGTAGCTTTTCTACTGCCCACGGCACAACATGATCGCCATGTTGGTTTAGTGTTCCAGTTAACACGGTGGATTGGGGGACATCATCCCACATTTGCGCCGGGAACTGGCTCCATACCCGAGCAAAGCTATCGCCCCAAAAGCCCGACCACGGCAGTCCCGTGAGAATTAAAAAGCCGATCAACACCACGCCATAAAAGCCTGGTACTGCATGTAAGTCTCGCCAGAATACCCGCTTATTTTTGCTCCAAAAACGGGGGATCAGCGTGCCCCCAATGCGAAACCGCTGACGAGGCCACCACAGGTATAACCCGGTTATTAGTAACACCAGTGCCCAACAGGCAGCCAGTTCTACCAGGTAATCGCCCCAGCGACCGATTAGCAACTCTCCGTGAATTTTGCGGGCGATCGCCTGTAAGTTATTGTCTTCATCCCGATCGCCCAACACTTGAGCAGTGTAGGGATTGATAAACACCATGACGTTGCGCTCATCCGCCGTGGTTATTTGAATTTCAGTGCTGCGGTCGGGTGCAATGTTAGGCACCACCTTAGCAATGGTGGCATTAGGGTAGGCCGTTTCAACTGCATCCACCTGCTGAGTGTATGAGGCGATCGCCGCAGTGGGTTGCACCACCATTAAGTTGCGATACATCAGTACATCTAGCTGTGGTTTAAACAGGTAAATGATGCCCGTTGTTGCTAGCACCAGCATGAATGGAGTCACAAACAATCCGGCGTAGAAATGCCAGCGCCAGACGGTGCGATAGAATCGGTTAACTGGTGAACCAATAGAAGTGGGAGTATTGATCGTGTCAGTTGCGTTAGACATTGGAACCAGGCATGAATCACAGATCAGCCCAGACTATGACGCAGACCCAAAAAAATGTCAAAAGACAGGCTGTCATACTTAACCTGCACAAAGACCCTAATTTACCTGTTCAACCCTGTCGATTAGGAGCGATCGTTGTGCGGTGTGTTGCCAGACTTTTTCATTGTCATTTCTCGAATGATACAATCCCTGGTATTTATACTTCTTGAAGATGCAGCTACTGATTGGCAATCAAATCAATTATTTATTGGCTGCACGCAAACCCAGCGGACAGTATCATCCGATGCTCTTACATTGACTGTGACTAGTATCTGGTGTGAAGCGTAAATGTGATAGGTGTAAGGATGCGCTGTCGCTGTAAACCTGGCTCCTGGATCGCGCTGACGCATATAATCTCGAACGTCGTCTATCGGGTTATCCGCGATCGACTGCCAGTTCAACAGACGCGGATTGGTTGAGTCAGGATTACCTGTACACGCTCGCCAGTCATCCCCACCACGGTCGTAGCTATTCAAATCCCACACAGGAGGAGCATAGGGCAACTCATCAGCATCAGCAAAGGGCGCAGCCAAGGCGATCGCCGCAATTGAAAGCAAGCCAACAGCTACCGTCTTGAGTGGGTGCATTAGCGTCACCAATCCCAACCAATCAAGCTGAAACAATCTCTATTATAAAGAGCCGTTTGGCTGAGCAGCACGCTTGGAACCAGGTTCCGGTTTTGTGCAATTCACCATCCTGGGACATCGGTTTTTCCTGCTGCTGCCTGGTAGACCGCTGACGCTTGACCTTAACATCAATGTCAAGGTTTAGGGTGGAGACGTTATCTCGTAGAATCTCCATGTCCCTGAGTCTGCCAAAATCGCTACTAACATCGCATCCTATTCGTTTTTTATCGGCTAATCCAGAACTGCTGGCCGCGATCGCCTGTGCCATCCTTGTCTTTTTGGGTTGGCTAGCCCTGAACCTGAACTGGCTTGGGTTGGGGATCGCCATCCTGGTGGCTGCCTATGTCGTTGGCGGCTATGAAAGTGCCCGTGAAGGCATTTCAACATTAGTTATAGAAAGAGAGTTAGACGTTGATCTGTTAATGATTGTGGCAGCGCTAGGCGCAGCAGCACTGGGGCTATGGCAGCAAGACTATTACTTAATGGTTGACGGTGCTGTGTTGATTTTGATCTTTGCCATCAGCGGCGCATTGGAAGGGGTTGCCATGCGGCGGACAGAACGCAGCATTCGCGGTTTAATGAGCCTTGCCGCCGATACCGCCAGAGTGATTCGAGAGGGACACGAGCAAATCGTTTCAGTAGAACAGCTTCAGGTTGGCGATCGCCTGTTAGTGAAGCCAGGAGAGCTGATCCCAACCGATAGCCGGGTGTTAGAAGGGGAAAGTGCGATCAACGAAGCGCCCATCACTGGAGAATCATTACCCGTGGAGAAAAGTCCCGGTAGCGAGGTTTACGCCGGAACATTAAACGGTAGCGGCGCGTTAGTGGTAGAGGTTCATCAAGCACCAGAAAGCAGTCTGATCCAACGTGTGATTCGTCTAGTTCAACAGGCTCAAACCGAAGCGCCACCCTCTCAACAATTTATTGAACGCTTTGAGCGAGGGTATGCACGGGTCATTGTTGTGACAGGGCTGGTGTTGTCTATCCTTCCCCCTTTCCTCTGGCAGTGGGATTGGGAAACCACTATTTATCGAGCTTTGATTTTCTTAGTGGTTGCCTCTCCCTGTGCGCTGATGGCCTCAATTATGCCAACCTTGCTATCGGGTATTGCCACTGGTGCCAGACAAGGAATTTTGTTCAAAACAGGTGCCCAGCTTGAAGCGATCGGGCAAGTAAGGGCGATCGCCTTTGACAAAACCGGGACACTTACCACGGGGAACCTACAGGTTACCGATGTGATTGCGGCGGAAGGACAATCCAATACCACTGTATTAAGGATCGCTGCCGCACTAGAAACCTATTCAGAGCATCCAATCGGCGCGGCGATCGTGCTTCAAGCCCAGCAGCAGGGTGTGCAATGGACAGAAGTTAATGCGGTGCAAGCCGAAGCGGGGCAGGGTATTCGAGGCTTAATGAATCATCAGCCTGTTTGGGTGGGTAAAGCGGATGGTATAACCGATTGCCACTTGCCGCCTGAACTCGTCCGGCAAAGTCAACGTCTTGAAGCCTCAAGCTGTACTGTCGTATGGGTCGTGCAGGATCACACTGTCCTTGGCTTGATTGGGGTGGCCGATAGCCTTCGCCCCGGTGCCCAACAACTGATTCAAAACTTACGGCAGCTTGGTGTGGAATCGATTGTGATGCTTACAGGGGATAATCAGCGCACAGCCGACACCATTGCTCAAGCGATAGGCATCGATCAGGTTTATGCCAATCTGTTACCAGAAGACAAAATTCATATCTTGAAACAGTTACAGCAACGTTATCGCTCGGTGGCAATGGTGGGGGATGGGATCAACGATGCTCCAGCACTGGCACAAGCGTCTGTGGGGATCACGATGGGCATTACTGGCACAGACATAGCCCTGGAAACAGCAGATGTGGTGCTAATGGCCGATCGCCTCGACAAACTAGAACAGGCAATTCGGCTGGGGCGGCGATCGCAACGCATTGTCAAACAAAATATTGGGTTTGCGATCGCGTTTATTGCGCTGTTAATGGCAGCCAACTTTAGCGGCCAAATCAGTTTGCCCATAGGGGTGCTGGGTCACGAAGGGTCAACGTTGATTGTAACGTTGAGCGGTTTGCGGCTGTTGCAAGCATAGCGTTATCGATCGTTGTACTTTCAATCAATACAGCGGTTATTACGGATGTAACAACCCTAATTTTTCATCAATTGGTAATGCTCCATATCATCTGATGCGGCAGCAATTCAATACTGTGCGTTGCGGGATCACGCTTGTCGCCCCGTATTCACGGTTCATAGGGTCAATTGCAGGAGAGCCTGAGTTAATTCACGACAGTGTAAAACGCACGCTTCAGCCTCTACGTGAATGTCCTTACTTTGTATAGAAATGCAAACTTCGTTGGCGCTAAATTAAAAATTCTCAGTTTTGGTGCATCTCGTTGCTTGTTCTTATTTCGGGCTGAACCAGATCAAAAGGTCAATATCAAGTCTTGAAGCCGATAACAGCAGACAACAGCCGCAGCCGCCAAAGTTCTTAACACACAAGATTAAATGAATTACTAGTTAAGAAATGTAAAAATGTCCTCTTTCCATTAATAAATGTTGCAGGTCTCAAATCCAGGTGCTAACGTTTTGGACATGTAGGTTCTGGTTAATTACTCGTTGTCCGGGAGGCTGATCGCCATATGTTTCATTTACCCCCTGTTGCTACAACAGTCTGCTAAACCCCAGAATGCTTCGAACGGATGTTGGTTATCAGCTTCATTGATTTAGATTCCATACGATCGTTACAGCGATCACCGTTCTGCGAGATGTGTCTCTATTAGCCCTCAGTCTTTACCAGAGCACGATCGCAAGCTCCAGAATTACTAGCTATCTTCACCTGTTTGTCTGTTGTCCAGCATTGCATTGACTGGTCTTAGCAGCCAGCTTGACTCCGGCCTAGTGTGATTGATGATGTGTTCCCCCCATGTTGATCACGCCTGTCGTCAGGCTAGGTAGACTCATCATTTCAAAGACACACTCACCTTTGTTTTACGGTTTTGTCTCACGATGGACTGACTTCTCTTCAATGATTTGGTTTGTCATTGTTTCTCATAGATCGTGAGATCCCATTTTTGGAGAATTTGGCTATGGATATTCAGGGAAAAACAGCTCTCGTCACGGGCGCATCTCGCGGAATTGGGCGATCGATTGCCTTGGAGCTAGCACGGTGTGGCGTAACACGTTTATTGCTAGTAGCCAGAAATCAAACTCGACTGGCCGAAGTGGCTAACGAAGTAGCAGCCTTGGGGGTGGAGGCGATCCCGTTGGCGCTGGACTTAACTCAACCGATTGAAGTGAATATTGCGATCGCTAAAGCATGGCGAGATCACGGCCCCATTCACATCCTGGTCAATTGCGCTGGTGTAGCGCATCAAATGCCGTTTTTGCACTCTCGATTACCCCATCTTCAAGAAGAGATTGCCACTAATTTAATTGGTATGTACACGATCACGCGGCTCATTGCTCGGCGGATGGTGACCCAACAGGAAGGCATTATCATCAATGTATCGAGTCTTATGGGTAAAGTGGCTGCGCCTACAATGGCCACTTATTCGGCTACAAAGTTTGCCATTCTGGGTTTCACTCAAGCGCTGCGGGGTGAACTTGCTGCTCATAATGTTAAAGTGACCGCACTGCTGCCAACCCTGACGGATACTGATATGGCACGTAACCTGAAGTGGTTTCGATGGATTGTCCCAACCACAGCAGAGCAGGTTGCTCAAGCGCTGGTGAGCGGTTTACGTAAAGACGCTGCCGAAATTTTGGTCGGATGGCAAAGTTACCTGGCTGTCTGGTGCGGTCGAGTCACACCGTGGGTTTTAGAGCGGGTGGTGCGGATGTCAGCCCCATTGCCATCGCCACGAAATCGCTCCAGCAAACGCTGGGAACCTGGAACCGCACGATTCTAGAAGCAAGTGATGAGGTAGTGGGAGTAGCACCACTATCTTGTCTCTCGCGTTAGTTGTCTTCAAGGTGGTACAACAGGCCAATTGAATTAATTGGCTGGAGAGCGATCGCTCCCTTTTACTCTTTTGTCTTTTGATGTCGATTAGTTGTCGATGGCAAACATCTCCTCGGCTGATGTGGGATGAATTCCAATAAATTGATCGATCGCCTGTTTCGTTATCCCCTGTTTAACGGCCACAGCAAATCCTTGAATGATCTCAGAGGCATGTTCACCAACCAGATGGACTCCCAACACCCGTTCGGAATGACGATCTACCACTAGCTTGATCATTGATTTCTGAGGATGTTGGCTCAAACGGTAAAACAACGGTGTAAATTCAGTTCGATAGCACTGAACCCCATCTCCTAGCTGGTTGCGGGCTTGTGCTTCTGTGAGCCCTACACTGGCGGCCTCAGGTCGCGCAAATACAGCCGAGGGCACATGGTTATAATCAACCTGACGCGGTTGCTCTCCAAACACTGTATCAACCAAAGCCCGTCCCTCTTCATTCGCAACCGGAGTCAGCGCCAAACGAGCTGTGCAGTCTCCAACGGCAAAAATGTGGTCAACGTTGGTACGGCTATAATCATCCACAACGATCGCCCCCTTCTGGGTTTCAATACCAACCTGCTCTAACCCTAAATGCTCCAGGTTTCCTGTACGCCCAATTGCACACAGCACCAGATCAGCTGTAATCGTTTGAGGACAGTCACCTTCCAGCGTCAGATGAAACCCGTCCGAGTTTTTTTCAATGGCTTTGGTCGTGGTACTACAAAGGCTTTGAATACCTCGATCGATTAAATGGTCACGTACCGCATGGCGCAGATCATCATCAAAACCCGTAAGAATACAGTCGCTCTGATCCATCAACACCACATCTGCTCCAAACCCACGCATGATACTGGAAAACTCAACGCCAATGTAACCACCTCCAATGACGGCAAAGCGTTTGGGCAGGTGTTCAATGCCAAAGATATCTTTGGAGGTAACGGCGTGTTCAATACCTGGAATATCGGGTTTGCTGGGTCGGCTGCCTACTGCAATTAGAATATGGCTGGCAGTTACCTTGCGGTCTTCCAGTTCTAAGGTATGGGCATCAACCAGGGCTGCATGGCTACGGATGATTTCGACCCCAGCTTGCTGAAGCGCTTGAGCTTGCGATCGCTGAATCCGTTCAACTTCCTGGTTACGGGCGGCAACAAACCGTTGCCAATCAAACGACTGTTGCCCAACACTCCAGCCATATCCTTCTGCATCTTGCAGCCAGCGAGAAAAATCTGCCGCAAACACCATCAGCTTTTTGGGAATGCAGCCACGATTGACACAGATGCCACCGAGATGATCGCGTTCGGCGATCGCCACTTTAACCCCATATTTAGCAGCCCGCTTTGCCGCCGCAAGTCCCCCTGGACCTGCCCCAATAACAAAAAAATCGTAATCGTAAGCCATGAGTCAACCGTAATCTGTTGAAGCAGCGATTAATCAACCAGCGATTGCGACCAAATGACTTCAACCGTCACAGGTTTTGACAAAGTTGATTGCTGCACAATTTTCTTCTTTCAAGCTAATTGGACAGTATTTATCAATGGCTCTATCAAAAGTCAGATCAAGCAGGTGGCTCAGCAACTACGCCACAACGTTAACCCCCACATCAACCGATTCGGCCTCTATGCACCTGCTTAATGCAACCAACACTACTGCCAAAAGACAGAGGTGCATTGCTGCCTGAATTTTTACTTTAAAGAATATTTGAGACATTCAATTGGTGGCTCGACACCTGCCAGGAGTACAGCACACTTACTACTTTCAAACATCCTCTTAAGGAGATAAATCTGCAAGCGATCGCATCATTAGTTCTCTGCATAACTATCAGAATAACTATCAAAAAGAGCAGCTAGAAGAATTAGTGAATGAGATCTGCTGAATCCAATGACCAAGGCTTCAAATGGAACAATGACAGACGATAAGCAAGATACCATCCAGGAGTTTAGAGCCGCCGTCAACATGACACCAAAGCAGTTGAAGGAATGGCTTGAAACTGACCACTCCAAAGAGGTTGGTCAAAAAGACGGCAATACCGAATCGACCGGACACCAATCTGGAAGACGAATTGTTAATCTTCTAGAAAAGAACAAATCAGACTATACCGACGATGACCTGTCGCACATGAGAAAAGTAATTAGTTACGTTCATCGTCATGTGGCACAACGGCCTTCAGGCGATGTTGAAGACACGCGCTGGCGATATTCCCTGATGAATTGGGGACATGACCCGCTTAAATAAGAATCTCTGCCAGCTCCATTAGCAGCCAATTCTTGTACTCATAACAGGGTTGGCGTAGTCTAAGAGGCTGGTTTGAAAAGTATCAAATGTCTGTTTTAGGGCGTAGCATACCCTGTGGGAACAAGCTACGGGCATTACTTCTGCGTCTTTTTCTAGGGTTATTTGCCAAATGCTACGCCCCTACGGATGTCGGGCTACGATTAGACTTTTAAAACATCCTTTAATACTACAGTTGTAGATTGGATAGAATGTAGACACAGTAAAGGATACAAGCATTTGTTGTGACGCTCTCACAACAATCTGTCCTGTCAACAACTGCGACCTCAATTTCAACCGACGATGTCGAGCGATGGGCAGATGAGTTTGCTCAGTTGAACCAACGGGAGCATCCCACCTTCGTAAAAATAGTCCAATGGCAAGCTGTCCATTGAGGTAGGCACACCGCAAACTCAACATCGGATTGACAGAGGCAATCTCCCAACGAGCACCCGATATTTGCAAGCGTCGTCCTATCTGTTTGACTGCCAATTCAACGCATCCTGAACCAATCGAGCAGAGGTGTTCAGCTTGATGGTCGGCATAGTTGCCCATCCGAGTGCAATGTTTGGTGAGATAGGCTTCAGAATTACGCGCCTGTTTGCGCGTCTTCATGAACTGCCCATTGCGGACCCGCACGATGGGTGGTGTGGGAGGGGAGAGTTAAATGCTCTCCTCGACCTAATTAGTCACACTCCGACAACTCAACTGTTGAAAATGAAGTAGGTGTTGTCTGCAATTGTGGGTCTTTGTAGTTGTGGGTCTTTGTAGTTGAGCGTTGAATAGATGCGATCGCATTATTTATGAAAATGCCTACTAATGTGGTGCGTTTACTTATCAGCAACGCACCCGACTGGACTTCAACTGACCTCTCTCCAGAGTTACGGATGCATAACAATCCGAGTTGAACCGCACCAGATCGATGATGCGATCGTCAACTCTAGTTGGCAGTGCGACCAATTTGCTACTTATTGCGCGTTGGTTCCAACGAGGTTTCCCTACAGATCTGGAAGCGGATTCAGTGTTTCCAGTGAGCAACACTTAATTGACAGGTCACGTGAGCTTGACGACCTTTTGATACTGCTTATTTGTAGTATTTACTGAGTTGACTGGTGATGGGATAGAGGGTCTGACCCAGGTAGGTTCGGGGTAGTGGCTGGGTGGTGCCGTATTTGGCTGGCCAGTGCTTGCCAGGCAGGTGCATAGTTTTGAACACCCAGTCAAACAGGATGGTGTGGGCGGAGTAGTTGGTGTCGATAGCGGGGCGTTCAGAGCTGTGGTGCCAGTGGTGAAATTGAGGGGTGACGATGATGTATTTGAGGAAGCCGAAGGGTAGGTCGAGGTTGCAGTGAATCAGAACGGCTTGGAGAGCAGCAAGGGTAACGTAAAGACCCAATACTTGTTCGCCGACACCAAGCAAATAGAGCGGTAGCATGACCATGGCGCGCTCTGAAAAGACTTGGATGAAATGGCCGCGCGAGCCAGCGAGCCAATCCAGGTCTTCAACGGAGTGGTGGACGGCGTGAACGGGCCAGAGAAGTTTGACCTCGTGGTACAAACGGTGTTCCCAATAGAGGACGAAGTCGGCGGAGAGAATGACGAGGAGGAGTTGGAAGAGAACTGGGGTTGACTGGACTGAAGCTTGGAAGTCAGGGTTCACGGCCCAATGGAAGCGGCTAGCAGTATGGTTTGCGTAGATAATGATCGCGGAAATTGCCAGATGATTGAAGCAGAAGTAGGCGAGATCTAGACCCCATTCTTTGCGGAGGATGACTTGGTTCTTGTATTTGGGGAATAACTTTTCCAGACTCATGAAGATGAAGACAGAGCCCAAGAATGCCAGAATGAGCCAGTCGAGACCAAGGGATAGGTGGTGAGCTTCTGTGCCTTTTAAGGGAAGATTGTGGCCGCCGATGGCAAAGGCGATTGTGGTTAAGAAGATGCCAATCGTGCCGAGTAAACGATATTTCTTGAGTACGAATGTCAAAATGCCAAAAAACAAGGAGAAATACATGCCGTATTTTAGGAGACCTTGGAGAAAGGCAGCATCGTAGACTTGGCGCAGTTCAGTAGTAGTGAGATAGGCAGGGTAGAGGTAAGCCAAGACGGAGAGTAGGCTCAGGGCTCCGAGGAAGACTGAGCAATAGCCGCTAATTTTACCTTCGCCAAGGCGGAATTGCCGCTCCCGATCAAGCTCAACTTGGCGATCCTGATATTCATAATCATGGGTCATGATGAAGTAATTCCGCTGTTGAGATTGCTCACATCAAATGAATTCCATATTATATTTGTTGGGATTGTTGAGATATATCAAGTTCTAAGATCGCTTATAAAACTTTGTCGATACTGCTTTGCTAGAGGGGGTTCATCACTCTGACCAAGCAAGCTTGATTCAAAATCGAATAGTGACGGCGATACTGCCTTTCCTATATCCAGAGCCTGTCGATACGTTGGAGTTGTAGTTCCGTTGAAGGCAATGCTAAGCGTCTCCCTTATTACATTCAATGTTTCCCATTCCCTATCAAGACGTTGCCTAAATCTATCCACATCACTGTTACAGCAGTTCTCAATCGAGTAAGCCACAGTCTCGCCAAGATGGGTGTGGGGTGCAGGGTTTAAGGCGTGGTGATCAAAGGAAAATGGCTGTAAGTTCTGGGGACTTAAAGACTTGACCGTCAGTATCCATATCACTACTTTAGGCAACTTTAGTTACATAAAGACATTGTCTAATAGAAGGATACCCATAATAGAGTCTGTCTAACGGTTGCCAATACCTTTGCATCGAACCCAAGCGGTTCTGGTCAATCCGCTGCATCAGAATTTTTATACTGCCGTAGGATCAATGGATGACAAGGTGTAAGCTGTGTTTTAGAAATAAGCCATAATCTTTTTTAAGCAAATGTGCTATTTCAATTCATCCTACTTGCTTCTTAGTTGGGAGAATGACATGGAGTATGAACAGCTCAGTTACGACAGTTCGACTCCAGCGATGCCACTGGACGGTTGGTATTAAGTGTTGAAAAACTGCGGGATTTGTTACAACCTTACCTGCCTGAAGGGAACAATGAAGAAAGATTTCGGCGAGAGGTGGATGGTCTGGTAAAACAGGTGGTAGAACTCAGGTTTCTAAAACGCCTATCTGGACAGGATGAAAATTACGAAATACGTCCCATTCTCAAAGCCAAGATTGATGCTGAAATGTTGGAACTCTTGAAGCAAAAGCTAGACGCTTATGCAAACCCTCCTACCCCTTGATTTCATTGATCCATCTCATGATGCCTTGTCTGGCTTTCGCCTGCAACGCTTTGAAGTGCTCAACTGGGGGTCATTTGACCAGCACCCCTGGATATTGAATCTGCGGGGGGAAATTGCTTTACTGACTGGAGCGAATGGTTCAGGGAAATCAACCCTGGTGGATGGGTTGCTGACATTATTGGTGCCAAACAAACGCCGTAACTATAATCAGGCTTCCAGTGGTTCTGGGAAGAAAGAACGGGATGAAAAGAGTTATGTGCAAGGGGCGTATGGTCGGACTCGATCGGAGGAATCCTATGGGTCTAAACCAAGATTCCTGCGGGAGAAAGCGTCGCTCTCCGTTCTGTTAGCCTATTTTAGCGACCATACCAGCAAGCAAGATGTAACCCTGGCGCAGGTGCTGTGGATGGAGGATGGGTCTGCCCGCAAGTTTTTTGTCATTGCGGATGCTGAATTAGCGATCGCCACTCATTTTGCTCAATGTACACGGATTGCTGACCTGAAAAAGCAGTTGAAGGCGAGCGGCGTTGAAACCTTTGAAGAATTTGTCAAATACAGCCAGCAGTTTCGCAAACGCTTCGGCCTGCAATCTGAAAAAGCATTGGATTTATTTAACCAAACGGTCAGCATCAAAGAGATTGGTGGGTTGAACGATTTTGTCCGCAATCATATGCTGGAAAAAACGGACGTACAAACCAAAATCTGCGAACTGCAAGAAAGCTACGAGAACCTCACCATTTCTCACACGGCAATTCAAAAAGCGAGAAAACAACTAGAGGCACTGGTTCCCTTAACGGGAGAAGCAGAAAAATTCGCAAAGCTAAAGAACGATCTCGCAGTATTTCAGAGCTTTCAACGCATTGCACCTGCATTTTTTGCCAGTAAGAAACTCAACTTGTTAATACAGGAACTCCAAAGCCTTGATCAGCACCTGACTCAAACTAAACATCAGCGAAATGAGAGCGATCGCCTGCTCATAACCCTGCGTCAACAGGAAAAGGATCTCGATTTTGCAATCAAACAAGACAGCGTAGGACAACGTTTACAGGAACTTGCACGAGAAATTGAACAATGTCATAAAGAAGTCAACCGTAAACTTGATGTACTGATTGAGCGACGCAATAGTCTTACCTTGGTTTATCCTCCAACGAGAACTTTTGCGCCCTTCTATTGCCCTTTCAATGAGGTAAGTATTCAATGGAACCCGGTGAAAATGCAGATCCGTGCTTGAAATCAACCATGGATCGCTATATGACGGAAGAGGTTGCCGAGCAACTGCTCAATAACACTTACACGGAGTTGGCAGGAGGAACGCAGAAAGAGGTCACTGTTTTGTTTACTCATGTTTCCAACTACACTTCGCTAGCTGAGGGCTTGAGCTTATCTCTACTACACGGTTTGCTAAATCAGTTGTTTGACGTTCTGGTTAGTGCAACCTTTCAGTACCAGGGAACAGTAGACAAATTTATTGGAGCAGACTTGATGGCTGTCTATGGTTCACCCTTGCCGTTAACAGATCATGCGTGGATGGCAGTTCAATCTGCTTTGTTGATGCATAGGGGTATACAAACGTTCAATGAAGCCAGAACGTTAAGAAATCAAGCAACACTCGATATCAGAATAGGTATCAACTCTGGAGTTGCTATGTCTGGAAATATTGGCTCCAGTCAGCGAATGGAGTTTACGGTGATTGGGCATGAGGTCAATTTTGCAAAACACTTAAGTCAATTAGCCTACTATCCTGATGACAAGGTGTTGATCGGAGAGAACACGTACCAGCTATGCACAGAGCGATTGCAGGCAAGAGAAGTGGGTACTATTCGACTCAACCCGCAAGGCGCGGCTGCCAAGGTTTATGGTTTAGTTGGGAACGAGCTAATTATGCCTAATAATCCCGCTGCACCGGAATGAATACACCTGTGTTACTTGTGTACAAAAGTTGCCTTCTGGGGCGATTGGTGAGGGATTTATTCGTGTATATCATTTATGCTTCATATCAGAGATGGAGAGGAGTGCGAAGTTGATCCTGTAAAGGATTTCCTGTCTATCCCAAATTGTCATGCCATGATTCATCGGCGTTCCCCTCCAGTGACGCCGCTATCATTTGACGCGCGATCGAAAATTTTTCAAAACTCGTAAGTGATACGCCATTAGAAAGACGCGGCTGCTCAACGACCTCCTTAGGATTAAAGGGCTGAAGGTACACGCTCTCTTGGTTTGAGGCATTGATTGGTGCTATTGCAGATACGCAAGACGTTCCAGGTCTTTGTGCTGAACACGGAATTATTGCTGATGCAGCGATTATCCCAATTCAGATGATCAATGAGGCGTTTGAACGAATGAAGCAGGACGATGCGAACTATCGTTTGTGATGGATGGCGCATCACTCCGCCAGGAAACCTCAACCGTTTGATGCTCCAAAGCAATCTACACCTGAGCCAGAAATGCTAATTAATCAGATTCATCTCCCTCCGGAACAAATACCAGAACCAGCCTCTTATCCTGAACTTGAGCCTGTTCCTCCACCCGATTCAGAACCCGTTGCTGATGAACCCGATCCAGAACCAACGGGTCTTCCGCCTGAGATTGATCCAGAAGCACCGGCTCAAGGATAACAGCGTGCAACATGCACTCGTTCAATAAGCGTTCTGCTACGACGTTTTGTAATAATTTACCAGGATACGGAATTAAAAGATGGACTCCAAAGATACCTCGAAAAAAACTTCACGTCGCCAAGTGCTTGGTGGGCTATCGGTTGGTTTTGTTGCCGCACAAGCAGTACCCGTCTTCGCGCAGCAGCCGTCTACCTCGGCAAATCCACCAGGGACACCCAGCCAGGACACAACAACCCCAGCCGTTCCCAATCAATCTGTTCAGCAAAACCCGGTTGACCAATATCCGAGTCCTCCCTTTCAGCGCCAACCCCAAGAACCCCCTGGTCTTGCCCGTGAAATGACCCCACGTCCGGATCATGGTGAGACCAGTTATCAGGGCACCGGACGACTGATGGGGCGCAAGGCACTCGTTACAGGCGGTGATTCTGGTATTGGTCGGGCAGCGGCGATCGCCTTTGCGCGTGAAGGAGCGGATGTGGCAATTAACTATCTGCCTGTAGAGGAGCCAGATGCCCGTGAGGTAGTTGAGCTGATCCAGGCAGCAGGGCGCAAGGCTGTAGCCATTCCAGGTGATATTCGAGATGAAAACTTCTGCAATCAGCTTGTTGCCAGTGCCGTGAATGAACTCGGTGGACTCGATATTTTGGTTAACAATGCGGCTAAGCAGCAGTCGGTTGACTCAATTCTCGACCTCACGACCGAACAGTTTGACTCGACGTTCAAGACGAACGTCTACGCGATGTTTTGGATTACCAAGGCCGCTCTACCGTATCTTTCACCCGGCGCGAGTATTATCAATACCTCCTCAGTTCAAGCCTATGATCCTAGCGAGAACCTGCTGGACTATGCCCAAACTAAGTCGGCTCAGGTTGCTTTTACGAAGTCATTAGCAAAACAGCTTGCCAAGCAGGGCATTCGGGTGAACGCGATCGCGCCTGGCCCCTACTGGACACCGTTACAAGTCACTGGCGGTCAACCGCAAAGTGTTGTTGAGCAGTTTGGCAGCGACTCACCCATGGGTCGGCCTGGACAGCCAGCAGAACTTGCCCCCATTTATGTACTCCTTGCCTCGCAGGAGTCGAGCTATGCGACCGGGCAAGTGTATGGTGCAGCAGGTGGAAGCGGAAATCCTTAATACCCTGCCACCAATGATGAAGAGGCATTGACCGGACTCATCCTGCCTGTCCCGCATCAATGGCAACCAACCTATACAGCAACGCTGTCTGCTGTATTACGGTATGCATTTGCGCTTCAAGCTTCAATTCTGGGAACCGTTCGACTCGTCAAAGTTCCCAGAATTGGAGACTATAGGGGCGATCGGCACTATGACCGCTCAATGATTCATGTATAAACTCATACTTTGGAGGATTAGGCAAGAAAATGTCAGGTTTGTGTATTTAGAGTTCTTGTTGTTACGAATACGATAAGCACAGTCGAGAAATCAATAAAAGGATTAGGCAAGTAAAAGGACATCCATCGTGCTAAACGTAGAAGACAAAGTCGTGATCATTACAGGGGCAAGCAGCGGTATTGGTGCAGCCACCGCTAAATTGCTGGCAAAACATGGCGCAAAAGTAATCCTGGGGGCACGTCGCACCGATCGCCTGGAGGCAATGGTGAAGGAGATTCACAATGCGGGTGGAACAGCCGAATATCAAGCGCTCGATGTGATGCAACGCAGCCAATTAGAGGCGATCGTGCAATTGGCTCAGAATAAGTTCGGTCGAGTTGATATTTTGATCAACAGTGCGGGAGTCATGCCACTATCAGCCCTCGACCAATTGAAAGTTGACGAATGGGATCGGATGATTGATTTCAACATCAAAGGCGTGTTGTACGGCATTGCAGCAGCGCTGCCCGTAATGAAAGCCCAAAAGTCGGGTCAAATTATCAATCTCTCCTCCATTGGCGGACATGCGGTGTCTCCCACTGCGGCGGTCTACTGTGCTACAAAGTTTGCAGTTGGCGCAATCTCAGAAGGATTGAGACAAGAGGTAGGTGGCGACATTCGAGTCACGGTCATTTCGCCAGGTGTGACGGAATCGGAGCTGGCCGACAGCATCAGTGATGAAGCGGCCAGAAAGGGAATGCAGGAATTCCGCAGATTATCGATTCCGGCTGAGGCGATCGCCCGCTCCATTTTATTTGCGATCGAACAACCGGACGATGTGGATGTGAGCGAAATCATCGTCAGACCCACCGCCAGCCCTTACTAAGCCTTTCAAGCATCTCTGTGCTAGCCAGAGCAAATGTTGTTGACGTTGCTGGCTAGATGAATCGTGGAGCGGTCATGGCTCCGATCGCCCCCTACTTCCTCCGATTCTGAGTAACTTTAACGGTGCTGAATGGGCGTATGCATCGTTGAACGGTGATGACTCCGATCGCCCTCCGTACTCCAACTTTGGGAATTTTGACGGTTCGGACGTTTCCTAACGTTGAGGGTTTGGGGGGCAGATTCATATTGCGATTCAGCACCACCCATCTTTCAACCGTCTCACCCCAGAGCAATAGCCACTCCCCTGCTAGAACTACCTCGCAAATTCGACCTGATTGCTCAACCGGACGGGAACTTTGAAACCTAACTTGGCTCGAAGGCTTTCAGGGTTGGGGATAGCGCAGATGCAGCAGAGTCATGACTCATTGCTGAGTTAATCCTCTCCTAAATCCATCGTAAGCCGTTCTTTTAGCGCGGCAACCTTTTCCTTATTAAGGCGGTAAATTTCAGCGCCAGCCATGCCCACCAGATGACCTTGAATATAGTCAATACCGATCGCTTTAACGTACGCCAAACTGATGCGAACACTTTCATCAAACCCTTCTAATATGATTTGGGGTGGGCTTTGGTTATCAGTATGGACCAGTTCATGTACAAATTTAATAATGACTTCGCTATGTTTGTGGTGAAGAATTTCTCGATCAATCTTGATATAAGGCAGCTCTAGTTTAGTTAAGCGAGAAATTGAACCGTATCCAACTCCAAAGTCATCGATCGCAAATCGTATTCCCTTATTAACATATTTCTGCAACTCCTTTCTAGCTTTAAGCAGTGATTCTGGGTCGTTACCCTCTGCTAGTAGCTTCGTTTTTTCTGAGATTTCTAAAATTAGATTCTTCCTGAGAAAATCATACTTTTCCATCATTGAAAAAGCTTTTTCACGGTATGCCCTCCTCATCAAGGAGGCAGGATAGACATTAACTGATAATGGGACAATTTCATATCCCCGGTTCATCTTTGCTTGTTTTCGAGCTTCAATATACGTCTCAATGGCAGTTTCCAGGAAATGAATATCTAACTCAATAGTAAAGTGATCGCCCCAAAGCTCTACCGTCTGAAACAAGTCGGAAGGAGCATGTAATTTGTCTGGATCTCTAGCTAACGCTTCCCAACTGGAAATAGACAGATTGCTGAAGCAAAAGATTGGCTCAAAATGAACAATCATTGTTTTGAGGCGTTCATCAAACAACTCAAACCTGCGATTGTAGAAAGATAGGGGCACAAAACCATACGTTCTTTTTAGGTCGTCCAGCAATGCAGCTTCCACTAGTGACGGTTGAGCGATCGCTTGTTGGCTGGCGTGATAAAATGCAGCCAGAATTTTTCCATACGGTTCTTTCAGAAAATGAGAGTCTTGGAGGATACCGCAAACCACCATAAATTCGGCTTGTCGAGAGGTGGCTGGCAAAGGGATGACAACAGAAGCCTTGACACCCTCCTCAGTTTCTTCGCTATAAATTTTATAGATCCCATGATGAATTGGGTTGAAGATTTCCTCTACTGAAATCGTAGATAGAATAGTTGACTTCAACGTATCAAGGTAATCAGAGTGGTTTATTGCTTCATCTAGTTCACTTTGGGCAGACACTATCCAACTGTTTTGCCGCTGCTCTCGCAGTACAAACACAAATTCCGCATTGGATGCTCGCCGAATGGCATTCAGGCTATCCGTAGCAACGTTGGGATTGAAAGTTACATTAGCATCTACAGCCAGAGATTTAGTAAACGTCTTACTGCTTAAGTGATTAATTAAGTTCTGGATCAGCAATTCATACGGTTCTAGGAGGTTATGCAACGGGGAAAAACTTGGGCGTACTGACTCATTGTCATCCAGCGATTTTGAAGTGGATAATACAACCTCACCCAGATCAATCTTTGTAATTGGCTCCTCAGGTGGCGGCTCGTCTGACTGCGATCGAGCAATGATAATATCAAAGCCCATATCCTTCATCACAATCAGCTTAGGACTCATCGTAGGAACGACATCCCTCACGTTGCGCGAAACATACTCATGTAGCTCCAGTATTGAAATAAAACCGTCTGCATTTTCATCAGCCGCACCCGTCTCAATTCCTTCTACAATGTAGCGAGTGTAAACCGATAGATCTTCCCCCTGCTGTTCAAACGAATACTGGGTAGAGCTAGAGGAGGCAAGGACGACACGACCTTCTGCACCTAATTGAGTTTGCAAATCAACAAATCCATCATCTCGCGCCAGAAGAATTGGATCAAATGCTCCACTGAAACAACAATCTAAAATAATTCCTTGTCGTTTAGCACGGCTTCCATTCATCACTTCATGAACAAACCCTGCGGATACAGCCGTTGCCTTAATTAACTCATTTCTGTTGTTTTTGCGCGTCGTTTTGGTAGCAAAGTAAAGCTTTCCCTGCTCATCTTTGACACCATGCCCTGAAAAAAATAGGATTACCAGATCGTCTTTGCTGCGTGTAGAAAACAAAACCTCGATTTCTTCCCGCATCGTTTGTGGATCGGGGTTGATTAAGCTGCTAACTTCATCAAAACCACCCATTTTGGGGTGTTCAAAGACCCGCTGTAATGCCGCTATATCATTGACCGCAGCAGGAAGCGGATTAAACCCAGACTGGTAATCACTCACCCCAATTAGCAGCGCAACTTTCGCCATATCTGACCTACAAAACTTTTATGGTGCGGACGTAGCTTAACGAGCTACAGACGACTATACAAAGCAGAAAGCTTTCTATTCCTCATTTTTGTTTTACGTAAGGTAAAGACATAATAGAGGAACTATTCACCGTTTTTCTCGCATAAACAGCAAATCTTAAGAAGCATGACGCTGACTGTTACACTCGCATCTGTCCAAGTTCTGCTTGACTGACAAAACTGTTTGGGAGCATGTCACCTTTTCATAAGCAATAGTGCTTAGTCAGTAGGGAGTAGTGAACCAATTAGCCCATTGAGATAAGCACAGCGATGAGCTAACACTTGCGCGACATTCTCACGATTCCATTGCGCGCTGAAATTTGTACTCGACGACCAATCTGCTTGATGGCGGATTCCACAGCCCCTGAACCAATCGAGTACAGGCCTTCTGCTGCAAAATATTCGTAATTCACAATGCGGTGGCGATGTTTGAGCAGATACTCACAAAAATTCTTTGCCTGTTTTTGTCTGCAATCTTTGAACAAGGCAATCGCCTTTTTGATCCTCCAGACTGTCCACCGTGAGACTCAAAAAAGTTTTCTGCACCACTAAGGTCTGGCACCTTTGAATTTGTCGGCAGATTTGGCGACGATTTAATTCAAGGCGCAAGTCAAAACGATTTGCTCTACGGCGGTTTTAATTCCGATAGATCTTTAACCGATGGCGCATTGACCTACGAAGATGATGGATTTGATATTCTACAAGGCGGTAAAGGCGATGACCTACTTAACGGTGGCAGTGGCAACGATGTCCTTGACGGTGGCGGTTTCAACTACGATAGCAATCTCAATGTAACGGGTGTTATCGTCGATGATGGTACTGACATTCTAATTGGTGGTTCTGGAAACGATACTTTTGTCTTCAATACTCCCGAAACTGGAATTGATGTAATTAGGGACTTCACGGTGTTGGTGGATAAAATTCGAATCAACCAAGCCAATTTTGGTGCAACAGGTATTAGTGATTTCTCCTTCGACCAAACTAATGGTGCTTTATCCTTTGGCTCTCAGCAGTTTGCAACGTTAGAAAACTTTGCGACTTTACAAAACTTTGATACCAACCGCGATATCCAGCTTGTCTAACAGTGTGCGTTTCTCTGTTAGGGGGAATTGAAGGGTTCAAGGAGATTTTGGGGATAACCGTTAATTGACGTTACGAAATTATGTTTCTGTAAACCTTGTTGTGAAAAGGTTTCAGGCTTATTGCACTTCGTAACAGCAACCCTTCAATTCCCCCTTGTAAGATTGGGACAGGCTTCTAGCTGTTGTGGACAGGATACCCACCCTACACATCAATTAGGATTGCTGTGGTTTAGTCAACGTTTCTTAGGGAGTGGAAAAACGCTGACATCGAATAGCCTTAACGTTCCGCATATAATCCAACTCAGCTTCAAAACCAGAAGGGCAGAGAACATACACTGTATTCTCAGGTTGGCTGATAATCAAGCGGTAAGCGGGTGGAACACCTTCAGAACTTTCGATCGCTTCAATTCTGGGAATCGGCTGTGAATAGACCTGAGCCAGGGATGGAAAGTTGAACAGCAAAAACAGGCTGAGCAGGATGGTTGCTGAGGCAATTAGCGGAAAGCGTTGGAAGGTAGAGAGAATCTTGTTCATTGGATGATTTCCTCATGAGTTTCTTGAGTGATTATTTGATAGTTGTTGGGCAATGTTTTGCCTGTGCGAAGCACATATCGTCAGAGCCGCTTAAGCACTAAGGCACCTGTAGGGGGCTGTGTTCTGGTAAAGCTTGTTGGCTGGAAGAAATGTGCTGGACAGTACACTCCTCTGTGCGCTTCTCTCCTCGCATCTCGCGTTAGCAAGGATTTGACAGACACCTCGTCGTTAATGACAGCGCTCGTGCAGGTGACCGTGATATCCCGCGCTTCTCAATTGCCGCCATTGGCAGACGCTGTACATCCGCCCATCGCCAAGCCTGCGATCGCCAAAGGTATTAAAAGAAAGCGATTTTCATACCGCATGTTGTCCTGTGTTGCTTCATACCCATTTATTTCCCATCTCTGACCTCCAACCCCGTCCAGTGAGCCGCAAAAGCCCACATGTCCGCCGTTTCCTCAATGATCTTGTCGATGGGCTTGCCTGCTCCATGTCCCGCCCGCGTCTCAATTCGGGCAAGGTGGGGCTTGTCACCAATCTCCGCTGCCTGGAGCGCTGCGACATATTTGAAGGTGTGTCCCGGCACCACGCGATCGTCCGTGTCGGCAGTGGTGGCAAGGATTGCGGGATAGGCCCTGCTGGACTGGATGTTGTGATACGGCGAATAGCTCAAGAGGTTGTGGAAATCCGCTTCCTGTGCCGGAGACCCAAACTCGTCTACCCATGTTTTCCCGCTCGTGAACTGGTCGAAGCGGAGCATGTCCATCACCCCGACCTGGGGCAGCGCAGCAGCGAACAGATCCGGTCGCTGATTGACTGCTGCACCGATCAGGAGTCCGCCATTCGATCCGCCCTGAATCGCCAAGCCGTCTTGGGGCGTGATGCCCTGCGCCTTGAGATACTCGCCCGCCGCGATGAAATCGTCAAAGACGTTCTGCTTGTTCTGACGACGACCGGCTTCGTGCCATGCCATGCCATATTCGGAGCCACCGCGAATATTGGCGATCGCGTACACTCCGCCCTGTTCGACCCACCCCAGAGGCTCCGGCGAGAAAGCGGGAACCAGAGGGATGCCATATCCACCATAGGCATAGAGCAGGGTCGGTGCCGGACGGGTCACATCCTGGCGTCGGACGATAAACATTGGGACACGGGTGCCATCCTTTGAATTGTAGAACCGCTGTTCGACTGCGATCTGGCTGAGATCGATCGCCACTTTGGGTTGTGCCCACATCCGCGCCGTGTTGCTGGCGACATCGTATCGATAGATCACGTCCGGAGCGTTGAAGCTGGTGAAGACAAAGAAGGTTTCCGGGTCGCTCTGGTCGCCCTTAAACCCGCCAGCCGTGCCGATACCGGGCAGTTTCACCACACCATCAGCCTTGCCATCGAGCGTGTAGCGTCGAACTTCTGTTTTCACGTCAGCCAGATAGGAGATCAGCAACCGTCCGCCGACCAGCGACGCATTGAGCAGAACCGAATCCTGTTCCGGCACCACATCCGTGATCACCGGATTGGCAGCAGCAATGTCCATCATCATCACCTTGAAGCGCGGCGCGTCCTGACTAGTCGCGAGGAAGAACGTCGTCCCCACATTGCCGACGACACTCCATTGATGATCGAGATTATCGACCAGTTTGCGAGGCTGCCAATCAGCGCTCTGGAGATCCACCACGGTCAGTGTGTTGGTCGCTGAAATGGGCGTAGAAGCGATCGCGAGATAACGCCCGTCTTCGGTGATGCTCAAGGTATGCAGCATGTTTGGCTGATCTGGGGTGGCATAGACCAGTCGATCGTGTGCCTGGGGGGTGCCGATCGCATGAAAATAGACGGCATGGTTGGCTACATTCGCCTGGGACTCAGTGCCCTGTGTTGGTTCAGGGTAACGGCTGTAGAAAAAGCCAGATCCGTCCTGAGTCCAGGCGATGCTGGTAAACCTTGCCCATTTAACTTCATCGTCGAGTACTTTGCCCGTGTCCACGTCCAGTACCCGAATCGTGCGCCAGTCCGTGCCGCCATCCTGCACTGCGTAAGCTACGCGCTGACCGTCGTCAGATACCGACCATTCGGCAAGGGCGATCGCCCCGTCCTCTGCCCAAGTGTTTGGATCGATCAACACACGCCCTGCGCCATCCACGCTGTCACGGACATAGAGAACCTGTTGATTCTGAAGTCCAGAATTATGGAGGTAGAAATACTGCCCACCCTTTTTGACCGGAATAGAGAACCGCTCATAGTTATACAACTGTTTCAGCCGATCCCTGAAAATCTCTCGACCGGGCAGTGTATTGAGATGAGCATGGGTGACTTTGTTTTGCGCTTCGACCCAGGCAGCAACTTCCTGATCGTTGCGGACATCGTTTTCTAGCCAGCGATAGGGGTCAGCGATCGCCTGTCCGAAATGTTCTTCGACGACATCGACTCGTCTGGTTTCAGGATAGTTGATTGTAGTAGATATCATTGTTGTGAACTCCGTGCAAGCGGAGGCAAAATGGGTGGTAAAGAGTAGCGCGATCGCAAAAAGGATTGCGCGGCGCATTGATATTTCTATCTTTTGAAATGAGAGTCGAAATCCAAAGAGATTGAATTCCAGTAATTCTTGTCGTGATTTTGCAGTTTTGAACATGTCATCGACCTACGTAACCTGATTGCCTGACAAATCTTTCAACGTAGGTTGGGTGGGGCAGGGCAAAACCCAATGCCTGTCTTGATCCTGTTGGGTTCCGCTGCACTTCACCCAACCTACGATCTATCTGCTCACGGGCAAAATCGACGGCAGCCCTGATATCTTCCGCGTCAACACAGCATACTCCGCCATTCATTATCCTTTGTGATTGAAGGTAAGTTTACGTGAACAACTCACGCTTAAAAACAGCCTTCCAAGCCACTTCTGGAAGTTCGCTCAATCGCAATCGAGTTACAATGTCGTTTTCATCGGTTTCAAACACGATACGGTAGTTGCGATCGCTCGGTTGGTATATGTAAGTCAGGCAATGGACACCCTGAACATATTCATGCGGTTACACTTCAATACCTTATAAAGGTAAACACGAACATTGCATCAACGTATCACCCAGTCACATCACTGTTCGATTGCTAAATTTCTGTTTTAGCAATGAGCGGAAGTTTTTCTTCTTGACAGGTTCTTGCAAAGCTTCTGAGAGCGATCGCCACAGTTGGGCACCTGCCTCTCGAATGTAGCAATCATCATAACCTGCTTCTTTGGCGATCGCTCTATATTCTTTACCATTCCAAGAGTGATGAAACACCACTACTTTGACAGAGGTTAGTGTTCCTGGTGGTAAAATTTGCTCTACAACTTCCAGTGCTTCTTCAGAAGTCATCATTGAACCTCCTAAATCAGCCCTTGACGGAAAGCAACTACAGCAGCCTGTACACGATGGTCAACTCCAAGTTTGTTGAAGATACCACGGACATGAGTTTTTATAGTGTTGTGGCTCAGATATAGATGGGCTGCAATTTCAGAATTACTTTGACCTTCCGCCATGAGTTTTAAAACTTCCAATTCACGAACAGAGAGGTTGTGAGTAGGCGTTAAAGGCATTGAGGAGGAATAGTTTGTTCTTTTCATGAAAACCTCTGACTTTTTTTGATGACGAAAGCCCTTAATTCGACCATCTGACCGTCGCGAAAACGCCAGATGTCGCAGTACGAGTAATCATCCGCCTTCCCGTTTTCGTCTTTCATTGTGATATCGCCAATTGCCGTGACGAAATCACCTTCAGCGATGAAGTGAGCGACTCTAAACTTGGGCGGCTCTACGTAGGTCGTTGCCATCCATTGACGAACGGCTTCTTTTCCGTTCAGGGTTCTGTCGCCTACAAATATCCATTCCGTGTCGTCGGCGCAGAATGACAAGAATCCTTCATAGTTGCCTTTGGCGATCGCTGCATTTGCCGCTTCTAAGATGGCTTTATTGTTCTCTGACATCTGAATCTCTTCTGTACATACCCGATGAAACGCTCGCTCCAAACAGGTTTTAGCTCGTGAGCATTGCATATTCTACTGGCTCTATTGTTTCCAGGGGAGCGGCGATCGATAGGGGTTTTCGCGCATATCCAGGACTTCCCAAGTTGTAGGATTGACTTGCCCTGTAACTGAGATTTCGTACCGTTGCTGTAAATCTCGTATTGCAGAAGCTGTAATTTCACCAAAGATGCCATCGACGATCGCACCATTTGGATTGCCTAATCTTACGCCTGCGGCTCCTAAAAAGCCATTGTCTGAAAGAATTTGCTGCAACAGTTCCACGTTTCTACCACGATCTCCCTGGCGCAAGGTGGGTAAGGTTAAATCAGTGTAGGCAGTTGCGATCAAAACGGGTAATGGTTGCTGTGAAGAAATGCGGTGTGCGATCGCGGGATGAGTAAATGAACCTCCAAGCAATCCTGTAGCGATCGTGAGTAATCCGAAAATGGTTTGAAGTTTCATGATTGTCCTCCTGATGGATCAGTTTTAGTTGGCATCAATTTCGTGTTGGAGTGATTACTCCATCTGCTTGCTCCGATCGGTGTAGAGCAGCGCTGTCGCTGATGCGATCAAGGAACAATTGCAGTAACGCGGATTTCAATTCGCATCGTTGGCAGTCCAAGAGCCGCGACTCCTACCTGTGTCCAAATTGGGGCATGGTTGGGCATGTAATGGCGATATAGCCTGACCATCACCTCATTAACCTCGGGGGGCAACCCGCCAACATGGTAAGAATTGACATGGACAACGTGCTCCCAACTTGCACCAGCGGTTGCCAAGGTTCGCTCTACGTTCCGAAACGCCTGGGTGATCTCATCCGCAAGCGATTCGGGAATTTGCAGGTTGTCATCCCAACCACCTTGTCCAGATGTCTCCACGCGATCGCCAATTTTTACCGCTTGCGAGTAATGCAATTCATTCAACATGTATTCCCCATAACTGGGGGTGACAAAAAACTCGGGCTTATTCATGGTGTTTCTTTTCTTCCAAATTCTTACAACGATTTGTCAAATTCTTGTGCAGAGCGAGTTCGTAGGGTCATCCGATTTAGGCGCTAATGTTCAAAGCTAATGTTCAGAATTCACTTGCCATGTAATTACAATGAGTTCTGCTTGCAGTAAGACAACTAATAGCCACGAAAGCACTTGTAAAAAGGCTTCCATCGTCCAGTTCTGACTCTGAACCTCCCAGATCATCCAAACAATAATGAATCCAACCACCAACCAAGGTGCGATCACTAAAGAATTCCGTCTGCGATAGAAGCGGATCGCCGTCTCCCGCCAAAATGGGAAGGTACTGAAGAGACAAACGAGGTAGGATACTCCTGCACTGATGAACAGGCTGGTTTGAAGACCCGAAGACAGATTTGGGTATCCAAGAGCGATCGCTGTCAGGCAAACTCCGAGCGCGAGGTACAGGAAAGTAAACCAGGTAAATCGTTTCATTGTTTCTTCTCCGGTGAAACTTATTCTCTGTACCAGACACGCACACATTGAAAGCAATTGATTGCCAGTCCCTGACTGATCATCACTGGGTGGAAAGCATTACTGGTCGTCAATCCGTAGACATCATCACTGGTGCCTTCAATCCGATCGGGTAAAACAACGGTTTCAACATTGATCACCTGTATCGTTGCACGTTCGATCCACTGATTGACAGCACTTACAACCTCAGAGAAGGACTCATAATCGGAAGCTCCGCCGAAGGGGCCTCGTTCAGTAATCCGAGGCGCGAAATCTTTGCACTTAATCATTTTATCCATCACCTAAAACTGTAGAGTTGACTTAGAGTCTTCGTAAATAGTCGCTCCCGCACTGCGGAGTTCATCCAGGAACCATTTGGTATCCGAGAGTAGTTCGGGTAGGTAAAGCCCAGGAGGGGCAGGAGAACGGTCGTTCAGTCCCAATACTGATGTGAGAGAAAGAACAACGCTGAGACCCGTGAGTGAGACTGCGCCATGTTTGAACTCCAGCATCGATCGCGATCGCTTCGTTTGACCATCGGTCTCGCCCTCGATCTCGACAACGATCTCGGCAGCCGCCTCACCGCCCCGACGGCGGCTGGATGATTCATCAGTTACCAAGTCGAAGCGTACATCCGATGCTCCGGTGGCGACCTGGAGGCTCACGATATCGAATGTGGAAAATGCGGTGGCATCGAGCGAGCGATCGTCGATTGATGCGACCTTGCCCTTGGCAGCATCGCCAGACAGCCATACGCGCCGCCCACCCTGAAATACTAGTGAGGCGGGAGCAGCCCCGTGTACCCGCTCCATGTCTTCATGCGACGCTGGCCCGGCTGGATCTTTCTCATCAAGGATTGCTCCGAGCCTGATGGATTGGATGCTCTTGAAGCTTTTGGCACTATTCAGTGCCAGAAACGTGGCTGCACCCGCCAACCAGTGACTGGCGAGCACGACGGGTGCTGCGGTCGCACGATGTGCGAACAGCGCCAACTCGGGGCCGATTTCGGTGAGGGCAGCGTTGATGTTCAGGTAAGGAACACCTAAATCCTGGGCGTAGCTCAAGCCATTGAGTCCGGCTTCAGGAGCCAACATGACCACAGCAGCGATGGCGACATCATCACCGAGACCTAAGTGGGGCTTATCAAGATCGATGGCAACGGCTTCGGCAGTGCCCACTTCATGGGCAATTTTGCCTGCCGCTTGTAGGTTTCGTCCTCCGACGAGCACTGGAACGTTGGGGTGCATCTTGCGGAACCACTTAACGGCAGTGCGCCCCACGAAGCCTGATCCTCCGGCAAAAAGTACCTGTCCTAAAGCCACCTTATTTTCAAGTATCATCCTGTTTCTCCTATTTCGTTCAATATTGACTTTCACTTTCAGCACAGATTAAACTCTGATCCGTTTTATCAGCCCATGCCAGCAGCTACCATCACCGGAATTGTGGGCAAGTTGAAAACGACGTGAACAATGACAGCAGTCCAGATCGGAGCGATTGTTTTGATGGATAACTCGGCGGTTCATCATGCTTCAATCGTGAGCGAGGCAATTGAAGCGGTGGGCGCAGAGGTTGTGTTTTTGCCCCCTTATTCTCCCGACCTTTCCCCGATTGAATTATGTTTGTCGAAACTCAAGCAATTGTTGCGTTCAGCGAAGGCTCGAACTCGTGGAGCACTTGATCAAGCGTTGACCCAAAATATCAACGAGTGCATTTTCGAGGATGACACTCCTGGGCTGGTTTGCTCATTGTGGCTTATTCATCTGATAACTGCTTTAACTGTGGTGGGGATTCGAGATCATTGAACACCTGTGCGTGCACGGCGGGCTTGAAAGCGGACTGGAGAACGTTGGCTTATTGCGCGGCGGCATCCAGAACGGCCTTGCCGTGGAGTTGGCGGCTTCGCAGGGCTTCTACAACCTCGTCCACGTCACGCCAGCTGCCGCGCCACACGATCCCAGGGTCGATGACACCCGCGGACACCTTTCCCGCGAGCCAGGAGATGCCGCGACCGACGTTGGTGCTGTCAAGTAGGAAGAACGTCACGAGCGATCGGTTGTCCTGACCCTGACGACTGAGCAGCGCACCGACGGGGAACACCTCGGGATCTTCAGTGACATGACCCACCGCAACTAGAGTGCCGTTGCCCGCGAGCGCACTGAACGCCTCGACCAGCAATGGCCCACCGACTGTATCGACGACACCGTCCAGCCCATCCGGCAGCCTACCCGGAGCGACAACTTGGTCAGCACCCAGCGCCCGAAGTGCCTCTCCATGGAGCTTGGGATCGCCAGTCACCGCGATCACCTCCGCTCCACCAAGACGTGCCAGCTGAACCGCAAACCGTCCCACACCACCAGTCGCACCGGTCACGGCGATCCGCCGCCCGAGCAGCGGACCGATCCGATCGAGTGCGGACAAAGCGCTCACCCCGGCCACGGGCACCGTCGATACTGCCCCCAGATCAGCACCGTTCGGTACGACTCCGAGGGTACGGGCATCAACAGCGCGGAGTTCGGCCCAGCCACCGTTGAGTGCCAAGCTGACGACCGGGGTGCCGATCGGAGGACCGCTGCCGTCGAGGGCGGCGCGCTCGACGATGCCAGCCGCTTCCCACCCCGGCACAGTGCCGTCGGGTGCCCCAGCGACGCCATCCTGTAGATCCCCGAAGTTGACCGATACGGCGACGACCCGCACCAGCGCCTCGTGTGGGACGGGTTTGGGCGGCGGGATCTCGCCCAAGCGAAGACCGTGGGCGGTCGAGTGATCGACAATGAGTGCAAGCATATCAACTCCGTTCATTAGATCTAAGGGCAATGACGCGGTCGAATGCGCCGAGTGGATGAAGACACTGATCTGTGGTGTTATAAAGCATTCGCGATCTGGTGGTCATAGGGCGCAGGTCGTCCCTTTGTCGGGCAGCTCGAGGTCGATGAGGTAGTCGGTGGCGATCTCATCGACGCAGGCATTGCCAAAATCAGGATAAGGTAGTGTTCATTTTTGAATGCGTTTACTGATTTACACTGCTCATATGTCGAGGTGCATAACGTTCTCCAACAGCAATTCCTTTTGGTGCAACTACTTCGATACGCTGGAGGTCTTCTGGTGTAAGGGTAACGTCTGCTCCGGCTGCATTCTCTTCTAAGTATTTGCGACGTTTCGTGCCTGGGATCGGTACAATATCTTTACCCTGAGCTAAGAGCCAAGCCAGAGCAAGCTGACTGGGCGTGATGCTTTTTTCAGCCGCGATCGCCTTCACTTGCTCGACCAATTGCAGATTCTTGTAAAAATTTCCACCCTGAAAGCGGGGAGATTGGCTGCGAAAATCGCTTGGATCTAAATCTTCTGGTTTGGTAATTGCACCAGAGAGGAAGCCGCGACCTAGCGGGCTGTAGGCAACAAAGCCGATCCCCAATTCGCGCACTGTGGGAAGAATTTCATCCTCTGGATCGCGGCTCCATAGCGAGTATTCTGTTTGCAATGCGCTGATCGGATGAACGGCTTGCGCTCGTCGAATTGTAGCTGGAGCTGCTTCTGACATACCAAGATAACGAACCTTACCTTGCTGTACCAGTTCTGCCATTGCTCCGATTGTTTCTTCGATCGGTACAGTTGGATCAACCCGATGTTGATAGTAGAGATCAATGGTGTCAATTCCCAAGCGCTGCAAAGAGGCATCACAAGCAGAGCGCACATAGTCAGGTTTGCCGCTCACGCCTAGAAATTGCCCATCTGATGTGCGAACATTACCAAATTTGGTAGCAACAATTACTTGATCACGGCGATCGCGGATTGCCTTTCCAACGAGCTGCTCATTTGTGAAGGGACCATAGATATCTGCGGTGTCAAGGAAGTTGATGCCGAGATCAATGGCATGATGAATGGTAGCGATTGATTCTTGATCATCAAAGCTGCCATAGTACTCAGACATGCCCATGCAGCCCAACCCCATCTCTGAAACTATTAGTCCTTGATTACCTAGCTTTCGCATCTGCATGATTACTTCTCCGGGGATAATCTCCTAAAACATTGAATTCACGTTGATATAACTCGTGATTCTCAGATAATTCTTAAACTGATCCTTTCAGCGTCTCTAGAATCATCAACCGTAGCGTTTCTAAATTTTGCGTTCCTTTGTATCTCACACGGATAAAGAATGTAGGCGTTCCCTTGACTTCCGAGATTTAGCTCATTTGTCCAATCGGTCGAACAATGATTTCATTCACATCCACCTCTGCGGGTTGCTCGATCGCAAAGGCAATTGCACGTGCGATCGCATCTGCTGGAATCACCGTCTCACGAAATCCCTCCACCCACTCCGCTGCTTCAGCATCCGTGATCGTGCTGGCAAGTTCAGTTTCCGTCACTCCAGTTTTCTACATTCAATATAGGAAGTTTTTCTCTGTTTTAGTTTCCTTGTGTTTTAGTCAGCGTGAATTAAAGAAACATACCGCCAGAGACTTCAATTCTCTGAGCATTTACCCAGCGGTTATCTTCAGAAAGTAAAGATGCGATCGCACCTCCAATATCATCGGGAAGACCAACTCGCCCTAACGCGGTTTGCGAAGCGAGGAAGTCGTTGATTTCTGGATTGTCACGGACTGCACCGCCCGCGAAATCTGTTTCGATCGCGCCTGGAGCCACAACATTTACAGCAATCTGTCTGTGCCCTAGTTCTTTTGCCATATATCGAGTCAGCACCTCGATCGCGCCTTTCATGCTGGCATAGGCTGAGTAGCCCGGCAGCGTAAAACGAGCAAGCCCCGACGAAAGATTCACAATCCGTCCGCCGTCCTTGAGCAGGGGCAACAGCTTTTGGGTGAGAAAGAAAACGCCCTTGAATTGGAGGTTTATCAATTGATCGAAATCGTCCTCGGTGGTTTCAGTAAAGGGCTTATAGATCCCAATTCCTGCATTGTTTACCAGAAAATCAAACTGCTCGGTCTGCCACTGATCTTGAAGTGTCTGTTTGACCTGTGCCGCAAATTCATCAAAGGGTTTTGTGCTGGAAGCGTCCAATTGCAAGGCAGCGGCTTTACCGCCCATTTCTGCAATCTCAGAGACAACGCTACTTGCTTCTGCCTCGCTGCTGCGATAGGTCACAATCACATCGACTCCTTTTTTAGCAAGTGCCAAAGCCGTATTTTTGCCCAGTCCTCGGCTCGCCCCTGTGATCAATGCGATCTTCGTGTTGTTTGTCATGCTTGTTGTCCTTGTTAAAGTTGCGGAAGTCTCTCTAGCTCAGCGATCTAGCGACCAGCACTAATTTCTCGGTGAAACTCTTGTCCACAAGTCGTTGAACTCTTGCATATCCAGAAAGGCGATCGCTTCAATTGCTTTGCCATCCTGCATTCTGAAATACCAGGTGTAGGTGTTCCGATAAGGTCTGCCGTCCCCGGCGGTCGCCTCTCCATCCCACAGGGCAATGACCATATCGCCATCTGCCCAGATGCCGCGCACGGTTGGTACAATTGGGGTCGATAATCGGGCACTGGTTGGGTTGATAACTTGATCGAGTAACGCTTGCTTGCGATAGGTTCCCGCAGTTGCGCCAGTGCCCGTAATCGTCCAGGTTGCTTCTGGGGCGAGCAGGTCGAAGAAGTTGCCAGTTCCGTTGCGCCAACCGTCAAAAGACTGCCAAACGATTTCTTTGTTGCGCTGTTCGATCACCTGAGTCTCTGCGTCTGCTTGATTGGGCTGAGTTGCCTGAGCCAAATCTGCGATCGCTGAAAACTGATTGAGGGCAGGCTGTTTATTCAATGAGGTCGAGTCATGACTTGGCTCAAATGCAGTCCCATTCGACTGAAAACCTGCCTCATCCGTGCGAGCTTGCGTCATTGCCGGAACAACCAGCAGTCCGATCAGCCCTGTGCCAATGAAAACTTGACTTAAATAACGCATTCTCTTAATCTCCTAAAATTTTTATGCAATTCGAGTCATCGTTGCTCTCTGTTGATGGGCTTATCTTTCTCGGTAAAAAACATAGCCGCCGTGATAAAGTACGCCGTCACGAAACTCACCATCGGCGGTAAATCCAGTGTCGTCCCAGTAATTAATGCGATTTCCTGTGATTTCATAGCGTCCCTGATACGCGCTTTCTCTGTCACCGCGAGCTTCGTCGTAACGGTTGTTGGGTAGAAGTTCATGGCGGATATAGCCATCTTGCGTGACCCACATTCCGATATAACGATCACTTGTTTGGGAGGCTTCTGTATTGGCTTGATTTGGATTCATGGTTTGGCGATTAATAGAGGTTTGAAGAGATGGAGCAACTGACGGAGATTCAGTAGCGGAAGCTTCTACGGAGGATTCTGGTGCAGGTGCTTCTGCCGTAAATTGAGAAGTACAGCTTATTAATGCAAAAGCTCCCAAACTGAGCATCACTGTCAATGGTTTGAGCATCGACTGTGTTTTCATACAAGACCTCCTTTGTCTCAATAAGGCTTAATACTGATCAATGAGAGACTGTTGTACTCGAATAGTTTCATCCTATAAGCAAGAATCAGGAGGTTAAATGCACAAGCCTTGCAGATGATTGCCTGATCCTCTCAACTAGGGTGTTACTCAAGGAAAATAATTCTTATAATGAGCGCAACAAACCTGTTCATCAGTCAGGAGTTCAGCATGACGATCAAGGCACTCAATCACAATCTTGCGATCAACGCTTCTCATGGTGATTGTTCCTTGTAGGTGATTAAAGCTGATTAGCAGTTAGACTGCTTTTAGGATGTCTGCCTGTACGACTTGGGCAAGCTGCTCCATATACAATCGCGCCCATGCGATCGTGTTTTCTCTCAATCCCACCACCACAACACCTCGCATATCGAGTTTTGTGCCGTTGGTATGGTTGCCTTGCCAGTGCCACTCCGACCAACCCAACTCATCCGCGATCGTATGGGTGATTAATTTTGCCTGGATGTCAGGAACTTGAGCGAAGAGAGCAGTCCAGTTCTTTTGTACCTGTGCTGCACCCGTGAAATTTCGTTCTGGATGAACGGGATGTTCACCTACGAAGTCATGAGCAAAGCAGTTCACGAACGTATCAATGTCATGAGCATTGATTGCTGCTTCCATCTTGAGTAGAACTGAGAGATTGCTTTGAGTAGGAGTAGTGTTCATTTGCATATCGTCAATCTTTGCTATTGCCTCAATCTCAATCAATGCTTCTGGAGAGGCGAGTGAAGTAATGCCAAGACCAGTCAGTGCTGGACGTAATTCTCCTAGATGTTTCGTAGTCATATGACGGAGTGTTAGCTGGTTTTATAGGTTTCACTCTCTTGCAGAGATACCGCCATCTACAAAAGTAGGAGTACCAGTTGTGAAGCTTGCCTCATTGGAGCAAAGCCATAATACAGCCTTGGCAACCTCATTTGGATTTCCTAACCGCTTCATGGGTACACTGTTATTCATTTCCGCTTGACGTGTGGCGTTGCCGCCAAGATAGCGATCCATCAGGGGCGTGTTAATTGGACCGGGAAGAACAATATTGACGCGAATATTTCTGGTGGCATACTCGATTGCAGCGGCTTCAGTCAGTCCCATTAGCGCATGTTTAGAGGCGCAATAAGCAGGGATACCAGGTACCGCACGCAGCGAAAGCGTTGAGCCAGTGTTGACGATCGCGCCACCGCCCTGTTTGAGCATCTGTGTAATCTCATGCTTCATGCATCTCCAGACTGCCGTAAGGTTAACCATCATTACTTCATTCCAGCTATCGAACGTGTATTCATGTGTATTCGCGGGTTGCTCGTTATTACCGGCGATGCCTGCATTATTGAACGCTGCATCCAAACGACCATAGGCACTCAATGTCTGCTGGAAAAGTGCATCGATTTGCTCGGGTACCCTGAGATCGGCACGAATGAAGCGTCCGTCTCCCCCAACTTCCTTCACCATTGCAACTGTCTCTTCGCCTTCATTGGTTCGCCGACCTGTGACGATTACGTTTGCCCCTTCGCGGGCAAACGCCACTGCTGTGGCACGACCAATTCCTGAAGTTGAGCCTGTAACCAAAACAACTTTTCCGGAAAATCGTTGATTTGTAGGTGGAGCAACAGTGGGAGCGGCTTGCTGAGCCTGGACTTGATTTGCACCCGTGATGCCTGCCACTGTTAAACCGGTCACGGTAGCAGCACTGCTGACAATCATCTGGCGACGTGTTTTAGATTCCACGATTCGTTCTCCTATTAGCGATAGTCAAAAAGTTTTCAAATTATTTATTAGATTCGGCAAATAGGTTTATTAACTGACGAGATCACCGACGACTCTTCCGATGGCTTCAATGGATCGCTAGCTTTCTGATCGATTCTCGCTCTTAAAAATTGTCCGAACTATTGTTTCAACACCACAGTATTAAAAATCTTGTCGTGCCATGTCTCTTGTTTATCCACAAAAAACCAGAGATAGCCTAGCCCAAAGATTAGACCACTCAGGAAGTACCCCAACGAGCCTCGCAGACCAGCCATCAAAAAAGACAATGGATGCCCATCGGGTTTAACTACTCTGATGTTCATCACTCCCATGCCAATTGAGCGCTCTCGCCGACTCCAAAGGTAACCAAAATACAAAAAATGCCCAAACATGGGAGCGAGCGAAAACCCAATCACACTCGGAGCCACAATTAACCCTGGTACAGGTATCCCGCTATTGTTGTAAGCTCCGATGACTGCTCCAATGGCAACCGCTGCTAGTGAATAGATAATTGAGAGAATGGCTTGATCAATCAACCATGCAGCAGACCGTTGTAAGAAACTCGCCTTATTATTCATCATGATCAACTCTTTTGATCCATTTGCTTATGGTTTTACGAACTAACGAAATCACCGATGACCTTTCCGATGGCTTTGGGAAACGGGTTCGGATGCCTCGTCGCGTTTGAACACCTTGTAGGCGATCGCCAGAAACACAGGTACTGCAACCAGCACTGATATCGCCCCGTAGGTCGCGTGGTACTCGCTGACTGTGAACAGAGCCGGTGTGGTCACGGCACTTCCAGTGATGTTGATCAGGAGGATGCCGCCGATGTTGTTTGCGAAGTGTACGCCGATGGCGAGTTCAGTGGTTCCGTCCACCAGCGAGACCACAGTCCACACCAGACCCGGAACGAGGAAGTAGGTGACAAAGATTGTGAGCCAGCCGCCTGCGATCGCCTCTGGGTTGAGGAGGTGCGGCACGGTAAATATCACGGCTGGCACAATCGCCAGAAAAACGCGGTTGCTCCAAATGAGGCTTGCACCCTGCACGATGTATCCGCGAAAGAAAAGCTCCTCGGTGGTCGTCTGGATAGCGGTGAGAACCAGTGCGATCGGGACGAAGAGCGCGAACGTCGTAAGGTCGGAGTTAAAGGAGAAGGTATCCGGGTAGAACAGATACTGCCCCAGCCCACCTATGAGGCAGAACGGCACGAACCACGCCACGAATCCATGACCGACCCGATGCCAGTCTATCCGCTCCCACGCCGTAACGAGCGTCCGGGGGTGGCGGCGGTGGACGAGGGAGACAGCGATAAGGACTCCCACGAGGAAGAACAGGAAACTCGCCATGACAAACAAGTAGTATTCCACGGGACCGAGCACCGAGGGGTCTGCCTGGCCGCCGAGCGCGAACGCAACGAGTACGCTGGCACCACTACCGACAACCAACCACGCAAAGAGGATGATCACCAGTCCCAGAGGATACCGCCACCCCCGATGCTTACCCCACCGGGCAGCCTCCACGTAGGTAACTTTTTTCGCTTCTGCCGTGATTCCCTCCGTTCTTTCAGTGTTTTGCATCTCCATCTCCGTTTCCTTTATAGATAAGTTATGTAGTGCTTGGGCGGGTTGCTGTTCACAGTTGCCGATCGTTTCAGGATTTGGCGGCGAGTCAGCCCATGCCAGCAGCTACCATCACCGGAACCGTGGGCAGGTTGAAAACAATGTGAACAACGATGGCGGGCCAGACCGAGCCGCTACGGCGTAGCAGTTCAGCACCGACGAGTCCCATTACCAGGGCTGCGGGAAAAACGATATTGATGCCGTGCATGAGGGCGAAGATCAGGGCACTGCTCACGACCCCGAAGACTGGCCCATAGCGCAGCAACACATTGGCAATAACGCCCCGGAAGAGCAGTTCCTCGCCGAGCGGTGTGAGGACACCGAGAAACAGCGTCGCCAAGATTAAGGACAGCACCCCGCCACTGCCACCTTCGGCGTAAATGGTCTGAGGGGTGGAGCTGTCTCCAGTGATAGCGATGTAGACCAGAACCGCCAACCCCTTGACCATAAAGGCAACGAGTCCTGCTCCGACCCCGATGAGCAGCCACCGCCGAGAGACCCGGCGAACACCGAAGGCGCTGAGGGAACGGATGCGTAGGCGCACAGCGGCAGCAAA
This sequence comes from Oculatella sp. LEGE 06141, assembly GCF_015207605.1. Classification (GTDB taxonomy): domain Bacteria; phylum Cyanobacteriota; class Cyanobacteriia; order Elainellales; family Elainellaceae; genus Oculatella. The sequence goes on from NZ_JADEWO010000023.1 coordinate 43,589, forward strand.
CCCGGCGATGCCAGCAACACCAGACAACGCAGTGAAGATCAGTCCGTAGATCACGGGATCGAGTCCGAGCCGCGAGAGTTGCGAGCCGATTCCGTACCCGACCACGCTAAAGACAATAAGACCCACAATGCCCTCGGGCAAGCTTGGACGTGGGAATCGGTTGCGTGCAGGTTGAGTAGAGGAGCCAGCGGTGGTCTTTTCTGGCTCCTGCGGGGAGTTAGAAGACACTTTGAACATGGTCATTAACCCCTGGATTTTCTTCGTTTTAGCTAGCTTGAGTGTAGTGAGTTCCAACACTCAACTTCTTTCGGATTCTTACGGTGATTTATCAGATTTTTATGGACTTAGCGAATCTGTTTTGGCGTTATTTCAGCGAGGCGCTTGGACTGTTGTGTCAGATGGCTTTGACTGGAGAAGCCAAACACAGGAGACAGCATTCTATCTTTTTCAAAATTCTGCCTCCTATTTTACTTGTTGCTTCTGTAGAGGAAACCTCAGGTATTAATGTCCACCTGAGGTTGCTAGAGGGGGTGTTGCAAGGAGCTGAAGTTCCCATGCAAGAGCCACCGCACTCGCACCGCCATGCTCAAGAAGAATCTCTGATACACCCGCAGATGTTTCTGTGCGTGCCCAGTCCCGTTGCCATTCAGCAAGTACAGCCATCCAGTTGATTGGAACTGCACCCGCCTGAACCATCCGGCGAACCGCCATGTCATGAGCTTCCGCAGTAACACCCCCCGAAGCATCGGTAACGATGAATACTTCATAACCTTCACCCAGCGCCTGGATTGCTGGCATTGCAAGACAGATCTCGGTGTAAAGCGCCGCAAGTATAAGTTGCTTGCGGCCACTTTTCTTCACTACATCTGTAACGTTTGGATCTTCCCAAGTATTGATGAAAGTGCGGTTAATCGGTTTTTGATCGGGAAAAACATCCTGTAGTCCCTTGATAATGTAACCCCCTCTCTCTTCAATGACTGTGGTAAAGATTGTGGGTACGTTGAACACCTTTGCCGATTTAGCAAGACCAATCACATTGTTAATGATCATCGTAGGTTCATGGCTGTTCAAGTTGGTGAACTGGTAAGGCTGGTGGTCAATCAGTACCAGGATGCTATCTTCTGGACGAAGCAGTCCTTCTAGTCCGATTTTTGGATTTTTAGACATCGCTATAAGTCTCCATTCAATGTTTACTTTTCAGACACGCTCTAGCATGTGAGCCTACCTCAGCAGGGAGAATCACAGAGCTTTTTCTTAGGCTAGGAATCCGGCAGGTCACTGATTATTTCTGCTGAAGAAAGTCCAGCAACAGGGGATTGACCTGATCAGCGTGAGTCCAGTTGATAGCATGGGGGCCACCGGGAATGACAACCAGTTGGCTGTTTTTAATCAGCTTTGGCAATCTTGCTGCGGTGGACTCCAGTGGCAGAATGCGATCGGCATCGCCATGAATAATCAGAGTCGGTACATCAATGCGGGGCAAATCATCGCGGAAATCGGTGAGCCAGGAAGGTACACAGTCCAACGTTCCCTTGGCAGAAGCCCCTGCTGCCACATTCCAACTTGCCTGAATCGCCTCATTGCTGATGCGGTTTCCCAGCAGCACATCCACATTGAAGAATTCTCTGAAAAAGGCAGAGAAGTAGGCTGGACGGTCTTCAACGATCGCTTTCATAATGCCATCGAAAACGCTTTGATCAACACCCTCTGGATTGTCGTCTGTCTTTAACAGAAACGGTGGAACGGGAGCCATCAGCACGGCCTTCTGCACCCGCTCTGAGCCGTATTTGCCAAGATAACGTGTGACTTCACCCGTCCCCATTGAGAAACCGACCAGCACGGCATTTTGCAAGTCAAGCTTGGTTATGAGTGTGTTCAAATCGGCGGCGAAGGTATCGTAGTCATAGCCAGATGAGGGCTGACTGGAGTTGCCAAATCCTCGACGATCGTAGGTAATGACTCGATATCCTGCATTCAGTAGAACTAAAACCTGCTTCTCCCAGGAATGTCCGTTCAATGGAAATCCATGAATCAGCACAATCGGTTGACCTGTCCCAAGATCTTCGTAGTAGATGTCGATGGTTGCAGAGTTTTCTTGACCAACGGTGATGTAAGGCATGAGAGGTTTCTCCGTTGTAAATTGATGATATGTTTTTGTCTATTGCATCACAATGGTTAGGCAGCGATCGAGCATTGTCTTAATAATGCTGCGTGAAGCAACTTCAAGCTGGGGCAAGCATCCATTGCCTACCACCACTTTAGAACGACAAGAATCTTTCATTTTTCTCCTGTTCCAATCAATATTGACCTTCAACACACAATCAAACTCTGATCTGTTTAGCAATTACCAACGCCGTAAAGCTGGTCTAATTTTCTGTAAACTTCAGCACAACTTTGCCCCGTGTTCCTCCCTGCTCTAGATGCTGATGCGCCAGAACGACCTGATCCCAAGAAAATACTGAATCAATTACCGGGCGAAGCTGATGACGCTCAATGAGTTTTGTCAAAGACTCTAATTTTGCTCGGTACTGGGGTGAAAAAACAAAATGAATCGTCAGATTCTTACCCCATGCTTCAAGAAGCGATTGCGGTATTGAAACGTCTACAATGCTTGCAAGCCTACCAAAGGGACGAATGATTTCTAGACTACGCCGAATGGTTTCTCCGCCGATCGTATCTAGAACTAAATCCACACCCAGTCCATTTGTTTCTTGACGAATGACTTCTACATAATCTTCATTTTTGTAATCAATTACCCGATCTGCACCCAGTTCTGTCACGAAATCTCGGTTTCTAGAACTACAGGTCGCAAAGACGTATGCCCCTATTGCTTTGGCGAGTTGAACTGCGATCGAACCCACTCCACCCGCACCCGCATGGATGAGAACGGTTTCACCAACTTGTAGATTGCCCCTAGTCACTAGACAATCCCAAGCCGTTCCGCCTGCAAGCGGAAAAGAAGCGGCTTCAATGTGCGATAGATTTGCAGGTTTCAATGCCACAATCGCTGCATCAGCCACATGATACTGAGCGTAGCTACCGAATTCTCCAAAAATTTGCGGCGAGTAATACACGTTGTCTCCCACCTTGAAATCAGTCACAGCTTCGCCAATTGCCTCAATCACCCCTGAAACATCGACTCCAAGGATGGCGGGTAATGGAACTAGTTCCTTGTAATCACCACGACGAGTTTGGTAATCGACTGGGTTAATCGAGGTTGCACAAACTCTCACCAACACCTGATTTGCCTTCAGTGTTGGTATGGGAACCGTTTGAATCTCAAACTTCTCAGCATCACCAAACGCAGTTAATACGGCTGCCTTCATAGATTCCATCTGTGCCAACTCTCCTTGATTCAGAATAAACAGTGTCGTTGTACAAACCGGACTTCACACTACCAGTACTCAACTGTTCAGAACATCGTGTTATCATTAGCCGACATTTCCGGGATGGTCTGTAGCACGTCCCAATGCTCGACTATCTTGCCTTTATCATCCAGGCGGAAGATGTCGATGCCCGCCCAGTCGTTGTCGCCCGGCCATTGTTGGTAGCAATGTATGACTACATAATCGCCTTCAGCGAAGACGCGCTTAAACTGGACGCACTTGCCCGGATATTCTTTCGCCATCCTCTCGAAATATTCGATGAAAGCCTGCTTCCCGTCGGCCACCACCGGGTTGTGCTGGATGTACACGTCGCCGACATATTTCTCGATGGCTTCTGCGGGCTGACACTGATTGAACATCAGGTCATAAAATGCTGTGACCGTCTGTTTGTTCTGCTCAAGTTTATCCGTCATCCGTTCCACACCTCACATTACCCAAAACGCCTAACGGCTCAAAGCAGCGGAGACAAAGAAACTCGAACGCAGCGCTAGCGACTTGAAACCGTCTGCTGCATGGTTAGCTGGCTATGGACACAGCACCTACTTAGATTTGTGCCATGCCACCATCGACGAATAGCTCAATGCCGTTGACAAAGCTGCTGTCATCGGAAGCGAGAAAGACAACGGCTTTGGCGATCTCGTCGGGCGTGCCAACTCGTCCCAATGGGATATTGTTGGCTTCGCTCTTCACAAATTCTTTCATCTGCTCTTCACTGAGTCCGAAGAGATTGTAAGCGGGAGTCGGAATGGTACCAGGGCTGACTGCATTCACGCGAATCTGGCGGTCTTTGAGGTCGAGTATCCAGTTGCGAGCAAACGATCGCACGGCAGCTTTGGTAGCGCTATAAACGCTGAAGGCTGGGATGCCTCTGATGGAAGCAGTTGAGGCATTCAGGATGATGGAAGCGCCGTCTGGCATCAGCGGCAGTGCCTTCTGCACAGTGAACAGTAGACCCTTGACATTGGTGTTGAATGTTTTGTCAAAGTGCTCCTCGGTAATTGAACCCAGTGGAACAAATTCGCCACTGCCAGCATTCGCAAAGACCACGTCCAAATGACCTTGCTCTCGCTCGATCGTGGCGTAAAGCCGATCGAGGTCTGCCAGATTTGAGACATCGTTCTGAACGCCCCTGACGTTCTTGCCAATCTCGTTTACAGCCGCATCAAGTTCAGTCTGACGACGACCCGTGATAAAGACATACGCGCCTTCAGCAACAAATTGTTTGGCAGTGGCAAGACCGATGCCGCTGGAGCCACCCGTCACGAGGGCGACTTTACCTGAGAGTTTTTGTGACATGGTGTTTTCCTGGTCGAGTTTAGGGATTTTTAGTTTCTCGCTATGAGATCGATCGCTCTTCACAGGGAATCGCTCAAAGAGACACTGAGCGTCAGGTAAGGTCTATCCGCTCCAGAGATGCTCTGAGAGCATTCAACGCTCCAACGCGGCATCCACGTTATAGCAGTGGAACGACATGACCTTGCCATCCTTGAGATGAAACACGTCGCAGCAGGGCACATTGAAGGTCTTGCCTGTGGCGGGGATGACGCCGTCGGCGATGTGGAAATCGCCCTGATGAGTGCCTTGCAGCTTGAGCTCGACCACGACCACGTCGTCTGTGGCGTACATCTTTAGCAGCTCCCGATGCATATCGGGGAAGGCGGAGGCGAGAGCCTCGATCGGTTGGCGTACATCCTGACCGTACCACCGCTCTCCTGACGCCTCATTAAGGAAATATCCTTCGTCATGGAACCTGGAAGCGAACTTGTCCGCGTCCAGGTTCTTGGACTCGGCAGCCGCGTAGAGTTCCCTGATAATATCTTCGTTCGTCGCCATCTCGGTTTCTCCTTTTGTTAATGTCGGTTGATGCTTCTTATCGAACCGGTGGTGCGCTCAACCGTCACACAGCCTTGCGCTGCAGCAGCCATCAACCGAGGCAAACGCGATACATTGTGTGTATCATTTACAGCCCCCCGGATCGCGCTTCTCGCGTCTTCCAAATCCGTAACGTCGAGCTTTACAGCCCGCGCCGCGAGCGGATATTTCTCGATCAAATCCTGCAAAACTTCCGGCTTTCGTGCCGTCGCTACGACGTGGTCGCCAGACACAATATAGTTGAACGCCTCAATATCGTGTTCAATACTTTCCAGATGATTTGTCATAATCTCTGAGAGCTTCACCAGAGCAGCCTTGCTATGAGCCAGACCAAATTTTGGAAAGAAGATTTGCACGTCATCAGTAAAAAGATCCAGAACGGTGGAATCTCTGGCATCCACCTTTCTAAAGTACAGGTTGACCATTTCTATTCGAGGATTTGAGCCTAGAGTTGAAGATGTTTGAGTTCAAATTGTCATTTGAATCTCCTGTAATTGTGAATGTTCTAGATACCTCAGAGTCTTACCGTGTGAGCGAATGGGGTGCGAGATGTCTGATCGTCGATCGACTACTGCGCTACAAACCCACCATCTACCATCAACGTTTCACCTGTTGTGAACGATGCCATGTCAGATGATAAAAACAGAACTGCATTTGCGACTTCAAGCGGTGTTCCAATTCGTCCGATCGGGTGAAGTCCTGTCATGTAAGCTTTGGCTTCATCCTGCCCACCTGTAGCTGCTTCAAACATATCTGTTTCGATTACCGCTGGTGCAACGCCATTGATGCGAATACCCGCTTTGGCATATTGGAGTGCAGCAGCTTTTGTTAAGCCTACTACTGCATGTTTACTCGCGGTGTAGAGGGGTGCGCTAGGATATGCAACTACTCCAGTCGCGGATGCCATATTAACGATGCACATAGTGCCGCCAGAGGCGATCGCACCACTTCCCTGTTTCAACATCTGAGCAATTTCATATTTCATCGACAACCAAATGCCTTTGACATTGACGTTCATCGTGCGGTCATATTCCGCTTCTGTTTGCTCAATCAATGAGGGATTTTCGCCGGACACTCCTGCATTATTAAAGGCAATATCCAGCCGACCAAACACGTCAACCGCTTTATCAATCATTGCTTTAACATCGGCTTCTTTCGTGACATCTGCTTGCACAAAAATAGCCTCTCCGTCAGCTTCCTGAATCAGTCGAACCGTTTCTTCACCTTCATCCGTTCGACGACCCACTACCACTACCTTTGCTTGTTGTTGGGCATAAGCGATCGCTGTTGCTCTACCGATTCCTGATGTGCCTCCAGTGACTAACGCCACTTTATCTTGCAGTATCATTCTGCTTCTCCTGTTTCAATTTCGTCAGATTGTGTCGGATAAGCATGCCTCAGCAACTCAGTGACTTCTTGCGCGATCGCAATCAGGGCATGATTAACTGAGGAGCTGCGAAGAGAATACGTCTGAGGTGTATCTTCATGCCCGGAATTATTTTTGCCTTTTACTAGTAAATGCGTCATAGAACTATCCTCAATGAAATACCGATTTTTAATTGACTAAATCAATACCCAGTAATTCAGTGGTTGGCATGGTTCAAAAAGCGGCAATTGTGTTCAGCGAAACAGGCAAAACCTAGGGCGTGTTTTAAAACTCCCGATTGCTCGGTTACATTGTGCTTTTCGCCCCCTAAATCCCCTAAGATTGGGGACTTTGAACGGTTCGAAAGTCTATAAAGTTGGAACTTCCAGGATTTAAAGCACGCCTTAGCCATCAAAATTTGATAACTTATAGCAACTACAGACAAGTCAGATATGAATTGGGAGTGAAGATCGGGGAGCTTAATGACTTGCAGCAATCGTGGCTGCCATCAACTCCGTCGCGTTCCAGTGGCCGATATACCGAATTCCATTGATAAACAAAGCTGGGGCAGTCGTCACTCCACTCTGTATTCCACTTTCGATATCTTCATTGATGCGATCGATATGCACTTGTTTAGACAAGTCTTTGAGAAATTGAGGAATATTAAGCCCTAAATCATTGGCGTACTCTACAAGATAACCATTCTCCAACTGTTGTTGATGGGCAAACAAAGTGTCGTGCATTAACCAAAACTGTCCTTGGGCAGCGGCGGCTTCGGCAGCTTCGGCAGCCCGTTGAGCATGAGGATGAATTTGTACCTGCGGAAAGTGGCGGAAGATCAAGCATAAATAATCCTCTCCAAAGGAAGCACTAAGCTCTCGTTTGATCCCTGCAATCAGCTTGTAAACGTCCGCACTTCTAGGGTCTTGATAGTCTCCATACATCACCAGTACGACCCTGGCACTCAGCACACCTTGCATCCAATCTTGGGTTGAAGGCGGGACAAGTAAGGATCTGTGGCTGCAATCGTTGTTCATTTTTCTACATTTGCAGCAAGCATGAACCTTGCAATTGACTTACTCAATCCGTTGTCTGCATCTCTATTGGCATACATTCAATATAGGAAATCACCTTCAGGCTGTCGTCTATAGCGAGTTAAAAATTTTACAGTACAAATTGATAGAGTAACCCTGCCATCGCAGAGTAGAAGGCTGACTCTAACTTAAGTTAGAACCTCAATTCGATCGAAAGTACACCCTATAAACTGACAATGCCGCGTTTAACGGCAACAATCACAGCTTGAGTGCGATCGCTGACATCCAACTTATTCAAAATCCGATTCACATGCGATTTGACCGTACCTTCACCAATCCTCAAAGCTGCCGCAATATCCGCATTACTCATTCCCTGTGCCAGTGAGCGGAGTACTTCTAGTTCTCTTTCACTCAGTTCTGGATTGCTGAGGCGCTGTGCCAACTTCGCTCCCACATCAGGCGGAATATATTGCTGCCCCCGATGAACGGTACGAATCGCATTCAGAAGCTCGTCCGGTTCAGTTTCTTTCAACAGATATCCTTTGGCTCCTGCCTGCAATCCCCGATAAATATCTTCGTCACTGTCATACGTGGTCAGTACAATAATTCGAGCAGATTTAGCAGCAGCACAAATTGCACCAATGGCAGCAACTCCTTCCACTTCAGGCATTCGCAGATCCATAAGCGTGACATCCGGTTGGTGTTCCTCAAATAGAGCGATCGCTTGTTCCCCATTTTCGGCTTGGGCAATCACCTGCATATCTGGATCACGGTTAATAATCGTGGCTAATCCTTGCCGAAAAATGGCGTGATCGTCCGCAATCAGAACCCGAATGGTCGTGGCTTGGCTCATCGTGATGCTCACTCAAGGGTTGACGGTGACAATAATTTCTGTGCCTTGTCCAGGTTGACTTCTAATCGTGAGTTGTGCGCCGATGCGCTCAGCCCGTTCGCTCATGCCGAGTAAGCCAAACCCCTCAGAGGATGGAATACTCCCAACTCCAAAGCCCTGCCCATTGTCTTTCACGCGCAAGCAAAATTGATCGCGATCGTAGACTAGCTCTACTCGAATTTCGTCAGCATTGGCGTGTCTGGTCGCATTGGTTAATGCTTCCTGTCCAATCCGCAGTAAGTTATTCTCGACTTCAGTCGGTAAAGAATACACTGCACCCTCGATCTCATAATGTAGATTGGTATCCATTGCGGCAGTTCTGAGTTGGGCAACAAGACGATGTAAAGCGTTCTGTAAACTGCCTTCCTCCAAAAGCTGAGGACGGAGCGCAACGACCGATCGCCGCGCTTCAGTCAGTCCAGTTCGTGCCAATTCTTTGATCAGGTCTAGGTGCGCCTGGGTTGCTTCTACATCATCCGTTAGCACTTGGTTTGCGGCCCCTACCTGAGCCAGAATGCCTGTAAACGACTGAGCGAGTGTGTCGTGAATTTCGCGTGCCATGCGGTTGCGCTCCTCTAAAATTGAGGCTGCTTCTGCTTGCTTCTGCGCCGTAATATCTCGCACCAGCCAAATCACCTGATCGTGGCTGATTGGGGCAATGCGAGCCGAAAACCAGGCTTCTCGTCCATTTAGAAACGCACCATACTCGACCGTGAGGATTTGTTGGGTTCTCAGTACCTGCTGAATATAACCTAGAAACTCATCAGCTTCTTCCCTTCCGAGTTGATGCATAGTTTTACCAATCATCTCCTCAAAGGGGTGCCATAGCAGATCTGGTTCCAGTACCATTATTTCAAGGAATCGCCCTTCATCAGAGAATACAAACAATGGATCGGGAATTGCCTCAATTAGAGTCCGTAGCTTTGACTCTGAGACTTGTAGGGCTGCTTCTGCTTGCTTGCGATCGTCGATATCCGCAATCACCCCTTCGATGTAGTCATCGTCTGCATTCAAATAACAAGAGGAAAGTACCCAAAACACTGTCCCATCTCGTTTTCGCATCTGGAATTCATAGTTTCGCAGTTCCCCATCACGCTTCAGCAACTCATGGGCTTGTAGGCGATCGCTGGGATTCATAAAATAGTCGATGCTATGTTCCAACCCAATGATCTCCTCTGGTGAATCAAAGCCCAACAGATTGGCAAGGCGTTGATTGGCATTGAGAATTAATCCATCCGAGAGGCGGTTTCGGAAGATGCCGACCTGCGAGTTGTCAAAGATAGTTCGGAACTTAGCTTCACTGCGTTGTAAAGCCTCTTCTGCTTGTTTACGCTGGGTGGTGTCATTGCCCACCGATAAGATTTCAACGACCTCTCCCTGGTCATCGAAGATGGCTTGATTCGACCATGCCATCCAAACTCGCCGACCGTCTCGGCACAGGTTTTCACCCTCGACTTGCGGGTACGATTGAGGATTACGAAGTAAATCGTGGATCATGGGTCTCACATCACGTCCAGAGAGTTCGGCTTCTGGAATGATGGTTTCAAATAAGGTTCGCCCTAAAATCTGATATTCTTCATAGCCGAGGAGTTTCACCCCATAATCGTTGATGTATCGAATCCGTCCTTGCGTGTTATAGCGAATGATGACTGAATTCGCGGTTTGTAGCAGGTTGCGGTAATTGGCCTCACTTTGTCGTAACGCAGCAGTTCGTTCTGCGACCTGTTGCTCTAACGTGCAGTTGTAGTCGGCTAGGAGTTTCTCGGCTTGTTTGCGCTCTGTAATGTCCTGAAAGGTAGCGATCGCATGAGTGATATTGCCCTGTTGATCAAAAGCTGGTGTTCCCCGTGCCTCAAGTAGAATTGTGACATGATCTCGACGAATTTCTATATCTTCAGTCCTGATGCGTTCGCCCCTTAATGCCCGCACAATAGGCAATCTCTCCGCTGGATAGATTTGATCCGTTCCCGCTACATAAAGCTGATAAGCCTCTGAGAGCTGCTCCGGTGCTATGGAAGCATCAGTTTCTTTGCCCGTGAGTTGATTGCCGCATTGGTTAGTATAGTAAGGGCAACCTGCCGCATCCACGATCGCAATTCCTACCGGAATCGCTTCGAGGAACTGAGTGATCTTGCTTTCCTTAGCCTGTAGCTCTGAGTAAAGGTTGGCATTTTCGATGGCGATCGCGGCTTGAGTCGATAGTAGCTGCAAGACCTGCGATCGCTCTGGTGTAAATACTCCAGCTGCTAACCGATTTTCTAAATACAATACACCGACCAGCTTGGCTTGATTCAGCAGCGGCAAACAGAAAACAGATTGAGGCTGGTTCTGTTGAATGTATAGCTCATTGATAAAAGCACCTTCACGAGTCGCATCATTTAAGGTGACAGGCTTCAGAGTCCGAATCACATATTGAATGATTGATTCTGGCAATTGATCGGCAATTGGAATAGACTGCAACACTTGAGTCGCACAAGCATTCTCATCGGTATTAAGTTCACAAACCGCTTCAATCGACCAGTCTCCTGAGTTTTCTAAAATTAGACATCCGGTTTGTGCGCCAGCGTTCTCAATTAAAGTTTGCATCAGCGATCGCAGCAATTGCTTCAGTTCAATTTCACGAGAAATCGCCTGTGAAGCTTTCATCACTGCTGCTAAATCGAAAGCAGTATGAAAGGGATTAGTGATAGTTTCAGCAGTAATAGGAATTGATGTAGAAGCGGGTCTAGGCGACTGAGTAAAGAACTGTGGATAGCGAGTTTCTAAGTCTTTAACTTTAGCGGTTGCGCCCCAACGATCGTAGCAATAGTGCGCCTCTTTCATGTAAGTTTGAGCAATTTTTTCTCGACCTCGCGCTAGATAGTGTTTAGCCGCTAATTCATAAGCTAATGCTTCTTCCTGGAGATACTCATTTTCAGCAGCACCTGCGATCGCCCGTTCATAGAGTTCCTCAGCCTCAAAGAATTGCCCTGAGACTCGTGCTTTCTCTGCTTCGATCAAATGAAATTTATGTAAATAATTCATTGGGGCATGACTCGCCCATTTTTGCATCTTTTCTTGGTTAGAGCTAACACAACTTAGCCAAGCTGCTTTTTCAGAGTTTGAAGCCTCAAGCAATAGGCTCAAAAGCGTCAGAGAATGATAGAAACAGAATGTAGGTAGAACCGTTATTGCTGTCGTCTCTTCAAAATGTTGCCTTGCCAAGATAGCAGTCTGTTCAGCTTGATGGTGCTCTTCAAATAGATAACACAACATGACCTTGTGCAAATAGAGTATTTGAATTGCAGTTCCATCTTTAATTGCAATAGCGTGTGACAACGCCTCCTCTTCAGTACATAGCCTACTAACTAAGCGGCTGGGATTATCAGCTGTGTCTAGCAAATTAAGAATGGTCTGCCGCAATATTGCCAGCCAATTTAAGGGGCTTTCTCGTCTGATTTGAGCGATCGCTTTGCTGTAGGTTGCTGTTTTTTGTTCCAGTTGGGTGAGTTCTTCTCCAGCAAGAAACGAGTAATAGCACACGTAATATGCAGCATAACCAGCAGTTTCAAAGTCTCCAGTTTTCACTCCGTTTTGATAGGCATCAGCCAGCATGGGTATTGTGTTCCTAAGATGCACCTTCCAGTGCATGATATGGACATTCGAAAACATTAAGGTTCTAGCATTTCCTCTGGCATTCAATCGTTCTGCCAAATTGAGAGCCAATTTGCCGAACTCATAACCGAATTCAATGTCTTGAACAACTCCACATAGAACAAACCCGTAACCAGCATAAAACAGTGATGACCAGACAGCATTCCCGTAGTTAATTGATAAATTTACAGTTTTGCAAGTAATCAGCATGAATAGTGCTGGTGACCTGATAAATGCAGCAGACCTCATACTCGCCAGGATTGACATAGCTGCCAGCGGTTCTGGTGCAGTCATCTCTGGTAAATTAATCAAGTTTTCGATTTCTCGTTCAGCGAGTAGTGCAGCCGTTGACTCCAATTCCCTTTGAATATCTGCCTGACTTGGATTTTCTAGTAAATCTATTCCCAAGAGCTTCAACGCTTCCAATCCAGTTGTTAGTGCTTCTTTCAGGTTGCCCTGAGACAAATATCTTTGAATTCTGCTATTGTAAACCTGCACTTTATCAACCACTGTTTTGCCACGATCAAGTACCACTTCTACCAACTGTTTCATCTCATCAAAGCGACCCTGGAGATACGCTGCTTCTGCTGCTTCTGAATACAGCGCTAAGGTCAGGGCATACTCACTCTGCCAACTCTCTGTATCGAGAAGTTGAAGACCTGTAGTGAAATACTTAAAAGCTGCTTCATAAGCCGTTGCTGTTTTTGCTTTCTGACCTGCCGTTAAATTCAATCTGGCAATTTCAGTTCGTTCTGGTTGAGCAGTGACAAGTTCCGTTCCTTGATCGAGATGATCCACAATAGTAAACAGTCGATCGAATCGTTGCTCCGGTGAAGTTTTTTCGAGTAAATTGCGACCGATTTGGAGATGAACCACTTGTTTGCACGACTCATCAATTAGGGCATAAGCCGCTTGCTGAACGCGATCGTGCAGAAACTTATACTTTTGAACCAGCAAGTCTTCGTCCAAGTCAGACAAAGGCTGAATTAATCCAGCTTGTATTGCTTCTAATAAATCCTGAAAAATTGCTTTCGGTGATTTTTCGCAAACGATCGCTAACGTTTCTAAATTAAATTCAGACCCAACACAAGCAGCGATGGAAAGAACCTGCTGTGTTGCTTCCGGCAATTTCTGCAACTGACGCAGCAGCAACTCCACCACATTATCAGTGATATCTTGAGCTTCAATCTCTGCCAGGTTCCACTGCCAGCTCAATTGTTGGGCATCGAAGGTCAACAGGTTTTCGCCATACAGCAGCTTCAAAAATTCACCAACAAAGAAAGGGTTGCCCTCGGTTTTACGCAACACGACTTGGGCTAAGGAACGAACGATATTAGGATTGCAATGTAACGTCTCAGCCACCAGTTGAGTCAACGGTTCCAGCGTTAAGGGAGTCAGGGTGATTTCTTGAAGCGCTGCCCCCTGATTTCGCAAGCTCTCTAGCGTTAAGACCAAAGGATGCGTTGGAGTCAGTTTGTTATCTCGGTAGGCTCCGATCAAAAACAGATATTGGATTTGCTCATCCAGTAAGATGAGTTCGATTAACTTCAACGTCGCAGAATCGATCCACTGTAGATCGTCTAAAAAGATGACCAGGGGATGCTCTTCTGCACAAAACGCCCGCACAAACCTTTGAAACGTGAGATTGAAGCGATTCTGTGCCTCAGTTGCTCCAACGTCGGGCACAGGGGGCTGCTTGCCAATAATGAACTCAACTTCGGGAATGACATCTATGATAATTTGTCCGTTGCTTCCCAAAGCAGTGAGTAGACGTGATCGCCATACTTCCACCTGTTCATTGGGTTCACCCAATAGTTGCTGCACCAATTTTTGCAGGGCATCGACGATCGCGCTGTAGGGAATATTGCGCCGGAATTGGTCAAATTTACCCCAGATAAAATAGCCGTGCTTTGCGGTGATCGGTTTAAAGAGTTCCTGTACCAAGGCTGTTTTGCCAACGCCAGCGTGACCAGAGACAAGCATCATTTCACGAACTGCCTTACTCCCTGCCACTCTGTCAAACGCCACCCATAATGCTGCAATCTCCGCTTCTCGCCCATACAGTTTTTGAGGAATGCGGAACTGCTCGGAAACATCTTGCAGTCCCAACGATATGGCGTTAATCTGACCCATTTCCGCCAGTTGTTGGGCACAGCGCTGTAGATCTGTTTTGATGCCCCAGGCACTTTGATAACGATCCTCTGCATTTTTTGCCATCAGTTTCAAAATCAGGTTTGAAACAGGTTGGGGGATCGTGGCATTCAATTCATGCGGAGGAATCGGCGGTGTAGCAATGTGACAGTGAACTAGTTCCAGGAGATCACTGGTGGGAAACGGCAATTGTCCCGTCAACAGTTCGTAGAAGGTTGCACCCAGTGAATAAAAATCGGTGCGATAGTCAAGCATTCGGTTCATTCGTCCGGTTTGCTCTGGCGACAAATAGGCGGGGGTTCCTTCTAGAAGATGGAGACTTTTGAATGTGGGATTGGTACGACTGAAGCGAGTGGCAATGCCAAAATCAATGATTTTGACAACGCCAGTCCTCGGATTAAAGACAATGTTGCCAGGATTAATGTCTTTATGGATGATATGAGCCGCATGGATTTTGCCTAGAGTATCAGTAATGGCGATCGCCATATTCAAAAAAGCCGACAACGGCATGGGAGAGAAGTCTAATTGTTGCCGCATCCAGCATTCTAAAGACTCTCCACCAAAGTCTTCCAAAAGAAGAACCAGCGTGCGCTGGTAGTCTTGCTGGCTGTATGCCTTGACTACGCCTTCAATGTTAAGAAAACGAGTAATTTCATATTCCTGCCGATAGCGAGTTAATTCCTGAGGAGAGGGATAATCCTGCTTGAGAACTTTGGCAATCACTGCACAATTATCTTGCTCTCTGATGCCCCGATACACCAAAGAAGCTAAACTCTCATAGATTTTGCTGTAGATAGCAACTCCAGGCAGGGTAATCATTGAATGCTCCCCTATGAAGGACTGTCATCCGTTTCCCAAAGTATATCGCTTGCCAAACTCCAGAATATAAAGCTCCTTGTGTAGATCTTCATATCTTGACTTGTAATCGCTCAACTCAGTAGCCGATCAGACTGGTGTGAGGCAAGGGCATGGAAATAGCCTGGAAGGCAGAGATACTCCGGTAGCGAGCCGTATTCACCAACGATCGCACCTGGGTGAACAACTCCGCACCCCAATCGGAGCAAAAACCATGGGTGACCTTGCGAAAAAACACGCTTCAGCGCAATGCCTGTTCACTGGAATGATTGGTCGATTGATAGTCGATCGATTGTATGAATGTACTTTCGATCCAATTCGGATTCTAACTTAAGTTAGAGCCAGCCTTCTACTCTGCGATGGCATGGTTAATCTATCAATTTGCACTATAAAAAAGTTAACTTGCTACAGGCGACAACTTGAAGGCGACCACCTATATTGAATCTATGCAAACAGTCAGGCAAATGGATCGTGCCATTTACTTGCTCGATTCCATGCTTGAAGGCATGAATATTCAAGCAGCGGCGTTGAAAGCAGTAGGAGCGATCGCACAGTGAAGCGAATGCCCTTGGGGCACGCGACGCGAAAATCTTAACTCTGTGCTTAACTGGCGGATCTTAAGTGGTGAAATCGGGAGCCGTCTTGCACACTGAACCCATACCGAAACCACAATCTAGAGGAACGTTCAGCCATGACCATCCACAGTTTACTCACACCAGAAAATTCAACCGTCATTTTTATCGACCAGCAACCGCAAATGACTTTTGGCGTCGCCTCCATCGATCGCCAACTGCTGATCAACAACACGATTGGATTGGCAAAAGCTGCCAAAGTGTTTAATGTTCCGACCATTTTGACCACCGTTGAAACTCAAGATTTCAGCGGCTATATGTGGCCTCAACTTTTGAGTATTTTTCCTGACCAAACCCCAATTGAACGCACAAGCATGAACTCCTGGGAAGACAGTCAGTTTGTTGCAGAAATTGAGCGCATTGGTCGAAAGAAGTTGGTGATTTCTGCCCTATGGACGGAGGTTTGTCTGGCTTATCCAGCGATTCAAGCAATGGAAGCGGGATATGAAGTGTATGCTGTGGTTGATGCCTGCGGTGGCACCAGTCAAGTTGCCCATGATATGGCAATCCAACGCGTTGTGCAAGCGGGTGCTGTTCCTGTCACCTGGCAGCAGGTTTTGCTGGAGTACCAACGGGATTGGGCACGACAAGAAACCTACAATGCGGTGATGGATATTGTCAAACAGCATTCTGGCGCTTACGGCTCAGGCGTTGAGTATGCTTACACTATGATTCATAAAAAGGCTCCGACGATAGCTCATGCGTAACAACCATCACTTCTTGTAGCTAGAGTTTTTGAGGTCATGTGTAATGCTAGATCCGCTGGTAGTAGGTACAGATGAAGAAACTCACCAGGTAACCGCCATCATTTCTCACTTCATTCGACCTGGGCGTGAGCAAGGGTATGAGGAATGGTTGCACGGAATTGCGACGACTGCTCATCAATTTAAGGGACACTTAGGAGTCAGCGTGATCCGACCCTGTGACCCCACTCATCTTGAATATGTAGCAATTGTCCGATTTGACCATTACAACAACCTCAAAATCTGGCTGGAATCCAGCGTGCGGCAGGAATGGCTGGAGCGATTGCAGCCCTTAATTGAAAAGCCTGAAACCATTCAAACTCTAACGGGTCTGGAAACCTGGTTTACGCTTCCCAACAAACCCATGAAAGCTCCACCTCCACGCTACAAAATGGCGATCGTGACATGGCTGGGAGTGTTTTTTACGATATCTATTCTCAATCGTTTGCTAGTACCACTCCTGGTTGGGCTTCCGGTATTGCTCAGAACCTTGTTGGTTACAGGTCTAACGGTTGCCCTGCTGACCTACGTGATTATGCCGCGCCTCACTCAACTCTTTCGCAAATGGCTGTATCCCATTTGATCAAGTACATATCTTGCACGTTTACAGGAAGCTTCCATGTCTTGTCAACACCTGAACGAACTGACGCTAGAGACTATGATTTCAAAAGCCAATTACCCGGTATTCCGCTGTGAGGAATGCCTGCGAGTTGGCGATCGCTGGGTACATTTAAGAATTTGTCAAACCTGCGGCAAAATGTTGTGCTGCGACTCGTCCAAAAATCAACACGCTCGCCGTCATTACGAAGAAAGCGGACACGCGGTGATTAGTTCAGCAGAGTTGGGAGAACAATGGCTATGGTGTTTTGCCGATGAACAACAGAAGAACTATTGATCACGTGCCCCTTTTCTACTCACGAGGAAACCATGATGTCAAATCAGCCTGCCCTGAACTCAACGGATATTTGGCCGAGTTTACCCCTGGACGAATGGCAAGAGACCTATACCACCTTACACATGTGGACTCAAATCATCGGCAAAATCCGACTGGCCCAAACTCCGTGGATTAATCATTCCTGGCATACTCCCCTCTATTTAACCGTTCGGGGTCTGACCACTTCTACAATTCCTTATGGTAGCCGCATCTTTCAAATTGACTTTGATTTCATTGATCATGAGCTGCTGATTCAAACCAGCGAAGGGGCAAGACGGGCGATCGCCCTCTACCCTCGCTCTGTTGCTGATTTTTATCAGACTGTGATGGAAACCCTGAGAGAATTAGATCTTCACATCACCATTAACACCAAACCGAATGAAGTCCCTGACCCAATTCGATTCGAGCAGGATGAAACCCATGCCGCTTATGATGCAGACTATGCCAATCGATGCTGGCGAGTGCTGCTACAGTCCGATCGCGTCTTCCGAGAATTTCGTTCACACTTTTCCGGCAAGGTTAGTCCGGTTCATTTTTTCTGGGGGAGTTTTGATTTAGCAGTGACTCGCTTTTCTGGGCGATCGGCTCCTGAACATCCAGGAGGGGTGCCAAATCTACCGGATGCAGTGGCGCAGGAAGCCTATTCCCAGGAAGTCAGTAGTGCCGGATTTTGGCCCGGAACCGGATTATCATACCCAGCGTTTTATTCCTATGCGTACCCAGAACCCGATGGGTTTAAGCAGGCTGAGGTTCGTCCCGATGCTGCATTTTACAATAAAGAATTGGGCGAATTTGTTTTACCCTATGATGCTGTCCGTGAGTCAGAGTCACCCGATCAGACGTTGTTAGAGTTCTTGCAAAGCACCTACGAAGCTGCCGCCAGGTTAGGCAACTGGAATCAAAAGGAGCTTCAGCAGTTGACGTTTAAGTAACAACTGCATTCCTAAATTGGCATTTACAGCCATTTTCATTTGCATTCACCGCACCTCAAACCCTACACTCCAACTCATCTTGACGAGACTGTGGCTTACTTGATTGAGAACTGCTGTAACTGGCAGATCTCAAGTGGTGAACTGTAGAACAGTTTCGCAGGCTGGTGTATTGAACCCCTAAACCTTGAGCATGAAGGACAATTCCGATGAACCCACTGGCAATTACTCCAATTTTGGGAACCCGTCAGGGTATTCTGGCGCGATCGCTCCCCTGAGAATGCAGACAAACTCAGATTTCTCCTCAGCCTGGAAGGAACTCGTTGGCAATACACCAATGATGTTCAAAACTTGGTAGCCATCAGCCTAGATACCTTTTAGGACACTTTGCCCTGAAAGAGTGCGAAGATGCGATCGCGGAGCACATCCGTCGTTTTATGACCACTCACATTGCGTAATCAAAGGCTATCTCACGAAATCACCCAACATGAAGGCAAATATCCTAGGGCGTGTTTAAAAACTCCTGATTGCTCGGTTACATTGTGCTTTTCGCCCCCTAAATCCCCCAAAATTGGGGAACTTTGAATCGTTCAAAAGTCTATAGAGTTGGGACTTCCGGAATTTAAAACACGCCCTAGTCCTTGACGACACCGGAGACCGCAAAAAAGGGAAAACGACTGATTATGTGAACCGACAGTACATCGGCAATGTGGGTAAAGTGGACAATGGCATGGTCTCTGTCAATGCCTATGGATGGATGGTCTTCACCTTTCCCTTGCTGTTCAAAGTGTTCAAACCCCGACATCGCCTCAAGGCAGAGGATGTTTATCATACCAAACTCCAACTGGCTCAGCAGATCATTCAAGAACTGCTAGACTTTGGATTCCGCTTTTCCTTAGTACTCGCAGACAGTTTCTACGGGGAGAGTCATCCCTTCTTGGGTGTCCTCGACGAGTTGAAGTTGCCGTGGATTATGGCGATTCACTCCAATCATGGCGTGTGGATGCCTAAAGCAGCCAAGATTCGCTACAGCCCTTGGCAAGCGTTTGAGCGAGTCTTTGCCAAGGGACAGACTGAGACCCGATACATTCAGGAGATCATCTTTGGTCGTCGCTTCGAGTGGCGATACTGAACCTTGACCAGTGACCCCATTGTGTTGCCGCCTAACAGCACTTGGATGGTGATGAGCCACTTGTCCCCTGAACAAAACCAAGCAAAGTTTATTGGATTAGGCTCATGTCTCTACCTTAGAGCGTGGCTTTACCAAGCTGCTCAGGAGAGTCAATTCCTTTCCAGGTTGGTCACCGTTGACTCCTTCCGTTCCTATGCAACATTTTTCTTCTGCCTAGAGTGATGAAAGAGGGATGTTAGTAGACTTAGACGTAAATTTGTCAACTCTTCCAGACATAATGGGTGGGAGGGCACGATTGACTCTCCCACCTTAATGTACTCAAGCCATTGGTTTGGACAAGTCGGCTGGATGAAGGAGGAACCCATCGCCGTCTGAAACGGCGATGGGAGGATGTTAGTTAATACGGCCACTTCCAGTTGACGATTTCCGGCTTATCGATGCCATGTTCATAAGCATAGTGGCGGCATTCGATCTGCTGGTCTTTGAGATACTCCTTCGCATGGGCTCCAGCAACTTTGAGTTTAGGGACGCGATCGATCACATCCATTGCCAGACTAAAGCGATCGATCTGGTTACAGATCGCTAGTTCTAGCGGTGTGTTGATGTTGCCCTTCTCTTTATAGCCACGCACATGCATGTTGTGATGATTGTGGCGACGATAGGCCAAGCGATGCACTAACCAGGGGTAGCCATGGAAGTTGAAGATGATGGGCTTATCTAACGTGAACATGGAATCGAAGTCGCGATCGCTCAACCCGTGCGGATGCTCGGTTTCCGGTTGCAGTTTGAACAGATCCACTACATTGATAAACCGGATCTTGAGGTCAGGGAAAAACTCCCGCAGCATCACAGTGGCTGCCAGTGCTTCCAGGGTTGGAATATCGCCTGCACAAGCCATCACCACATCGGGTTCTGCACCCCGATCATTACTCGCCCAATCCCAGATGCTAATGCCTTTGGTGCAGTGTTTAATGGCGGCATCCATGTCCATATACTGTAAGTGAAGCTGCTTGTCGGACACAATCACATTGACGTAATTGGTGCTTCGCAAACAGTGATCGGCAACGGATAGCAAGGTATTTACATCAGGCGGTAAATAAATTCGAGTTACATCGGGACTCTTATTAATTACCACATCCAGGAAGCCAGGATCTTGGTGCGTGAACCCATTGTGATCTTGCCGCCACACGGTAGAGGTAATCAGCAGGTTTAACGAAGAAATGGAAGTTCGCCAGGGGATGTGTCTACAAATTTCCAGCCACTTGCAGTGCTGGTTAATCATGGAATCAATGACATGCACAAAGGATTCATACGTGGAGAAGAAACCATGTCGCCCTGTGAGCAAATACCCTTCCAGCCAGCCTTCTAGCGTGTGTTCGCTCAGCATTTCCATGACTCGTCCATCTGTGGAGAGTTCGCCGCCATCTGCATCTTCTGGAAAGTATTCTGCAATCCAGAATTTTTTGCTGGCTTCGTAGATGGCATGAAGTTTGTTGGACGTGTTTTCGTCGGGGCCAAACACCCGGAAGTTGGTCAGGTTGTTCCGCATAACGTCCCGCAGGAAGACCCCGAGAGGTTTGGTGTTCTCCACTGCAATTTGTCCAGGCTTTGGAACTTCAATGCCGTATTTCCGGAAGTCTGGCATTTGCAGCGCCTTTCGCACTAAACCACCGTTGGCATGGGGATTCGCACTCATGCGGCGATCGCCTGTTGGAGCCAGTTCTTTAAGCTCAGGAATCAATGTCCCGTTTTCATCAAATAATTCTTCTGGTTTGTAGCTCCGCATCCAGTCTTCCAGCAGTTTCACATGCTCTGGGTTGTTGTGCATGCCTGATAGGGGAACCTGGTGCGATCGCCAAAATCCTTCTACTTTGTGTCCGTCTACGCTGCTGGGTCCGGTCCATCCTTTGGGAGTCCGCAGCACAATCATCGGGTAGCGGGAACGCTTCGCCACGCCTGTAGTTCGAGCCTCGGCCTGAATTCGATGAATTTCAGTCACGCAATGTTCCACAGTAGCTGCCATCGCTTGATGCATCGTTTCAGGATCAGAGCCTTCCACAAAGTAAGGTGTGTAGCCATAGCCCTTGAACAAGTCTTCCAGCTCTTCATGACTAATCCGAGCCAGAATGGTTGGGTTGTTGATTTTGTAGCCATTCAGGTGCAGGATAGGCAGAACCGCACCATCCCGAATCGGGTTGATGAATTTGTTGGAATGCCAGGCCGTTGCTAATGGCCCCGTTTCCGATTCGCCATCCCCCACCATCACTACTGAAATGAGGTCTGGGTTGTCATAAACACTGCCGTAAGCGTGGGACACACTATAACCCAGTTCGCCCCCTTCATGAATAGAACCTGGAGTCTCTGGAGTACAGTGGCTACCAATTCCACCAGGAAAGGAAAACTGTTTGAAGAAACGCAGCAGCCCGGATTCATCTTCACTCTTGTCAGGATAGATTTCAGAGTAGGTACCCTCCAGGTAAATTGGCCCCAAAACGCCTGGAGCACCATGACCTGGACCTGCAAGAAAGATCATGTCCAGGTCATACTTTTTGATCAAGCGATTGAGATGAATGTAGGTGAACGCCATACCAGGACTGGAACCCCAGTGTCCTAACAGCCGCTTTTTGATGTGTTCTGGTTTCAGGGATGCTTTCAGCAAGGGATTATCTCGTAAATAAATCATGCCGATCGCCAGATAATTACAGGCCTGCCAGTAGGCTTGCATTTTTCGTAGTTCTTCAGCGCTAAGTGGTGTTCCTTCAACAGTTGAGCGGGCAGTACCAAAGGCGCTAATAGATGTTTCAACAGTTATTTCTGGAGACGTGGTCAGCATAAGTATGATTCCTGGTTCTCAAGGGTTGACTTTAACCGTCGAATGATTGAGGAGAGCTGCATTGAAACTCATAGCTGAATTTCTGCTTTCACAACTGAAGGATCTGCGGTGCGAGAGATATGGAAACCCAACTTCTCGCAAACTCGCTGCATTCCAGAGTTATCAGAGAGAATTTCCGCTGTAATGCGATCGAGATGTTCATCCTGCCCCACTTGCAGCAACCGCTTCAGTAGTTCAGTCCCCAAACCACAGCATTGAACGCGATCGCTGACCAGCATGGCAAATTCTGCTTCGTTGGTTCCGTGCAGTTTACTGAGCCGTCCGATCGCCAGAATTTCGTGGGTTCCAGTTTCAGGGTTTTGGTAGTCAGCAACGAATGCCATTTCGCGATCGTAATCAATGAAGCAAATGCGAGTCAGGCGATCGTGAGCAATGCGCTGACTGAGCTTGATTAAGTGAAAATAGCGAAGATAAACACTCTGCTCTGATAAGGTTTTGTGGAATTGAATGACCAGCAGTTCATCTTCAGGGCGAATGGGACGAACCGTCACTTCAGTGCCATCCTTCAACTGCCACGGTGTCACATATTGGATAGGGTAGGGACGAATCGCTAGCCTCGGTAATTGATCTTCGCTAAGCGTTGCCTCATGTAGAACGAGCCGAGCATCTAACGCCAGTAGGGGTGAATGGCTATTTGCCTCTACTGGAGATGCCAACAGCGGATTAATATCAATTTCTTTGATCCAGCGTTGTTCTGCTACAAGTTGGCTGAATCGCACTAACAGTTGTTCAAGTGCATCCAGATCGACGGGTGGTTGTCCTCGCACGCCTTGGAGGGCTTTGTAGATGTGTGTCTGCTCCATTAAGCGTCGAGCTAATGTGGAGTTGAGGGGAGGCAGGGCGATCGCCTGATCCTGAAAGACTTCCACTAATTGTCCACCTGCCCCAAACAGCAGCACTGAACCAAACTGAGGATCGAGACTACTGCCAACAATCAGTTCGTAGCCACTCAACGTCACCATTGGCTGTACTGTCACACCCAAAAAGTGTTCGGCTCCCACTTTTTTGGAGACAGACGTTTCAATTGTTCGATAAGCTCGTTGCACGGCTTCTGCATCGACTAAATTAAGCTGTACGCCTCCGACATCGGTTTTGTGAGTGATGGTTTTAGAGAACAGTTTGAGTACGACGGGATAGCCGATCGCTTCTGCACAATCAATGGCAGCGGCTGCGCTTGTAGCAACACAGGTTTGAACCACTGGAATCCCATAGGCCGCAAGGATTTGTTTGGATTCTACTTCAGTAAGAAGGGTGCGGTTTGCTTGCCGTGCGGCTGTAATAATGGCTTCGACTAGCGTACGATTGGGAATCCTTGCTTCTGTACCGACGGGCAAAACAGGAGTTTCATAGATACCGCGCAAATTGTAAGTGAACCGCCACAGATAGCTAAATACACGAGCAGCCGTATCGGGAAAGCGGTAGGTCGGAATCTTCGCTTGATTCAGCAGCAGTTCTCCCGCACTCACATCAGAATCCCCCATCCAGCTAGCAATAATTGGTTTTGCGGGCTGGTGCAATTTCTGGTTTTCCACCCATGTTTTTAACCGTTCTGCCGTTTCGGTTGGGTCGGTCATGGCCTGGGGAGTAAGAATTACGAGCAACCCGTCACTATCTGGGTCTTGAGCGGCGATTTGGACGGCTTGCTGATAGCGGTCTGGATCAGCATCTCCCAGGATGTCAATGGGATTGTGGTGGCTCCAGCACGGGGGTAACTGTTGGTCGAGGGAGGCGATCGTCTCCTCGGAAAGCGGTGCTAGTTCTCCTCCATTCTTCAGCAAGGCATCGGTTGCCAGCACTCCCGGGCCTCCAGCATTGGTGACAATCGTCAAACGTGAGCCTTTAGGACGGGGCTGCTTTGCTAATACCTCTGCCATGTCGAACAATTCAGAGATGCGATCGACCCGCAACACGCCGCAGCGACGAAATGCAGCATCGAGAACCGCATCACTCCCGGCTAATGCCCCAGTATGCGATGTAGCAGCGTGAGCCGCTGCTTCCGTTCGACCCGCTTTGAGTACAATGATTGGTTTGGTCAGGGCAACTTCCCGTGCTGCGGACAGGAAGGAACGAGCATCGCCGATCGATTCCATGTAAATGACAATGCTATGCGTATGCGGGTCATCTCCCAGGTAATAAATCAGGTCACCCCAATTTACATCGAGCATGGAACCAATGGAAATGAAGGCACTAAAACCAACGTTTTCTCGAAAGCTCCAATCCAGAATCGCAGTACAGAGTGCGCCACTCTGACTGATAAAGCCCACATTGCCAGGACGCGACATTGCACTGGCGAAGGTGACGTTCAATCCAGTGATAGGATTCATCACCCCCAGGCAATTAGGGCCAATTATTCGCAGTTGACTTTGCTGAAGTTGTTCTCGAATTTGCTGTTCCAGTTCAATTCCCGCTGCACCAATTTCCCGAAATCCAGCAGAGAGGACGATCGCCCCTTTCACGCCTGCATCTACACATGCTTTGATCACACCCGGAACGGTCGATGCAGGCGTAGCAATTACAGCCAGATCGATTAATTCTGGTATGTCGGCGATCGCAGGATATGCCTTGACTCCAAGAACACTATGCCGTTTGGGATTAACCGGATACACCGTGCCACCAAAGGAACTAGTGAGCAAATTCCATAGCACAATTCGCCCCACACTTCCCGGTCGTTCGGTTGCACCGATCACAGCGACTGACTTAGGAGCAAAGATAGCGTCAAGGGGGCGATGTTCCGATCGCAAAATATCGTAAGCACGATCAGACGTAGAGGATAGAAGTGATTGCATAGGTTGCACCGTAAGTCGTTTGCATCGCGGAGATGAGGAATGATGGGAGGGTGAAATGATGAAGGAGGCGAGAAGTAAATTGCACATCATCCTGCTCCCCCACTCCCCCCAAAATCACACCAAAGCAGGAACCTCTTCCGAAGCATAGTAAGCAGATGATTCAGTTCGGCAACCCAGGAATGCCAGAGTGTACAGCTCTTTCAGGTCTTGAATTAGGGGATAACGAGGGTTTGCACCCGTACACTGATCATCAAACGCCTGCTCTGCCATCTCCTCTACCTTGCTGTAGAAGATTTGTTCATCCTCTGACAAGGTTTCCTTGATGGTGCCGGGGATTTCAAGTTGACCCTTCAACTCTTCGATCGCCTTCACTAACCGTTCCACTTTCTCGTCAGGAGTATTGCCCCCAAGGTTCAGGTGATCGGCAATTTGGGCATACCGTTCCTTGGCGTGAGGATATTTGTATTGTGGAAAGATGGCTTGTTTGAATGGAACGTCGGTGGCGTTGTAGCGAATCACATGAGAAATCATGAGTGCATTTGCCAATCCATGCGGTACATGGAAGGTAGAACCTAATTTATGCGCCATTGAGTGACATACTCCTAAAAACGCATTGGCAAACGCCATGCCTGCGATCGTTGCTGCATAATGTACTTTCTCCCGTGCTTCTGGATCATTTGCACCGTTTTTATACGCACGAGGTAAATATTTGAAGAGCAGGGCGATCGCTTCCAGTGCCAGTCCTTCAGTGAATTCAGTTGCCAGTACCGAAACGTAGGATTCCAGGGCATGGGTTAACGCATCAATGCCACCATATGCCGTTAATTTTTTGGGCATGTTGAGCACCAGTTCGGGATCAACGATCGCCATATGGGGGGTCAGTGCATAGTCCGCAAGTGGATATTTGATCCCGGCTTGCTCATCGGTGACAACGGCAAAGGGCGTGACTTCTGAACCTGTTCCCGATGTTGTTGGAATTGCGACCATCAGGGCTTTCTGACCCAGTGCTGGCAGTTCATACACTCGTTTGCGAATGTCCATAAACCGGGTTGCCAGTCCCTCAAACTCAACTTCGGGATGCTCATACATCAGCCACATTACCTTAGCGGCATCCATGGGCGAACCACCACCGATCGCAATGATCACATCCGGCTGATAGCTTCTGAGCAACTCCAATCCTTTGTTCACATTTGCCAGGGTCGGATCAGGTTCTACATCATGAAAAACATCGTGTTTAACCCCAATCTCATCCAATACTGTCGTCACTTTTTCCACTAAGCCCAAATCAAACAAGGGCTTGTCTGTAACAATGAACGCCCGTTGCTTCCCTGCGAGTTCGCGCAATGCAACCGACAAACAACCATACTTGAAATAGATCTTTGGCGGAACTCGAAACCAGAGCATATTCTCCCGTCGCTCTGATACCGTTTTGATGTTGAGTAAGTGACGGGGGGTAACATTATCAGACACCGTATTGCCGCCCCAGGTACCGCATCCCAGCGTTAATGATGGATCAAGTTTGAAGTTGTAGAGATCGCCGATCGCCCCCTGGGACGATGGAGTGTTGATCAACACGCGCGATGTTTTGACTGAGTTCTTGAAGCAGGTAATACCGTCCAAATCGGCGGGGTTAATATACAAAACAGAAGTATGCCCCCGTCCGCCAAATTCCACCAGTTGTTTTGCCTTCTCAACTGCATTCAGAAAACTGCCAGCTCGATACATGGCTAGGATAGGTGACAATTTTTCGTAGGAAAACGGTTCATTGATTCCAATCTCATCGACTTCTGCAATCAATACTTTGGGTAGCGTGCAGGGTAACGGGTTAAGGCTTTCGCTTTTTGCGCGATTTTTACCTTGATGTTCCAAACACACTAGCCCGATGCCTGCCAGTTGAGCGATCGCCCCTACCGACTGCCCCACAATGGCTGGATTGAGATGACCATCCTTCAACAGTACCTCACCAACCTTTGCTTTCTCGTCGGGTGATAGGAAGTAAGCTCCACGAGCAATAAACTCTTGCTTCGCCTGCTCGTAAATTGAATCCAACACAATAACTGATTGCTCAGACGCACAGATCATGCCGTTATCAAACGTTTTACTCAGCAAGATGGAACTAACCGCTGTTTGAATATCTGCGGTTTTATCAATTACCGCAGGCGTGTTTCCAGCTCCTACGCCCAAGGAAGGATGACCGGATGAGTACGCGGCCTTCACCATGCCTGGCCCACCCGTTGCCAAAATCAGCTTAATGTCGGGATGCTGCATCAACGCTTGTGATAGCTCAACGGTGGGTTCATCAATCCACCCGATGAGATGCTCTGGTGCGCCAGCGGCGATCGCAGCTTCTAGCACCGTTTTTGCGGCTGTAACGGTACTGCGTTTTGCCCGTGGATGAGGAGAGAAAATAATCGCGTTACGAGTTTTCAGGGCAATCAGCGCTTTGAAAATTGCGGTCGAAGTTGGATTAGTGACGGGAATAATTCCTGCTAGAACCCCCATCGGTTCTGCGATTTTTTGAATGCCAAATGATTTGTCTTCTTCAATCACACCACAGGTTTTCTCGTGCTTGTATTTGTTGTAGATTAACTCTGAAGCAAAGTGATTTTTGATCACCTTATCTTCCACGATCCCCATTCCAGTCTCTTCTACTGCCAATTTTGCTAGCGGAATCCGAATTGCATTAGCAGCGAGTGCAGCTTGTTTGAAAATGCGATCGACTTGCTCCTGAGAATACGTTGCGTATTGTTCCTGTGCGGCTTTAACTTGTTGGATCAGCGTTTCCAGTTCTTCACGTTTGGTAATGCTCATACTTTGCTCCGTGTTCTCTTTGCATTTGCACCGTGCAATTAGAAATTGCAATCAAAACTCAGACAACGGTGATACCTCGACTGCGGAAAATAGCGTATGCTGCCTGCACTTGTTCGGTCGTGGGGGGTTGCGTCTCTTTAAGCTGGTAGTCATAACTCAATTGCTCCCACTTGTATTCGCCCATTTTGTGAAAGGGCAAAACTTCTACCTTTTCAACATTTTTTAGCGTTGCAACAAAATCTGCGAGTCCTTCAATGTTGTGGGTTGCGTCGGTCAGACCAGG
Source organism: Oculatella sp. LEGE 06141 (assembly GCF_015207605.1). GTDB lineage: Bacteria > Cyanobacteriota > Cyanobacteriia > Elainellales > Elainellaceae > Oculatella. Next base: position 71,921 of record NZ_JADEWO010000023.1, read on the forward strand.
AACCAAAACAAACCGAATCCAGGCAGGTTTTTGAATGTCGTTAAGGTGATGGGCGATCGCCAGGGTCGGTTCCAGCGACACACTCGTAACTTTGGTGTAAGTGTCAGAATCAAACGATTTGATATCCAGCAGCACCAAATCGGCTTGCTCAATCACAGGTTTTGCCACCTGCAAGTCACAATATCCAGAGGTATCCAGTGCTGTATGAATCCCCAATGCTTTGCAGCGTTTAAAGATCTCTGCGACAAAGTGGGGTTGATAGAGTGGTTCCCCTCCACTCACTGTCACTCCACCACCAGAAGCATTCATGTAAGAAGTATATTGCTGAATCTCCTGCATGAGTGTATCAACAGTGACCTTCTTACCGTTCTCCATGTAGCGGCAATCCGGATTGGAACAATAAAGACACCGCAGGGGGCAACCTGCGGTGAAGATAACAAACCGAATTCCGGGGCCGTCTACCGTGCCACAGGTTTCAATGGAATGGATGTAGCCTTGAACCTCTGTGGACTGTGGGATGTGAGCTGTTGGGACGTGCATTGCTGCTGCCTTTAACCGTGTTTGGGTGAGGCTTTGTTGACCTCACTCTGGTTATAAGCAAAGAACTTGGGGAACTTGTGAGGAAGGTTTGTAATTGTCAGGAGGGGTTGATGTGAAGTGCGCGATCGCCCATCGGATTACTCTAGAACGTGGTAGAAGAGCAGTGGAGCAATGGCAAGCCAAACAAGCACTAGCAGCCAGAGCCGCCCTGCAAAGATATTGTAATCACTTAAAAGCTTACTCCAGGGGTGTCCGGCGACGTAGTGACCGAAGAGACATTCAAATGCGATCGTGAGCACCAGCCAGATCAGCCCAACCATCAGCGCTTGCCTCAGTGACTCAAAGCCCCAAAAGTAGACAAGTGCCCCAATATAGAGGCTGAACAGCAAAATTCCGGTAGCCGTCGAAACTTGATGAGCCCGTAATTCACTCAACTGCTTTCCGTAGGTGAACTCCCGAATCACGCCGTTGATGATGCCGATAAACACCATCGGAATCCATGCCAGAACGTAATGTAAAATCATAGCTTCTTTCCTGAATCTTCAGCGATCGCCCCTTACATCAAAAAGGCGATCGCTGAATTCTCTTACAGCCATTTTCATTTGCATTCACTACGCCTCAAACCCTACATCCCACACCCATCTTGGCGAGACTGTGGCTGACTCGATTGAGAACTGCTGTAAAACAACTAATTTAGAAGCGATCGTGAAATGTCCTTTTCACTACGTCCAACTGTTGTTCTCTTGTTAGTTTGATGAAATTGACGGCATATCCAGAGACGCGAATCGTGAGTTGTGGATACTGTTCAGGATGATCCATTGCATCTAATAACATCTCACGATTCAAGACGTTTATATTGATGTGATGACCGCCATCATGGAAGTAGCCATCTAACATGCCAACGAGATTAGTGAGGCGATCGCCTTCTGTTTTCCCTAACGCTCCTGGCACAATTGAGAACGTGTTTGAGATGCCATCTTGGGCGTAGGCATAGGGAAGTTTAGCAACAGAGGCGAGAGAGGCGATCGCGCCCTTGCTATCGCGTCCATGCATGGGGTTAGCTCCCGGTGCAAACGGTTCACCCGCTTTGCGTCCATCCGGCGTGTTGCCCGTCTTCTTGCCATACACAACATTGGATGTAATGGTGAGTACTGATTGCGTTGGAACCGCGTTGCGATAGGTTTTGTGTTGCTTCAGTTTGTTCATGAAGCCTTTCACTAAATCAACGGCGATTTGATCGACGCGATCGTCGTTGTTGCCGTATTTAGGAAAGTCTCCTTCAATCTGATAATCCACTGCTAATCCGTCCTGGTTGCGAATGGCTTTCACAGTGGCGTATTTAATGGCTGATAGTGAATCTGCAACGACTGACAATCCAGCAATGCCACATGCCATCGTGCGGAAAACATCGCGATCGTGCAACGCCATTTCTAGCCGTTCATAGCAGTATTTATCATGCATAAAGTGGATGACATTGAGGGTGTTGATGTAGGCTTTGGCGAGCCAATCCATCATGCGATCGAACTTCTGCATAACCTCGTTATAGTTCAAATCTTCAGAGGTAATGGGAGCATAAGCAGGGGCGATCTGTTCTCCTGATTTTTCATCTTTACCGCCGTTAATGGCATACAGCAAGCATTTTGCCAGATTTACTCGTGCGCCAAAGAACTGCATCTGTTTACCAATTCGCATGGCAGAGACACAGCAGGCGATCGCGTAATCATCCCCCCAATAAGGACGCATCAAGTCATCGTTTTCATATTGAATCGAACTGGTTTCTGTAGAAACTTTGGCACAGTAGCGTTTGAAGGCAATGGGCAGCCGTTCTGACCACAGCACGGTTAAATTAGGTTCAGGCGCAGACCCCAGGTTAAACAGCGTGTTGAGCATCCGGAAGCTGGTTCTGGTCACTAATGGTCTACCGTCGTCGCCCATGCCGCCAATACATTCTGTCACCCAGGTAGGATCGCCAGAAAACAGCTCGTTGTAGTCAGGCGTTCGCAGAAAGCGCACCATCCGCAGTTTCATCACGAAGTGATCAATGAGTTCCTGAAGCTCTGATTCGGTGAATACACCATGCTTCAAATCACGCTCAAAATAGATGTCCAGAAAGGTTGAGACCCGTCCCAACGACATTGCAGCCCCATTCTGCTCTTTTACGGCTGCCAGATAGGCCAGATAAAGCCACTGCACCGCTTCTTTGGCATTGGCGGCTGGACGACTAATATCAAAGCCGTAGCTCGCTGCCATTTCTTTTAGCTCAAATAGGGCTTTAATCTGTTCGTTAATCTCTTCGCGTAGTTGAAGGGTGTCATCAATACTGTCAATCTCTAAAGATTGCAACTGCGTTTTCTTGTCATCAATGAGGCGATCGCACCCATACAAGGCAACGCGACGATAATCGCCAATAATTCGTCCCCGTCCATAGGCATCTGGTAGTCCAGTAATGATGCCGGAGTGTCGTGCCAACCGCATTTCGCGAGTGTAGGCATCAAATACCCCATCATTGTGGGTTTTGCGATATTTAGTAAAGATTTCCTCGGTTGTGGGATCAAGCTGATAACCGTAGGCTTTGAGCGACGCTTTAACTACACGAATGCCACCAAGGGGCATGATTGCTCGCTTTAAGGGCTTATCCGTTTGTACACCTACAATTTGTTCCAGATTCTGATCGATATAACCAGGGCTATGAGCGGTAATGGCGGAAACGGTTGCTGTATCCGCATCCAGAATTCCCGTTTCTCGCTCTTGAGCCATTAAATTTTTCACCTGAACCCAGAGGGTTTGAGTTCGCTCGGTTGCATTGACCAAGAACGAGTCATCTCCGTCATAGGAAGTGTAGTTGGTTTGGATGAAGCTTCTTACGTCAATCTCATTTACCCAGTTACCAGACTTAAATCCTTGCCATTGCTCAAACATGATCTAATATGTCTCCTGATAGGAATGCGATAGACTTAGAGTTGTGGGTATCTTGGATTTGGACGAGTGAGATACCCATGACACCTGTGGTTGGGTTAGCAGCGAATTTAACCTGCTTCAACCGCTGCAATTTCCAGTAGTGTCTTTAATACTGAATCTGGATTGAGGCTAATGGAATCAATGCCTTGCTCCACCAGGAAACGGGCAAATTCAGGATAGTCGCTAGGAGCTTGACCACAGATACCGATCTTGCGATCGCATTGTTTTGCAGTGGCGATCGCCTGCTGAATCATGCGTTTGACAGCATGGTCACGTTCATCGAATAAACGAGCAACAAGCGATGAGTCGCGATCGAGTCCGAGTGTCAATTGCGTTAGATCATTGGAGCCAATCGAAAATCCATCAAAAACTTGACTAAACTCATCGGCCAGCGTGACATTACTCGGCAATTCACACATCACGTAGACTTGCAAGCCGTTTTCGCCTCGTACTAGACCATGAATTGCCATTTCGGTTAACACACGCTGACCTTCTTCAGGGGTACGGCAGAAGGGGATCATTAGAATGACATTCACTAAACCCATTTCAGCTCGAACCCGCTTCATTGCCTGACATTCGAGGGCAAAGCCGTCTCGATAGCGATCGTCATAGTAGCGGGAAGCCCCACGCCAGCCAATCATCGGATTCTCTTCATGTGGCTCAAACTGCCGACCACCCAGGAGGTTTGCGTATTCATTGCTCTTGAAGTCAGACATGCGAACAATTACAGGTTTGGGATAAAACGCAGCGGCGATCGTGCCAATCCCCTGGGCTAACTTGTCTACAAAAAATTGGGCTTTGTCTTCATACTGAGCCGTGAGTTCGGCAATCTTGTAGCGAGCCAGTTCATCTTCCAACTCATCAAAATTTAGCAGTGCCAGTGGATGCGCTTGAATGTGATTGGCGATGATAAATTCCATGCGAGCTAAGCCAACACCATCATTAGGAATGGCAGACAGGCTAAATGCTTCCTCTGGATTGCCCACATTCATTAGGATTTTTGTGCGGGTTCGAGGTAGCTTTTCCAGGGCAACTTCATTGACTTCAAACGGCAACAGACCGCCATAAACCCGTCCTTCTTCACCTTCGGCACAGGAAACAGTGACGTCTTGCCCGGTTTGCAAAACCGTAGTGGCATTACCACACCCGACGATCGCCGGAATTCCCATCTCTCTGGCAATAATGGCAGCATGACAGGTGCGCCCACCCTGGTTGGTGACGATCCCACTGGCTTTCTTCATGATGGGTTCCCAGTCTGGATCGGTGCGGTTTGTCACCAACACTTCACCGGCTTGAAATTGATCGATCTTATGCACATCCAGAATCACTCTGGCTTCACCCTGTCCAACCATCTCACCTACTGCCCGTCCTCTGGCTAAAGGCGTGGGAGAAGAGCCGCTGCGTTCTTTTAGCAAATGGTAAGTTCGCAACACATTCTGAACTTTTTGGGATTGCACGGTTTCTGGACGCGCTTGCACGATGAACAGTTCATTCGTTACCCCATCCTTTGCCCATTCAATGTCCATTGGCGTGTATGCGCCACGAACGGTGGAGTAATGGTCTTCAATCACGCACGCCCACTGAGCAAGGGTCAAAATCTCATCGTCACTGAGGGTAAATTGGCGACGCTGTTCTGGTGGAACGGAAACATTCTTGGTGAACTTAGAACCACCTATGGCATAGATCATCTTGATCTCTTTGGTGCCTAATCGCTTCTCCAAAATAGGACGAAAGCCCTGCTTTAGCGTTGGCTTGAACACCAGATATTCATCGGGATTCACGGCTCCCTGCACCACGTTTTCACCTAACCCGTAGGCAGCGGTAATCAGGGCTGCATCTTTGAAGCCAGTTTCGGTGTCAATTGAAAATGTCACCCCAGAGGATGCCAGGTCAGAGCGCACCATCTTTTGCACCCCTACGGAAAGGGCAACCTCAAAGTGATCAAAGCCTTTGATTTGACGGTAGGAGATGGCGCGATCGGTAAAGATTGAAGCAAAACACTTGTGGCAAGCTTCCAGTACGCCTTGCACACCATGCACATTCAAATAGGTTTCCTGCTGTCCGGCAAAGCTCGCGTCGGGCAAATCTTCTGCGGTAGCACTGGAACGAACTGCAACATCAGTATCTGCACCGTACCGACCACACAAACTCTGATAGCCTTGGACAATTGCTTCTTGCAGTTCATCCGGAAACGGGGTTTGTAGGATGAGCGATCTTGCCTGCTTGCCCACCTGCCGCAAATTGACCACATCTTCTACATCCAGTTCAGCAAACAATTGCCGCAGTTTTTCTTCTAATCCTGCAATTTCAATGAAATAACGATAGGCATGAGCGGTTGTGGCAAACCCATCAGGAACATTGATCCCTTTCGGAGAGAGTTGTTGCAGCATCTCTCCCAGGGAGGCGTTCTTTCCCCCAACAATCGGGATGTCTGTAATACCAACATCTTTGAAGGGCAGGGCAAATGCCTGTGCTTTTGATTGCGAGGATAATTGAACGACGGTTGTTTGCAACATAAACTCTTCTCCTCTAACCGGGTTATTGGTCAAGTTGAAGCATCTTGGAAACTCACCTCATGGTCTCTCAAGTGTTTTCAATGCCCTATAGTTCTAGTTATAGAAAAAGAATTTGGGGAACTTGTGAGGACAACTAATTGAATGAGCAACGCAACATACAAAACACAGAAGTTGATTGTCTTCTGCGTCTAAGTAGAAAATTTGGCGTTTCGGGTTCCCGACAACGGTAGTACTACCGTTGTAGATTTGGAACCGTTGAAAAACACCGTCGCTTATAGAACCCATTCGACATCTCTGGAGAGGTCGAACTAGCGTAAGGAAGGTAATTTCAAGAATTGACATGCCCTACTCTAGCAACCTCAGTGACGCTGAATGGGAAGTGCTCAAACCACTCTTACACGACATCTTACCCAAAAAGAAACAAACTCGACCGAGTCACCGGAGTTAGAAAGAAATCATTGATGGTATCCTCTATCAACTCCAGAATGGCTGCAACTGGCAAGATCTACCCAGAGACCTTCCGCCCTATTCCACGGTCTATTGGCACTATAAGCAATGGCGGGATGCAGGTGTGTTTGACCAATTGATGGAAACCTTGCATGGGCACGTGCGGATTCAAGTAAAAAAAAGTCGATGGACAAGGCTAATCATCATCGACTCGAAGCGGTGAAGAATACGTGCAACGCCAGTGCTGCCTCCAACGGCTTCTGTTTCTACAAAGCGACCAGTGGGATTAAGCGGCATCTGGCGGTTGATAGTTTAGGGTTGCCGTTTTTCACCCACTGCACTAGAGCCAAATGTCTCGGATGACCAGGGATTCATCGAGATGTTAAGCCACAACATGGACTACTTTCGGCAAAAACCGTTAGAACTGGCAAAAACTACGATTAGGCTCGACCACGGCTATCACCCAGAGACGATTCAAGCCACGCTAGAGCAAGTCTATCCAGGGATTATGAGCAAGATTCAGTTTGAAGTTGCCGCTAAACTCTCGAAACCCCAGAAGGCTGCTCAAGGACGGACAGGGTTTGTGCCGATTGCGGTGCGGTGGGTGATTGAACGCTCTAATCGTTGGGTAGAACGCTGTAAGAATCTGGTCAAAAACTTTGAGTGGACGCTAGAACATGCCAGAACAAAACTCAACCTTTGCTTCATTCGCCTGATGGTGAAGCGGTTAGCTACTTACAGCAGCTCTCAATCGAGTAAGCCACAGTATCGCCAAGATGGGAGTGGGGTGTAAGGTTTAAGGTGTGGTGAATGCAAATGAAAATGGCTGTAAAAAGATCTTAAATGGGTTCTATAGAACGCGTCCTCCGCTACCGTCATCAGCATTCCGCCCGTACCGCAGAGACTTTTCTTCGCGGCTATTGAGAACTTGCAGTATCATGATCAGTTGCGGTCAATCAACTGCACTAGAGGTTATGTTAGATGGCCTGTATAGTTTGAAATATCTCATCCAGCATTCATGCTCCGTCTTCCCAACTTATGTCTTTACCCTTTGATGCTGCCCCTACCGAAGCACGGGTCGAAAAATGTTGGCGGCTCTCCACCAGTTTTGGAATGGAGCGCAATGCCTACCATAACTATCTGAATGAAATTGTCCGAGATCGCTACACGCTCATCAAAGGGCTGCAAATCCTGCGAGATGAACTTCAACTTGCTGTCTCTAGCCCTACAAACATGAACACCTGCGGGGCTGACATGACCTTACCCAGCGTTGTTACCACCCTGGCATATACCAACTGTGGCGATCGCATCCATCAGGGCGAGGCGACCAAACGCTATCGTGATGTCGTCGCCTCTCGATTTGCTACGCTCTCTGAAATTGGAGAACTCAAGTTAGAGGCGTTTTTCCCGGCAGGTGGAGGCACTGACAACGGGGCGACCTTAGCCCATGTCACCGTGGCGCATGAGTTAGACGAATCCTTAAAACGACAAGTGTATGCAGGCAATCCTCAATCGCTTTCTCTGGTGGCGATCGACCTCAAAACGCATGTGGGGCGATTACGCGAGAATGGTCAACAGATTTACGGCAAAACCCGTGAATCTCCCTGGCGAGAACCGCGTGCTGCCTGTGGCGCTATTGTGGGAACCTTAACTCATTACCATCCCGACAACTTAATTCATCGCCGCATTCGCAGTGACTTGGGAGAACTCAATTTTCAATTTTTATCCAACAACTCCATCGTAACGAATGATGGTGTAGACATCACAATGGCCGTTGCTGCCAACATTGTTGCCATTAGAGGCATTCGCAATACGGCTATCGCCTTAGCTCAAGAAATGGATGAGCGAGGGTTAGCTCACTTGACCGCAAGTACCACTGTGAATCGTCCTTCCCGAGACGACCTGGTGATTTACCTCGCTCGTGCTACTGTCTTCAACGGTAAAATCCGAATTCAAAGTCTAGGGACTGAGGCCAAGCTGTATGGTGGAAGGTTAGTGGAATATGCAGGAGAACAGCGGTTACAGCTTCGTTATAATGACTGGGACTGCGATGATTTGCCCGTTGAAGAAATCCCTTATAAAGTTCGATTATCAGGATTATAAAGAGGCGAGAGCTAGGGCGTGCTTTAAATCCTGGAAGTTCAAACTTTATAGACTTTTGAACGATTCAAAGTCCCCCGATCTTGGGGGATTTAGGGGGCGAAAAGCACAATGTAACCGAGCAATCGGGAGCTTTAAAGCACGCCCTTTGAATCAAGCGCTGGAGCATGACACTGGTGTTCTTATGTCACAGATGGTTGGAGTGTTTGTCCGGGATTTATTCCACCATGAGATCAGACTGTGAGCAAAACCCACATGACACGAGTTGTTCGCGCAGCGTCTCCCCTTGGGAGAAAGTGAAAATACACGCTTGCAGCACCATCTAGCACCGTTACATCGCAAAACATTGTGTTATCCCAAACCAGAAGAAATGCTGAGACATTCAATCCGCTTGTTACTTCACTACATGAAGTGTTGAGATGTTCCCATTCCTGCTTAATTTCTCCCACTATTCAGCAACGCCGAGAATTCCTCTCCTTAGAGGGATCAAAGAGGGATAGACTAGAGACATGGAGAATAGTTTTGGTCTAGTAATAGAGACACACATCTAAGCTCAAATTGTCTCCACCTGGGTCAAGCGCTTCCATAACCGCTGGTGTGACATCAATGATTCCATCACCAGGATTGTAGTCATTTACTTCTACTGTCACCTCTGTTCCACGATCGACGTTACGAACAACGACCAGCGTTCCATTTGGAATATAGCTAGACGCAGCGGTTAACGCACCTGGGTCAAAGGGGTCTCCGCTACTGGTAACGTCGCCAGTATCGTAATAGGTAGCGGTGCCACAGTCTTCAGCAGCTCTTGCTGCCTCTACGCCTACCAACCCAACCAGAGAGGTTGTCATTAGAGCAGTGCTAATAGAGAGCGCTCCAATGGTTGACTTATTGATCCTGATTGAACGAGTTAGCAATTAACTCACCTCCTAGCGGCAACATGTACATACAAGTATATTTTTATCTACATGTCAATGAACACCAGTACGCCTAAATTGAATTTCTGACTAAAGACAGATCATACTGACCTGCATTCTCGTGGTTAACTTAGTGCTTAACTAGCAGATCTTGAGTGGTGCAATTTGGACAGGTGTTGCAGACTAAGTGCTTTGAAGGGCGCATCCGCCATGTTTGATTATTAGGTTTGCGTTCATTAAAGTAAAGTTGTTAGATTACGTTCAAACAGCATCCAAACTGTATCTACATCTCAAGGTAATTTTATGGCTCACATCCTTCATCTTGATTCCAGCCCTCGTGGAGAGCGATCGGTTTCGAGGTCACTCGCAAAAGAATTTATTTCTGATTGGAAAGCCGCTCACCCAGACGACACTGTCACCTACCGCGATATTGGTCATCACCCAGTTCCATTCGTTAATGAAGCCTGGATTGCTGCTGCTTACTCTTCTCCCGACCAACATACTCCTGAACTTGCAGAAGCAATTCGGATTTCCAATGAATTGGTTGATGAGTTTTTAGCTGCCGATCGCTATGTTTTCGGTATTCCAATGTATAACTACAGCATTCCTGCCAACTTCAAAGCCTACATTGATCAAATTGTGCGAGTTGGTCGCACCTTTTCGGTTGATGAAAACGGTTATAAAGGTCTGGTTGATAACAAGAAGGCCACTATCATTACGGCGAATGGGGGCGCTTATCCAGAAGGAAGTCCCATTCACGACTACGACTTGCAAACGCCCTATCTCCGACTCATTTTTGGTTTCATGGGGATCACCGATGTCAATTTCGTTCATGCCGATAGTCAGGCTTTGGGTGATGAGGCACGCAAGCAGGCGATCGCCGATGCTCAAGCTGCTTTGAAAGAGGCTGTGGCTCACTGGTAAATCAGTGCCCAATCGAATAAAAATCTGCTCTGTACAGCCCCCAGACATTAAACCACAGCAGCGGCAGGACGCAAAATTTGACGTTACAAAAGCAGATCGTGCCTGACACAAACAGAAACTATCTGGTGACAACTCTGTTCACCTGGTGCAATCGAGCATAAACGGAGAGGTTTCTTGTTTGGCACATCAATGAAATGAGGTTGAGCCTGGTTTATCAGATGGGGAGGCATTCCTATCTGATAAACCAAGGTTAAGTAACCCCTGAACCAAGATTACGGCAGATTGGCACGGCTAGAGGATTGCAGCGGCGCGTAGCCAAATGTAGCATTTGCCATACGACACCAGATCACGACCGACTGAAAATTAGAAATATCGACGCTATCAGGAATAGGATATCGCTGCATACCGCTGTAGCTGCTGAGGCTACCTAAATTCACAAATTGACCCATGTTCTGATAGTTTTGCGGTGGTTGAGTCGCTGTATCTAAAAGAACATGCAGATCTGGCCCCTGCTCACTGGTACTGAATGCACCATCTAGCTCCAGGTAACGATGTCCATCTTCTGTCGTAATGCGTACTGAGCCTGTGGTTGGAGCTTCCGCAGCAACAAACTCACCAGACGCGATCGGCATGGCTTGAGCTTGTACCACAACGGTAGAAGCCTGATTGACAAATTGGTTGGATATCTGAGCGCTAAGGTTAGAGGCACTTGCCACAGAGGCCGCAGCAACAAACAAGGAGGCTGTACCCAGTAACACCAGTCGATTTGATTTTCTCATTGCTAATTCCACCAGAATTGAGGTTCATTTGAACAGGCGTTGCTGCCTTGAGTATGAATTATGTAAAGGCATGGCATTGTGCCCCTACATAAGGAGCGATGTCTGTGAATCATATCTGCATTCAGCAATGCCGTTGAATCAGTAGACAGCACCGCTACAACCGTTGTCGATCGGTTTCACCAAGTTCAATCAGTAGTTCAATTAACCAGCGATCGGAGTCTGAGTTATGAACTTTGAGTTATGAACTTTGGCTCTAAACCTGATACAACCATGACTGTTTAATTGAAGGGAAGCATGATTATTGGCTGAGACAAGGATGAATAAATCTGAGAATTGGCTGAGAACAACGACAACATGCAATTTCATTTCAAGGCTCAGTCATTCTCATTTCTCTTTAAGTAATTCTTCAGCTTCTGTTTAGAAAGTTCCTTAACAATAGTCTTCAGCCACCAAGCCGCTCATGGAACTAATGACTTTAATTGACTGATTCAATGCTAAAGCTCTGCTGCTTTGTGCCAGTTTCCTTTCAATCAATCTTTGATAATGACCTGCGGTACGTCGATTGAACAAGCGAAAATGTTCTTGTACCATCAGAAGAATTATCTCGTTTTTCTAATGCTGCAGGAGAATCTAAAACAACCCTACGTACAAGGTGTCTATCAGTATCTTTAAAGTGTTTTTCGCTCGTTTGATTACTGTAGTCCTTACATTCTAGAAGGAGTAAAACTAATAAATAGATTAATAGAGATATTGCTGAACCAATCTACAGTAATTCTTTGCTGCTCAGGCATCTGCCCCAATCGCTGAATTGCTGGAGAACTTGAAACGTATTGCACACCAACTTACAACCTACCACTTATGACCTCTGAAGAAGCGCTAGAAATTGTAGAACAACTTTTACCGCCAGGTACTCTCACCCCGGTCAAAACATTGGTGTTTCAACAGGCCTGGAATGCTAAAGAGTACATGACGATCGCTAAAGAATCAGGGTATGACGAAGCCTACCTCCGAGAGGCAGGAGCCGAACTGTGGCAGGCGCTCTCAAAAGCATTAAAAGAGCCAGTAAAGAAGAAAAATTTCCGCTCTTTGCTAAAGCAACGATTTAGCTATCAGTCTACCTACCCTCAACAGTAGCTTTTTGCCAAAAACCACATGGCCAGAACTAACAACTCGGATTGAGGATAATGCTCTTTGTGTGTTTTGAAGTTGTTGCTACCCACCGAAAATGTGCAGCCCGGTTTTGAATCTTTTTGGAATCTTTTGAACTGGATAAAAGGGTGTAGGTGTTCCCTGCCCCCTTTTATCCAGGTAAATTACTGGAAACAACGTTACTTGTTTAAGTTGTCCCGATGAGCATCGTCGAACCGATCTGTCAGTCCACCGGATACTCCTTGTAGCTGTTCATCCGAAAGTTCTTCTTCGGGCTTAAGTCCCTTGTTGAGGTTGTCCCGATGAGAATCGGTAAATCGGTCTGTTAATCCACCAGATACATCTTCCAATTGCTCATCTGAAAGCTGCTCTTCGTTTTTGGGTTCTTGCTGGCTCATAGCTTATGTCCTCTTACAACAATTAAAGTGACTAGTGGGCGATCGCATCAAATCAAACTGCACTAATCACTCCTTAAGAGTAGTCTTAAACCTGGATATATTGAGAGCCTACACGTTGGATAAATGTTGGATAAATGTTGGACGAATGTTGGATCAACTTCAACACCTCTAGTCTCATCACTGCTAATCCGCAATAATATTGTCATTAAAATACGGTGACGTTATGGCAGAAGTCCTACTCAAGGAATTAAGCAACGCCGATATCAATTGGATGATTGCCGCAGGTCATCAAGAGGAAGTCACCGCCGGAACCGTGCTGGTTCAGCTCTGCAAAGATCCAGACATGATCTATTTGCTACTGGATGGAATGTTAACGATTGTTGTTCCCAGCGCTGAAAGCGATTCGACAGGGAGTAGTTTAGCCGTCAATAATTGTCAAGATCGAGAAATCACCCAGCTTTCACGTGGGGAAATTGTTGGAGAAACGTCTCTGTTTGATCTGTGTTTTATGCCAGCAGTGGTCAGGGCTGCTGTCAATTCATTGGTATTGGCCATTCCTCGTCAACAGCTAGTAACAAAATTAGAACAGGATATTAACTTTAGTACGCATTTGTATCGGGCGATCGCCCTGATGCTCTCCGAACGGTTACGGCAGATCCTGGAGATGCCAGGTCAGGTGCGGGCCATCAACGATCAGCCAATGAAAGAAGCTCTCTTCGTATTTGGAGAGTTACGGGATAGTGACGTTGACTGGCTGATTACGGTAGGTGAAGTTAAACCCCTTGCCCCTGGCACTATTCTGATCCAGGCGGGAAGACCTGTTGAAGCGCTAGATTTCATCCTGGATGGGCTGCTGTTGATTACTGTGCCAGAAGGTGACTACAACCCGTTAACGCTTTGCTTTGAGCGCCAGGAGAGGGACGCTAGTTTTGGTAAGGCGATCGCCAACTTAACCAGAGGTGAAATCAGTGGAGCCATCTCCTTTCTAGATTTTCGTCCGTTGCCTGTCACTGTTAGAGCCGTTCATCACTCGTTGGTGTTGTCTATTTCCCGGCAAGCTTTAACCACTAAACTTCAGCAGGACATGGGTTTTGCATCCCGTTTCTACCGGGTGTTAGCCATTCAGCTTTCAAATAGCCTGCAAATGGTCATGAGTCGATTGGGTTGTCATCAAAACATGTACGACCGGCCACAGGGAATGGATGAAGCCGTTGAATATGACGATGAATTAGATCTCGATTCGTTGCAGCAGGTTTCTCAAGGAGCCGCTCGATTTAATTGGATGTTGAAACGGTTAGGAGTCCTTTAAGTAGCCTCAACTAACAGATAAACTGAACCAACAATGAACGATCAGCCTCAAACCAGCATTTTTAGAAAGGAGTCGCTAGAGCGGCTATCCTCTCCCGAACAATTAGATCAGCTTATGCAGGTGGTTAGCCCTAAAAGCTGGCTACCTTTGGCATCTCTGGGTTCTATGGTGGTGTTAACACTCCTTTGGGGCGTTTTGGGGCGTATCCCAGTAACAGCGACTGGTCAAGGCGTACTGGTTCAATCCTCATCCTCCTCAAACGAGTTGGTAGGATTATCTCGTTTTGAGAGCCGTGAAGGAAAATGGATTCAACCTGGAATGGAGGTCATCCTTTTGCCGAACAGCGCCGATTCTACAGGCGGAATTGTGGCTCATGTTCAGTCTGTTTCAGAGCCATCGATCACAACCTTAGAATCGGCTCGTCAACTCGGTACTCTGGATGAGAACCGTTCAATTGAAGTCATCATTAAACTAGAACGAGATCCTGCGACAGCTAGCGGCTATAAGTGGACTTCCCTCAGTGGTGCCCGATTGGCCTTGTCTCCAGGCACAACGGCGATCGCCCGTATCACGCTACAGGAGAAAGCGCCGATCGCCTTTGTTTTTCCGTTTCTTGAGGCTTCTCAGTAATGTTCATTAACCCTTTAGAAGCGCTGCGATCGCCACGAAAGGAGCGGCACGTCCGGGTCAAAACGCCAACCGTTTTACAGATGGAAGCGGTTGAATGTGGAGCTGCTGCTCTGGGAATTGTTTTGAGTTACTACAACCGAGTGGTACCACTGGCGGAACTGCGTCAGGCATGTGGTGTGTCGCGAGATGGTGTCACCGCCGCTAACGTCCTGAAGGCTGCCCGAAATTATGGCATGGTCGCCAAAGGGTTCAAAAAGTCTCTGGAAAGCTTACTGAAACTGCGTTTCCCTTTTATTGTATTTTGGCACTTCAATCATTTTTTGGTGGTTGAAGGGTTTACCAGGGATCGGGTTTATCTAAACGATCCGGCATTAGGACCCAGGACGGTTTCTCATCAGGAGTTTGATCAGGGGTATACCGGAGTCGTTTTAGTCATAGAACCAGGTGAGGATTTTAAGCCAGGAGGGCAGAAGCCCAGCCTGGTTTTAGCCCTGGGAAAACGTCTGCGTAGCTCTTTTGGGGCATTGCTCTACTGTGTTTTGGCGAGCTTTTTGCTAGTGATGCCGAGCCTGGTCATTCCTGCATTTAGCCAAATTTTCGTGGATAACGTTTTGGTGGGTGGTCGCACAGGCTGGTTGCCCTATCTACTGTTTGGAATGCTGCTGACGGTGGGGCTACAGGGCGTATTGACCCTATTGCAATTGCAGTATCTGCGCCGGTTGAAGATCAAGCTATCGGTGAGTTTGTCCAGTCAGTTTGTGTGGCACGTTTTGCGGTTGCCAGTTAGCTTCTACGCACAGCGATTTGCCGGAGAAATTAGCAACCGGGTAAAGCTGAATGATGACGTTGCAGATGTTTTATCAGGTCGGCTCACTACAACGGTGATTAGTGCGTTCATGGTGGTCTTTTTTGCGATCGCCATGCTGCAATATGATGTTGTGTTAACCGTCATTGTTATTTCCTTTGCCATCGTTAATGTCCTCACGTTGCAATGGGTGTCTCGTCACCGTGTCGATGCCAATCTAAGACTGGTGCAGGAGTACGGTAAAGCGTCGGGGATTGCGATCGCCGGATTGCAAAGTATGGAAACGCTCAAAGCATCTGGACTAGAATCAGATTTCTTTGCTCGCTGGGTAGGTTACTACACCAAAGCAATAAATGCTCAGCAAGAGCTGGGGTTAATCAACCGATTTTTAGGACTGTTGCCCTCTTTGCTTTCTACCCTCACGGCGGCATCTCTGTTGATTATTGGCGGTTGGCGAGTGATTAACGGCAGTTTAAGCATCGGTATGCTGGTCGCCTTTCAACTGTTAATGCAGAGCTTTCAACAACCTGTGAATCGCCTGGTTCAGTTTGGCAGCACGCTGCAAAGTTTGCAGGGAAACTTGCAGCGTCTCGATGATGTATTGGGCAACGAAATTGACCCGCAGTTGAAAGAGGGAGATAAAAAGGAAGGACACAAAGAGAAAGAGAAAAGAGGTCAATGGTCATTCATGCCTCGGCTTCATGGCTACATTGACCTCAACGCAATTACGTTTGGCTATAGTCCGCTGGAAGCTCCCCTGATCGAGAACTTTAATCTGTCGATCAAGCCGGGGCAGCGAATTGCCTTTGTGGGTGGCAGCGGCTCTGGTAAATCAACCCTGGCTAAAATCGTCGCTGGACTGTACGAATCCTGGTCAGGAGAGATTCAGTTTGATGGCGTTTCTAGAACCCATATTCCGCGTGCGGTGCTGGCTAATTCGATCGCCGTAGTAGAACAAGACATTTTGCTGTTTTCTGGTACCATTCGAGACAATTTAACGTTGTGGGATGCGACCGTTCCCGATCATGACTTACATCAGGCGTGTCAGGATGCCTCAATTCACGATGTCATCCTTTCGATTCCGGGTGGATACGATGCTCAACTGCTAGAAGGAGCCGTAAATTTAAGTGGTGGGCAGCGACAGCGACTTGAGATTGCCAGAGCGTTGGTCAACAATCCCTCAATTCTAATCATGGATGAGGCGACCAGCGCTTTAGATACAGAAACCGAGAAAACCATTGACCAAGCGCTGCGTCAGCGAGGCTGTACCTGTCTGATTGTGGCGCATCGCTTGAGTACCATTCGAGACTGTGACGAAATTATTGTTTTAGATCATGGCAAGGTTGTGCAACGCGGCATCCACGAGGAGTTGTGGTCGCAACCTGGACTGTATGCCCAACTCATTCGCAATGCCGGGGATGCCTCATGACCTTACACATCAATCTGGGTCTACGCCAAATCAACGGGAATGAGCCACTGTTATTAAATGAGCCACAGCTCATCTGGCGGGTTCAGTCTGGTTCTCTGGCACTGTTTGCTGTTCCAGTTCAAAATGGCACCGTGGAGGGCGATCGCCGTTACCTGTTCAACATCAAGCCGGGCGAAGCCCTCTTTGGAATGGAGCTTGCGGGTGAGCAACATTTTGCCCTGATTGCTGTACCGCTTGAACCAACTGAACTTCTGCCTGTTCCCATCAGTGAAGCAACCCAGCACCCTGGCTTTCGCTCCCTTCTGGAAAACTGGGTTCACAGCCTGGGGCAGATTAAAGGGTTACCTCAACCTAAATCGGTTGGCATCGTCCCAGAAACGCAGTATGTCTCTCTGATGCAGGGGCAAATCTATCAGCCGTTGCCTGGTCAGGTTTTGTGGATTAGAGTTCAGCAGGGCAAATTACGCTGGTTGGGGTACCCAGATCTTGTTTTAGATCAAGAAATGGGCTGCTTTCCGGTTGGGAATGGAGCCTGGGTAGAGGCAGACGATCACCTCGAACTCTTTGCCAGAAGCACCATAGATGTGCAAGCTGGAACTGTTGAAGCTGGGACTATTTTGCTCAACGGGCTGGCTCAACTCCATGTCTACTTTCTGCGCTGTATTGAGTTTATAGCTGAACAGGAGGCACAGGAATCGCTACTGCGATTTCAAGCACGGCAGGAACTCAACCAGCAGGTAACGCAACACACCGTTCGCAATCTTGCTGCGATCCTCAAACCGCAACAGGAAAGGGGGGTTGAAGCAGAAATGCCGTTACTGGCTGCCGCAGGGGCAGTGGGAAAGGCGCTGGGGGTCACCATTCAACCACCTGCTAGCTCTGAAGACCTGAAGCGGGTCAAAGAGCCACTAGAAGCGATCGCCCGTTCTTCTCGTCTGCGACTGCGGCGGGTGCTGCTACGAAACAACTGGTGGAAAATGGATAGCGGGCCGCTGCTGGCATATACTGCCAGGGATAAATATCCTGTAGCGCTGTTGCCCGTGGGAGATGCGCGCTATGAGCTTTTCGACCCGATGCGGGTAGCCGATGCCTCTGAGGGTGGTCAGCCTGGTTCCGCCAGAATTCCAGTGGATGAAGCGATCGCCCAAACGATTGATCCGGTGGCGTTTGTCTTTTACCGTCCCTTGCCCGATGGCGTGTTGAATGCAATTAGCCTGCTGAAATTTGCGCTTCAGGGTCGCCAGCGAGACATCATTGCCATCCTGTTGACGGGTGTAGCAGCGACTCTGTTGGGAATGCTCGTTCCGCAAGCTACAGCCGTTCTCATCGACAGCGCAATTCCCTACGGCAACTCAGGATTGCTGGTTCAAATTGGGTTAGGGCTATTGGCAGCCGCGTTTGGTGGAGCCAGCTTTCAACTGGCACAGGCGATCGCCTCTATGCGAATTGAAACCTTATCCGATGCCTCACTGCAAGCCGCTGTTTGGGATCGGTTGTTACAGCTAAAAACATCTTTTTTTCGGCAATATTCCACAGGCGATTTAAATTCGCGCGTGTCTGGTATTGGTGCCATTCGCCGCAAACTCAGTGGCACTGCGTTGCAAACTATCTTTGCTGGGTTCTTCTCATTATTAAACCTGGGGCTTTTGTTCTACTACAGTTCGAAGCTTGCCAACTTAGCACTTGGGCTGGCGCTGGTGGTGGTTACCTTTACAACTATTTCCGGTTCGCTCATTATTCGCAAAAATCGTCCCTTAATGGAACTCGAAGGCGACATTTTTGGGCTAGTCGTGCAGCTCATCAATGGGGTTCCCAAACTGCGAATTGCCGGAGTGGAGGAACGAGCCTTCGCCCATTGGGGGCAGAAATATACACAGCAACTTCAGCTTTTGGTGAGTACACAGCGTCTAGAGGACACCGTTGTTTTATTCAATACCGTGATGCCCACTCTCACGACTGTCATGCTGTTCTGGTTGGCAAGTACTTTGATTGATCCAACGCAGGCAGTTGGCAACGGTGGCGGGTTATCAACCGGATCGTTTCTGGCGTTCAGTGTCGCATTCGGCATATTCATAGGAGGTGTAACGAGTTTAAGTAACACATTAATTGAGGTGCTAGACGTAATTCCGCTGTGGCAGCGATCGCAACCTATTCTGGCGGCACAGCCCGAAGTAGACCTGAATAAAGCCAGTCCAGGACGACTATCTGGAAGAGTGCAGCTCGATCATTTATCCTTCCGTTACCGTGAGGATGGCCCCTTAAATCTGGATGAGGTTTGCATTGAGGCTTACCCCGGTGAATTTATTGCCCTGGTTGGCCCCTCTGGCAGCGGTAAATCAACGGCTCTACGGCTGCTGTTAGGATTTGAAACGCCCATCTCTGGCACGGTTTACTACGATGGCCAAGATTTGATGGGGTTAGACGTTGCTGCTGTTCGTCGTCAGTTAGGTGTGGTGCTACAAAATAGCCGCATTAATGCAGGTTCAATCTTTGAGAACATTGCCAGTGGGGCATTAGTCAGCTTAGATGAAGCCTGGACAGCAGCCGAAATGAGTGGATTTGCAGACGATGTGAGAGCGATGCCAATGCAGATGCATACCCTTGTGAGTGAAGGTGGCACCAACATCTCAGGTGGGCAACGACAGCGGCTTGTGATTGCCCGTGCTCTGGCGCTAGAACCTCGGATTTTGCTGTTTGATGAGGCAACTAGCGCATTGGATAACCGGACACAGGCGATCGTGAGCCAGAGTTTAGATCAGCTCAATGTAACGCGTATTGTGATTGCCCATCGGCTTAGCACCATTCGTCATGCCGATCGCATCTATGTGCTGCAAGCCGGACGAGTGGTACAACAAGGACGGTATGAGGAATTAGCGAATCAGCCAGGATTGTTTGCTCAACTGGTTAGGAGACAGACTGCCTAGGAGCCACTTTCAATGTTGACTGGTCGCTGCAATGACTAAAGCGTTGATTGATCTCACTGAGTTCCTAACGCAAAGTTCTTTTGTCGGATCGGAATTTCAATGACAAACGTGGCTCCCTCTCCTGGGGTTGAATGGCAGGTCAACTTGCCGCCATGCTTTTCTACAATAATTTGATAGCTAATGGACAGCCCTAAACCAGTTCCCTGGCCTACAGGCTTGGTGGTGAAAAACGGATTGAAGAGCTGCGATCGCACTTCTTCGCTCATGCCGCTTCCAGTATCAGTAATATAAATTGCAACCCAGTCACTATTGATAACCTGTGTGCGAATTGAAATGATACCAGGTCGCTTCTGGTTAGCCCAATCCAGGCTTTTATCCTCCAGCACATCAACTGCATTGACAAGGATATTCATCAATCCCTGGTTCAACTGTCCTGGATAACATTCAACCTTTGGTAAAACACCATAGTCTTTAACGACTTCAATGCTCAGCTTATCTGATTTGGCTTTCAGACGATGATGGAGAATCATCAAAGTACTGTCGATATTTTCGTGAAGATCGACCGCTTTAATTTCCGCTTCATCCAGGCGAGAGAAGGTTCGGAGTGATTTAATGATTTCACGAATTCGATCTGACCCAACCTGCATCGATTGAAACAGCTTCACCAGATCTTTTTCCAGAAAGTCGAGTTCAATGGCTTGGATTTCCTCCGCAATTTCTTCTGGAGGATCACTGTAATATTTCTGGTACAGCCGCACTAGTGCCAGTAAATCTTTTACGTACTCGTTGGCGTGAGTAAGGTTGCCATAAATGAAATTAATCGGGTTGTTAATTTCATGGGCGATACCTGCCACCATCTGACCCAGGCTAGACATTTTTTCGCTTTGAATGAGCTGAACTTGAGCCTGCTGCAACTCTTGCAGAGTTTGCTGAAGCTTGATGCCCGCCTGCTTTCGCTCAGCGATTTCCTTCGTTAACTGAACCCTGGTATTTTTCAAAGCCAGATGAACGTTAATGCGCGCTAAAACCTCTTCAATTTGAATGGGTTTTGTGATGTAGTCTACGGCTCCAAGTTTTAACCCTCTCACTTTGTCGGTGACATCAGAAAGAGCGGTCATGAAAACAACAGGAATTTCTCGGGTGTCAGAGTTGGCTTTGAGACGACGACAGGTTTCGAAACCGTCGATCCCGGGCATCATTACATCCAGCAAAACTAAATCGGATGCCATTTCTTGCAGTTTTGCCAATGCATTCTCACCGCTCTTAGCAACAGAAACTCTAAAACCAGATTGCTTTAAACAATCGAATAAAATCTTGATGTTTGTAGGGGTATCATCAACGATTAAGATAGAATTCCGTTGAGAGTTTATCATTGTTGGATCTTCAGGGAAACGGTTAAATAATTGCTCAAAGTGTTCATTGGTTTGCTGTTCTCGCTCTGCGGTCACTCGTTCAGCCGGATCTTAGAGGTTTTTTGAAATGGGTCAAGTGTTTTGCGTTTGTTCTCCAAATCCCTGAACCCTGACTTCTAAGCCAGGTCTGGTTCAACGTTCCCGTTTAGCTAGAGCGCTCATATCAAACGCAGGTCGAAGACTGGAGTTGAAGGGTTTAGGGAACAGTTCAAGCGGTATTCAGTACCTTTAAGCATTCTCTTAGCCTATTCATCTGATTAACCCTCGTTCCCAGACGATCTCTAGAGATGCTACCTCGAAGGCTCTGCCTCCGTTCGGTGAGTTAGGAGACTCTGCCTCCCAAGCCATAGTTGTGGCTTCTAAACAGACATGAGAGAGCCAGCATCGTTCTTTGTAGAAAGTGACAGAGTAGAGTTGTGGACATCAGCTATACAGACGGTTTTAGTATATTCAGGGCAAAAGGTGTTCAGTACTACTTCACAATGGGTTTACTGTCTTGTAAGAATGCAAGATTGCTAAATCTAGAATTCCCAGGACTATATTAGAAAGAACACGACATTGCTGGCAACGCAGAAGGGGATGTCACAGTTTGGTCATGTAGCACATTTGACATCACCTGTTAGTTCCGAGAGCCGTACAGCAATTTTGTGGTGTTAAACGCTTTCTTACAGCAGTTCTCAATCGAGTCAGCCACCGTCTCGCCAAGATGGGTGTAGGGTTTGGAGTGTGGTGAATGCAGATGAAAATGGCTGTAAGTCTCCCAATTGGAAACTTTGAAGGTTCGAGGTTTTCTGGACTGGGGTGCCCGGACTGGGGTGGTGGATGAATTGGTACCGTGATGCAGTAACGCCCCACTTTAGCCAGTTCAAAATCTGGCACAAGGTCTGTATCTTTAACGTGAGCTTAGGTGCAGTATGTACATGTGAGGAGTGAAATTTAACGAAAAGCCCCTGGAGTCGAAACACGGTCAGACGTCCAGGGGCTTTTTTAATGGCTATTTTTTCACAAGAAGCCATGGACTAACTGCGATCGCTCAATAGGCACACCTCAAAGCAGGGAAGTGCATAGCGGTACTTCACCGTTTACACTGAATGGTGTTTGATGTACTGCTCAGTTATGACCGCTTTTTTTCGTCCTAATGTTGAGGAAATGACGGGCTATATTCCTGGAGAACAGCCCAAACCGGGTACGCCAGTTATTAAGCTCAACACCAACGAAAACCCTTATCCGCCCTCATCACAGGCGATCGCGGCTCTGCGATCGCTAGACAGCGAATGGCTGCGGCGATACCCCGATCCCTATGCCAACGAGTTTCGGCAGGCGATTAGCGAGGTTTTGGGGGTTCCAGCAAATTGGATCATCGTCAGCAACGGTAGTGATGATTTGCTGAACCTGGTCATTCGCGCCTGTGCCGAGTTGGGTCGCAACGTCGTTTATCCAATGCCGACCTATGTGCTGTATCGAACCTTGACGCAGATGCAGCCAGCGGAGCCGATCGAAATTCCCTATGGTGCCGATTATCGTCTGCCGATTGAGGAATTAGTTGCAGCTCAGGGGGCTGTGACCTTCATTGCCACTCCAAATAGCCCATCCGGGCATGTTGTGCCGATCGCCGATCTGCGGCAGCTAGCAACCCGGCTCTCTGGTGTTTTAGTCATCGATGAAGCGTATGTTGACTTTGCAGACGAAACCGTGCTGCCGCTGGTCAACGAATTTGAGAACGTCATCATAGCCCGTACTTTGTCTAAGGGCTATTCGTTAGCGGGTCTGCGGTTAGGATTTGGCATTGCCAACCCGGGGCTGTTAAGCGGGTTGTTTAAAGTCAAAGATAGCTACAACATTGATGCGATCGCCTGCTTGGTTGGAGCCGCAGCCATGCGCGATCAGGTTTACAAAAATGAATGTGCTGCCAGGGTAAAAGCGTCACGAGGCTTGCTGGCAGCCGAGCTAAA
This sequence comes from Oculatella sp. LEGE 06141, assembly GCF_015207605.1. GTDB lineage: Bacteria > Cyanobacteriota > Cyanobacteriia > Elainellales > Elainellaceae > Oculatella. The sequence goes on from NZ_JADEWO010000023.1 coordinate 95,107, forward strand.
ACAGTTGGGCTTTTGGGTATGGAATTCTCAAACCAACTTTTTACTGGTACGTCCTCCCGATGGCAATGCAGAGCCGCTTTGCTTGGCACTTAAAGAACGAGGCATTCTGGTGCGCTACTTCAAACAGCCAGGGTTAGAAGACAAACTCCGGATTACGGTTGGAACCGATGAGCAACATCAGATACTGGTTGAGGCGCTGATGCGCCTGGTGTAATTCCGGGCTTTCACGTGCGATCGCCCCTTCTGGTTGAGCCGTAACGGGCACAATGCTGCCCGTTACATTCAGGTAACACCATCACTGGAGTGTCAGGTGGTTTCCGTTGCGGCTGTGTTGCATAAACCCAACGCTACCAAAGGGCGCGAGGCGTTGAAATCGGAGTCGTTATGATTGGTACGATCTGTTGTGGCGGTGTGGTCCAGGGTTGCATCACTGGAGGGGGAACGACCTGCTGCTGAGCGGTCGGCTCGGATGGGGTTGTCCACCGTTCTTCTACCGTTTGCGTCTCCTCTACCGTTTGCATCTCTTCGATCGTCTGCTCCTGCACCTCAACAACCCGGTTGGGTTCGGTCTCTACCCACGCTTGCTGAGTGTCGTTGGTTGCAAAGGCCACGTCTATAATCGTGCGATTGATGGTGGTTAAAACCACCTCATCACCCGGACGCAAGCGAGACAAAACGGATGAGTTGACATGGGGCAACCTCTGATATCGACCGTTTGGCAGTCTAACGCGAACGTCGCCATCTCTAGAAATAGAAACAACCTTAGCCCATACGTCGTTGGTTTGGCGGGCGGTTGACCAGGATGGATTTGAGCTAGAACCAGAGTTGGAGGATGGAGCCGTGGGCGATGGGGTGGGGGTGGGAC
>NZ_JADEWO010000024.1 GCF_015207605.1 Oculatella sp. LEGE 06141
CATTGCCAAGCGGTGGAACCGACCGATTAAAGATTGGAAGGCAGCGTTGTCGCATTTTGCTATCCTATTTCCAGGACGCTTCAATTATTGACGATCTCAAGGCTTACACAAAAATCAAAACACTCTCAACGATTCTTATCGATAGTTGGTGTAGGATGATTCCAATCATTATTACCCTCGTCGAGCAAGAGTTAAGCATCCATCAGGCAGTTTATTGACTAGAACACATTTGTAGAGTGTCCTGTGTCCTAAGTAAATCTCAACATGAAACTATCCCCTCATTTGAGACGGGTTCTTCCTGTCAGCTTAGTTTTCGGCACTATCCTATCGTTCCAGATTGGATCAGCGATTTCAAAATCGCTATTTGAGGTCGCCCCCCCCCTTGCGATTCTCTCCATATACCTCCTTTTAGCTGGAATATTCCTTCTATGTATCCGTCCTCCTAGCATGGAGAAGGTCAAAGCCCACCTCGTGTCGTTGGGCTTGTACGGACTTGGCTTATGCCTGATGAATATCTGCTTTTACAATGCTTTCGAGAGACTTCCCATTGGGATTGTCAGTGTCTTTGCCTTCATTGGCCCACTGGGGATGTCCATCCTCAAATCCAGGAAGATCTCTGATTCCCTTTGGGGTGTCCTTGCCGGAATTGGGATCGTTTTGTTAAGCCCGGTTGTCAACGAATCCCTGAATCTTGGAGGCGTTGGCTTTGCCCTCCTTGCAGGTCTGTTTTGGGCACTATACATACTCATTTCTGAGTATATCGCTACAATTTTCCCGGACGGGGATGCTGTTGGGGTGGCAACCCTAGTTGCAGCGTTACCCTTAATTCCCTGGGGTTTAGAGATATCATCTGTCAGTGCCGCGCTCAGCCCCAAATTTATCTTTGCATTGGTTGGAGTTGCGGCATTATCGTCCGTGATTCCGTTTACCTGCGATTTTTATGCTGTCCGATTTTTGTCTGCCCGTGTATTTGGGGTTTTGCTTAGCTTTGAGCCTGCGATCGCAGCCCTTTCTGGATTTGTGATTCTACAAGAGCACCTGGGGCTTAGATCCTTGCTAGGAACTGCGATGATTATAATTGCAGGGATCGGCGTATCCTTGTTTTCTCAAGCCAACGCTGACCAACCACAAGTTGATAAAGCATTGTTGCTCCCACCCTCTAGATTTGCCACAGGGTTGCCTTTTCGGGAGCAATTAATACTGACTGAATCCCAACAACAAGAGCTTGTGCAGGCATTGAAGGAGGTCATCAGCATAGCTGCTCCAAGATACTTAGAGCAGGGATTAAGGCTCTCCAAGAACGTCGATGAACTCATTGGTCATCTGACGAAGTATGTTCCTCCTGAACGAAGGGACGATATCAGAAGGATCGTCCTTTATCACATTCAGAAAAAAGAGACCTTGCTCTTTCGAGAACAGTGTGTGAATTGCTTATCGACTGTCATTGGCCGAGTCGCAGCAATGCGACTGATTAAACAAGTCGTTCAAGATAATCCTGATCTATCTGATCGGGATTTCTTAAAAGAATTGGGAAAGAAGCTTCCTAACGAAAAGGCTAAAAGACGATTTAACGAGGAACTATCGCGATTCTCCTCCTGAACTGCTTGAGTGCGAAGAATATTCTATTGAGTTCACGTCATGAATTCCTTCTGCTCTATCTCGGTATTCTAGTTCTTGTGCGAAAGTTTTTAGCCCATAAATCATTGAGCTGATTGCCCTAGAAAGAACGCCAAATTCATTGTTGGATTTCTCAAAAGGAAACTCCACGTCCAGGTTATCTTCGCTTGCTACTAACTGAGCGGTTCGGGCAATTTTTAGTATCGGTTGAACAACAACCTTGGAAAGCAGGATATTCAGAATAAGAAGAATCAAGATGAGAATAGCTGCCAAGACTGCAATGCCTTGAATCGATCGATGTCGAGCCATATCCGCAATCTGACGATACGGAACAGACACGATCTGTGTGGCGATCACACTATTGAGTTGCCACCCGAATCCATTCTCAGAGCCATAACTAGCGATCAAACTCGCTGGGGCATTCGCTGGAATTGAATGACATTCAAGGCAACTAGGATTATTGAGCTTCAACGGTTGAGCAACATAGAAGAACTCCTCTGGCCCAAAGTTTCTGATTCCAGAAAGCAGTGTAGGTGCGTTTTCACTACGAAAGCGCTCTAAGAGCGCCATCTCGAATTCGTCAGCTCGATCCCTTGGATTAGTTGGATTGTCAGCCGCTGCCTTATAAAAGAAGTCGTTGTAGGGTTCATCGTCCCGGAAGAAGTCAAACGTTTGCCGTGCTGCTGCTGCTGGAATTGCTTCGCTCGTAAACTGGGTTGCAGACTGAAGTTGCTGTTGTAGGAGCGGCGTTATGTGCTCCTGTGTGTAGCTCCGTGTAGCGTTGGCAAATTGATTGACGATCAAGGCTTGCGCCTCTACTTCTGCTTTTGCCCCGTTCTCAAATATTGAGGACAGCAAAAAACCAAAACCACAGACACTCAGAAAAAATACGAGCGATAAAATTAGGTTTAGTTTGGCGGCCAGTCCAAACTTGATTTTACGTCTCTCGTTGGGTGATGCTTTCATGGTTTCTCCTGATTTGATCTTTAATACAATGGAACTGGGCTGATATCCTCACGAATCCGCCCTTCAATACGCTGTAGTTGGTTGATAAATGCAATCCATTCCTCATATTGAGGAATTGGAGCGTTCGGCACATATCCAGTTCCCTGAATTAAGTTGGGGTGGGCTTGCTTCATTGCTTTTTCTAGGAGGATTTGTTGATTTTGGTCAATGTCAGGGCTAATGACAACAGAGCCAGCAGGAACTTGCTGGCGACGATCGATCGAAATCACACGAACGGATATTTGACTCCTCTTCCTGTATGCTTCCAGCTCTGCTTGGGACATAGCCGCAACATCAACAATGGATTGTTCCAGCCAGGTTAAAGCTGTGTTTGCATTTGCAAAGACAATTTTGTTTAGAGTTATGCCATAAAGATTCCACAGAGGCACAAAGTAGGCTGTAGCTGACCCTCTATGCCCTAGCGCCAGGGTTGCGCCGTTAACATCTTCAAGAGTTTTGATCGCTGAATCATCGCGAACCACTAAAACCGACGATAAATGGGTTGCGCTATTCAGGGAAAAGATTGGGACATATCCCTCTGCAATAGCAATTGCGGCAACCCCTGGAGACGCAAAAATAAGATGCCAAGCATTCTGCTTAATTTGCGCGATCGCCCGAAGTTCGTTAGGTGTCGTTTCTAAATCGATGGGAACTCCAAGTTCCTGTTCTAGGTATCCCTCTAACTCCTGGAAAGGAGCTATTTGATCTCCATCTGCAACCGCTCCAATAAGCAACTGCCTCTTAAGACTGGTACTGATGCCAGCTTCACCACTGCAACTCGCTAACAATCGAGCACTACAGAGCGACAGAAAAAAGCAAGATTGATTGAGAAACGATCGACGGGAAGGCATAGAAATTGGGCAGTTGCTTGAGCCTGATAGTTGTTAAGGATAGAAGGAATGCTTGTTTATGTCGATACGTTGAAATGTTCAATTTGGCTGTATCAAATAATGGTTGATTTGGTAGTGTAATATTAAGAATCTTGGTGAGTCATGCCGAAAACGCTAAAAACCAGTGCAAGCACTGACCATCCCCTTTTGTTAGGGCAATCCAAACTGTGGGTGCTTTTGGTTGGTGTCGATCGTTATCAGGACGAGCGCTTTTCCGATTTGGCGTACTCCTCAAAGGATTGTGAGGGAGTCGCAGCCGCGTTAGCATCTGCCTCCAAAAGAATTCCCAAGAAGCAACTGATTGTCCACCATGACGCTTCACACAAACCTCCTACACTGCGCTCTGTGCAGAGTAGTTTAAGAAAAATAATTTCATCTGCTCAAGCAGATGACACTGTTCTGTTTTATTTCTCAGGGCACGGTGCAATTGATCCAGCCACCCAAAAAGCAATGTTGTGCTTCCGAGATACCCGGAGAACTGATCTGGCGAATACAGCTTTAAGTATGCAAGATCTATTGCAATCATTAGAAAAGAGTGCGACTCGACAGAAATTGTTGTGGTTGGATGCTTGTCACAGCGGCAATTTATCGATTCAAGGCGCAAAGCAATATGCTGATGTTGAATCAGAAGCCACAGGGTTTATCGATTTTCTTCACAATAGCGTAAATTACAGCCAAGGCTTCTATGCACTATTGTCCTGTGATGCGGAACAACGATCATGGGAGTTCCCAGAACTGGGACATGGTGTCTTTAGCTACTATTTGATTCAAGGTTTGCGTGGAAATGCCGCAGATTCACAAGGGCTAATTGAGGCAGATAGCCTCTACCGCTACGTCTATAACGGAACAGTCGATTACATTGACCGGATCAATCAACGGGTTCGGGAATTGAACGACGAGAAACTCGGTAAACGAGATAGCCAAGATAGTTTCTTATACCCTGAGTATTCCCTACAAACACCTAAACGAATTGTCAATGGAATCGGAGATCTAGTCATTGGTGAAACACTTCTAGGTGGAGGTGAAGAGCCTTCTACCCTTCCTCAACAATGGACGGAGAAACCGAAGCGAATAGAGAAGATAAAACAACCTACTCGGTTGTTTTATCCGATGATCGGACTGTTATTAGTCGGTTTCTTTTCACATTCTTTGAGTTCATCAGGTATAGGTCAACTTAGCCAACAAAATCAGACCACTGAGCTTTTTGAGAGCAATCAACCCTGCAACATTAACGCTGTCCCACTTGATCCAGATTCAAGCCAGTATAATGCTCAGATTCTAATGAATAACTGTGCTGTAGGCGGCAAATGGAGGGATGTATCGATTGAGGCATTTACAGGGCAGTCCAAAGTATGGGCTTTAGCTCTTAGTCCAGATGGTCGAACGTTGGTCAGTGCCGGGGAGCCAGTGATCGAGATTTGGGGAGGAGTGGACTCCCATGCTCAGGCACGAGCCAACGAGGTACAGCGGTTGCACCGTCTCAAAGGGCATTCAGATAAAGTTTATACAGTTGCTATTAGTCCAGATGGGCAAATGCTTGCTAGTGGGAGTGCAGATCAAACAATCAAGATCTGGAATCTTCAGACAGGAGATTTGATCCGTACTTTGAAGGGGCACACAGGTGCTGTTTGGTCTGTTGCCTTTAGTCCAGATAATCAAACGCTTGTCAGTGGCAGTGTAGATAAAACAATCAAGTTGTGGGATCTTGAATCAGGCGAGACCACCCGCACGTTGGCAGGCCATCAGGACTGGGTATTTTCGGTTGCTATTAGTCCGGATGGGCAAATGCTTGCTAGCTCCAGTCAAGATAAAACCATCAAGCTATGGGACTTGCAGACTGGCAATGAACTCAAGACGATAACAGGGCATGACGATGCTGTGAGAGCGATCGCTTTCTCACCAAAAGAGCCTCGCCTTGCCAGTGCGAGCTGGGATGGGACAGTAAAAGTTTGGGACACAGCTACAGGTGCTCTCGTTCGAACTTTTTCTGGTCATAGCGATCGCGTTGTGTCGGTCGCTTACAATCCCACAGGTGACACGATTGCTAGCAGTAGCACCGACCAGACCATAAAGCTCTGGAAAATGGATCTTGAAACGTCGCTGGGAACGATGTCTGGTCACTCTGACTGGATATTGGCGACTGTGTTTACTCCAGACAATAACGCACTAATTAGTAGCGGCCTAGACCAAACTATTGCCGTGTGGCGAAAGATGAAGTGATTGAGAGTAGTAAGGTATGTTCCTTCGCGAAGAGTTGCTTGAAGTCTTTTCCACTTTTCTACAGTTCGATGATGTATGTCAAAAATGGATAACCGACCCCAAGCTACGCCGCAACATGCAAGCTGCTATACGATCGAATGTCCAGGAGCGATCGCAAGATTTTTGGGCGCTTTACTGGTACAAACAGTGGGAGGCGGAAAACGCGGAAAACTTAGTAGCCAAAGAACATTTAAATGCTTACGTTCAGGAGACCTGTTTCTGGGTCGCACGAAAAACAGAAGTAATCTTCGATTCACAATACACCGTCTCTGATTACTTTCAAATAGCAATTTCACGGTTCGACAAAATCCTTCATGGCTTTAAAGAGACGAAGGGATATAAGTTTAAGAATTATGCTTTAGTTGCCTTCCGAAATACGATTCGTGATTTTTTAATCCATGAGAATGAAGTTAGCGTATTACATGATTGGGCTTTGCTCCGGAGAAGTAGCAAAAAACGTTTAATAACTGCCTTAAAGCAACACAAGCAAGGGTGTTGTGATGCTGATATTGCTAGGTATGTTTTAGCATGGTCATGCTTCATGAAAATCTATAGTCCCGACGTTAGGACAAAAATAATAACTACTCCGAATAAAGAGCAATGGAAGGCAATTGCTGATCTTTACAGCTATCGTTGTAAAACTGAGCTTTTCAGTATTGTGACCATTGATCCTCTTGTTTTGGAGGATTGGATGAGACTTTGTGCTGAAGCTATCCGATCGGGTTTCAGTCCCAAGTTTATTTCGATTTACGAACTTGCTCCTGTTGATAGATCTAAAACTGAATTCGTAGAAGTGCTTGATCAGTTGACATCGACTGATCAAGCACTTCCGCTTGATCTAATTTCAGTGGAAGAGGAAGAGGAAGAACGACAACAACAGCGAATGTTTCTCAATTCAGTATTGCTAGAAACATTGAATTGCCTGGATCGCGATTCACGTTCATTACTCGCACTTTACTATCAGGAAGGTCTGTTACAGCAGCAAATTTCCTCGTTGCTAAATATGAATCAAAGCACCGTATCACGGCGTTTGGAGCGGATACGAAGAAGTTTCTTGATAGCCTTGATTCAACGGGGAGAAGATCACCTGCATATTTCTAATGATTCCACCGTACTTGAACGTGTGGGAGCAGCCATTGAGGAATGGCTGCATATCCATTTTGCACCTAGCACTGACCATCCGTATTATGAAAATATCAGCCCCTGAACTTTTCCTGGACATTAATCCCAAATCTCTCGTTGGTTGCACTAACGAGAGTCTACGATTTTCACCACACCGACAGTGGGAGGTGTTTCTAAACAAGCTTTGTTTAGAAACCGTTTCCTCCTGGTTGAAAGAAGACGATCCTTCCGGCGTTGAGCCTTGGCCTAACACTGCGACTTTACCCAGCTTTTGGGAAGTTGTGAATGGCACAGCACTTGCGCTATCTGGCATTAAATTGGTATTGATTCCCTCAGAATCAATTGATATGGATGAAATCAGAGTTCCTCAAGAATGGGTCGATATTCCCTCCTGGAGTGCTGATTATTACATCCCCGTGCGAGTCAATCCTAATGAAGGTTGGATCAAGATTCATGGATTTGCCCGTCACCGGGATTTGAAAAGTATGGGCATCTACGATCCGAGCGATCGCTGCTACAGCCTTGCTAGCGAAAAATTAATAAATGATGTTTGCCTTCTCTGGGTTGCTCAGGAATTATCCTTGAATGAACGAGTGGCCGTTGATCCATTAGCCCCTTTATCTCTTACACAAGCCCAATCGTTGTTGCAGCGTTTAGGTAATCCATCGATTGTTGATCCTCAATTTGAGGTGCCATTTTCCATGTGGGCTTCTTTGATTGCTCACGATGGCTGGAGGCAGCAGTTGTCTGATCAAAGGCGAGGGATACCCAATCAACAATCTGTTCAACAGTGGTTGGAGTCAGGGATCTCTGAAATCGGGCGGCAGTTGGGCTGGTCTCGCGTTGAGTTTCAGACCACCTCCAGTGCTCTCGCCAGGAGCGAGACGGCAGAAGATCCAACTGGGGCGATTGCATTTAAGCGAGATTTGTCAATATCTGGAGTTGATTGCAAGCTCTGGATACATCAGATCGAAAGCACTGTGGCTGAAAATGTGTGGCGATTTGAATTGCGATCGCCTTCCTCTAGTAATCTTGCTCCTGGCATTTGCCTGCGACTGTTAACTGAGGATCTCCAACCGTTTGAGAATAACGAGGTTACGTCAGAAGGTAACCAGTCTGAACTTTATATTGAAGTTGCTTTAGAGCCAGGTGAGGGATTGGTTTGGGAAATTGACCCCTCACCTGAACACTACGTTCAAGAAATCTTGCGTTTTTGAGCTAAGAGCCTGCATGGTAGTGTTTTCTTCAGAAATAGGGATTGACATCGCCTACTTACAACCTGTCCGTATAGACTATATAAAGTCACTTTTACGGACGTATGATCATTACCACTGCTTCATTTAAAGGTGGTGTGGCCAAGACCACGACAGCCATTCACTTAGCGGCTTATCTACAACTGAACGGGCAAACTCTTCTGATTGATGGCGACAACAACCGTTCTGCAACTCGATGGGCAGAGCGAGGTTTAGATCGGGGAGGGTTGCCTTTCAAAGTCGTTGGTGTAAATCAATCTGCAAAGTACAGCAAAAATTGTGAACACTTTGTCATTGATACGGAAGCCAGCGCTGAAGAAGATGAATTGAGAGAAATTGTAGATGGGTGTGACTTGTTGGTTCTACCTACTACTCCTGACACAATGTCTCTCGATGCACTGATTCAAACTGTCGAGTTGTTGAGATCACTGAGTGTTGATAAGTATCGAGTGCTATTAACAAGAGTGCCGTCGCCCCCCAGAAAAGAAGGGGAAGAGGCGCGAGAATTTTTAACGGAAGCGGGGTTCCCTCTATTTAATGGAAAGATTAGGGAAGCTGTAGCCTTCCAGAAGGCAGCAAATGAAGGTGTGTTGGTTCACCAAGTCAGCGATCGCCGTGCTCGAATTGGGTGGAACGAATACTGTGCGATCGGTAAGGAGGTGTTTGGTGAGTAATTCAAAGCAGAACCGCTTTAAGGGCTTAATGCAGGTCATCAAGCAGGAGAGCGACAAATCAGAAGCTGCTGAGATTCAGCAAGACTTCTCTCGTGCAGGTACAAAATCTCAGGAACAGCCTGATGTTATTCAGGTACAGTACGGCAAAATTCATAGAGATCAAGGGCAATCTCGTCGCTATTTTGATCCGGATGAACTGAATAAGATGGCAGTTTCCATGAAAGCTGTTGGGATCATTGATCCACTATCTGTTCGCCTTCGTCCTGGAACCTCAGATGAGTACGATTTGCTAGCCGGAGAAAAGCGGCATCGGTCTGCGGAGATCGCTGGTTTAGAGAAAGTTCCGGTCAGAGTTTTTGAGGTTGGCGATCAGGTTGCCGAGGATATTAAGGCAATTAGTAACCTCCAGCGCAGCGACCTGAATAAGTGGGAGGAAACCAATGCGATTCTGGGAATGTTATGCCGTAATCTAGGCAAGAGCCAGAGCGAGGTGATTAGCCTTCTGAACCAGGCCGCTAACCAAAAACGAGGGCTTACGGACAACGTTGTCCGTAGTGAGGATTGGGCGCTTGTTGAGGAAGTTTTTGCCGTTGTGGGTCGGTTGACCCCAGAAAGCTTCCGCAAGCACCGAGTACCATTGATCAAATTACCTGAGCATATTCAAGCCGTTTTACAGCAGGGCAAGTTGCATTACACCAAGGTTAACGAAATCCTGAAGGTCAAAGACCCTAAGCAGCAGCGGCAGTTGTTGGAATTGGCAATCGCTCAGAATTTATCAGTTAATGACATTCAGGCAGAGGTTAAAGCCATACGGCAGGAAACTGCTGAGACGGATGATGTTTTGCCACAGCGCATAACCAGTATTACTCAGCAGCTCAAAAAAAAGAAAGTCTGGAATGATCCGAAAAAAAGAGGAAGATTAGAAGAACTGCTGGCGGAATTGAGTTCTTTAATTTCTGAGTAATCGATACTTGCAAGTAGTGCTATATTTTTTTCTTTGGAAAATAGGTGTCAGGTCTTGAGTAACGCAAGACTCTAAAGCTTGCCAAAACAATTCGAGAATACTTTCTTTGTTACGGATTGTTAAGATTTTATTTTTCTAGAAAGTTGGCCTTGAATCCTCATGGAATAACGCTTTTAGCTTCTTGCTATGGGAATCACAATAGGCAAGTTTTGAAAACTTCGACAGACAGCCTGCATATTGGACACAAGCCAAAAGTACTTAGACATATAGTCCAATCTTTAAATTCTGGCTTATGGCTGAGAGTTCTTCATTGTGCCTGGAGATGCTGATTGAGCAGGCTCGTACTTATCCTCCAAGGAGTGCCAATCGGCAAAAAATCGTCGCTCAAATCGTCGCTCAAATCAAACCAAAGCTATGGAAGAAAATTAACGACCCGTATTACGAGGACGTGTTGCAACAGGCGTGGCTATATCTCTGTGCAAATCTATGTGAGACTACTACGGGTCAAGCCTACGATCCAAGACGTGCGTCAGTCTCGTCTTGGATGAACTTTTACTTAAAACACCGCTTGCAGGATGTGTGGCGTGATCAAGCCAAAATCAAACACTTTTTCAACAATTACACATTCGATCTCACATCCGAGAACAATTACACATTCGATCTCACATTCGAGGAAATCGAAGCAAGACCAATCGTTCCACCAATATTAGAAATAGTCAAAGCTTGGGTTGAATCAGATGAAACAGGTGAATTGAGTCGAATTCACCTCAGAGGTTCCCACCATGTAACCTGCCAATTATTGATTCTGCGACGACTGCCCCCTGAAACTTCATGGAGAGAGCTATCAGAGGAATTCAATATTCCCATTCCAACGTTAAGTAGCTTCTACAGACGCAAATGTATGCCTCTTCTGCGTCAGTTTGGTGAATCGCAAGGATTTCTCTAATTACTAATGCAACATTTTCTGGAGACATACGCCAATGCGAGCTATTAAACGATCGTTACTTGCAAGCACCCCTTGGTTCTGTACAGGGGAAGGGTCTGGTTTAAATCATCAAGAGGTGATGAATACAGGGGTTCATTGCTTCATTTGTAATAGTCCCTGCCCTGATAATGATGTTGCGACTAACTTTGTCCTTAGCTTAGACACTTCTGCTAAGGTGCCTCCTCAACAAGAGGTAGTCCTAGCCCTACCTCCAAAATCTGATAGGGAGATAGATCAAGCATCAGAGCCAGTGTTGCAATCCTCTGCACCACTGGCTCTGAATCCTCTCAAGTTACTAGCCTTTGCTGGTATTGGTGTTGTAGCGATTTTTTGGTTGCTAGGACAATGGATACTAGCAGATCATGAGAAAATGCATCGGGATGAAGGGCATTTAAAGCAGATTACCCAACATTCATCAACGGCTCACAACCCACTAGCCAGCGTCGATCGCTTCAGTAGTGGGGAGCGAGTTCTATTTAAATATAGAGGCAATTTTGAGCGCGATCGCGGAGTTAAAGCGTTTGCCGCAGGAGATTACAGCACTGCAATCACGCAATTTCAGCAAGCAATCCAAAGCGCTCCCAATGATCCAGAATCACAGATTTATCTGAATAATGCGAAGGCTCGACAACAAGGTAATCCGTATCTGCTAGCAGCCGTGGTTCCAGTAGACAATCAAGCCAGCTCAGCCGAGGAGATGGTAAGGGGAGTTGCTGATGCCCAAACCCAGTTCAATGATGCAGGAGGCGATCGCCTTCTAGAAATTCACTTAGTGAACGACGGCAACGATCCAAGTGTTGCAGCAGCGATCGCCAATCATCTTGCTAACCACTCTGAGGTATTGGGGATTATCGGTCACAATTCCAGTGATGCCAGTTTAGCCGCGCTACCCGAATATGAAAAGGTAGGAATGGCGATGATATCACCTACCAGCACGAGTACAGAGCTGAAGGGAGATTCATTCTTCAGAACCCCTCCTTCTGATCTCGCATCAGGGAGAACGTTGGCAGGGTACGCCGCTCACTCATTGACAAGAGTCGTGGTTTTCTCGGATTCTCAGAGCAGCTACAGTAAGAGCCTGCAACAGTCGTTTGAACAGGCATTCGTTCAAACAGGTGGAGACATTATTAATGTCGTTGATTTAGCCAACTCTGGCTTTGATGCCCAATCTGCAATCCAAAGCGCGTCTGAGTCTGGAGCTGAGGGCGCTCTGTTATTTCCCAGTACAAAAACAGTTTCTGGAGCTATTGCGATCGCCCGTGCTAATGCTGGCTTGCCGTCTGATAAACGTCTTCAATTAATCGGTGGAGACGCGCTCTATAACCCAAGCTTGCTTTTGAATGGGCAGTCTGCTGTAGAAGGGTTCGTTTTAGCTGTTCCCTGGGTTGCTGAAACGGAATATGCAGAGCGGTCTGCACGTCGATGGGGTGGTCAAATTAGTTGGAGGACGGCAATGAGTTTTGATGCTGCCCTGGCCTTCATCCATGCTCTATCTAATGGGGTTTCTCGTAATGATCTGGTTGAAAACCTCAAACAGGTCAGGCTGTTTGAGGCTACATCAGGAGGATCGCTCCAGTTCTCTTCAGGAGAAAGAGGGGAACCCATTCTTGTCGAAGTTGCCCAAGGTTCTGGGGGGCCTGACGGATCAAAGCTTACGTTTCAGCGGTTGGAACAGCCGGATGTTAAACAGTCGGTTAAGTGATGCCATTCTCAAATCAACTTATTTTGGAGAAAAACCATGATTTCTTCTGATCAACAACAGTTGCTGAGCTTATTAGATGCCTATCCGGAAATGCAGACTGAAGTGGCTCAGGCTCTCGATTTGCCTAGCAAAGAAATAGGATACAGACCTGAAACAGTTGAGGTTTTCTTTGAGGATGTTTTGGTGAGTATCCAGGACAGGCACGGCAGTCGAGACTTGGAGGTGCCCGTTGATTTTCAGCCCAAAGTTATTGCTTTATATGGAGATAGTGAATTGTTGTTGGTGCAAGCCGAACAGCAATTGATTCTCAATCGGTTGCCGCAATCTTTTGAATCCCAATGGATCTCTTACTCAAGAGTTTGATTTGAATTCTTTTGCTTCTGAATATCTGGAGACCCATCAATGGAATCTACAACAACGCAGGATTTCTTAAAAAACTTACAGAAGCGCTTAATTGCTGGAGGCATTGATCCGGACAAATTAAGCAGCCAGTCGCTTCGTATACAAATGGGAAGCCAGAAAGTTTACGAAGGCGTTATTGGTCAAGAGCCAGGAAGAAACTCGTTGGACGATACAAAAATTCAGCTATTAGAGAGCGTAATTGATCTCGCTGATCAACAACGATCGACCCCCTTTTCTAAAGAGGAATACGAGCAAATCAAAGACCAAACGATCGCAGACGTGTACGAGGAATATGGCGATAGATTGGTCAATATTCATGAGTCCATCCGTGGCTCTAATTCATTTGAATATCCCGATGTTTCGTATTTAACAGTTGAGGAGTTTGCCAAAAGTTTATCTTTAGACCTTTCCAACGAAAGTGGCTCTACTCCAAAAGGGACAATCAATATTGACTTAGGTGGCGATCGTATTTTTCGGTACGCCAAGGGAGTTATTGAAATTGATTCGTTTAAGCCTGTTGTACGTTATGAGAATGATATGAATGAGGTTGTAGATGGTTTAGATAAATCCCAACAGAGCGACAACCCTCTTCAAGTTATTTCTGAGGTGGAACAGCAAATTAAAGATAAAGAGAAGGCTAAAACTATCAGCCTCCTACGTTATGCTGAAGCACGGTTACAGTCCCTATACGAAAACGGCAAGGTGGTCGATTTGTATGACGATCAAATTACTTTTCTTCGTGCGGGAGAAGATGGAATCGTTCGGAATTACACGGTTCAGCCTCATGAAAATATTGTTGAGAAGAGTGGTGATCCTGTGGTGATTGGACGTGCTGACAATATATCCTTTGTTGATCTAGCGTTGGTCAATAATGTTTTTTCAGACTTAGGCTTAATAGATCCGTCTGAGCATTCTCGTATTGACGACTGGGATCTCCATGCCATGTATCCCTTCAAAGATTGGACAGTTGAGCAAGTTGCCCAATTCCATAAAGACATGAATGATCCTCAATTAGAGATCGTTTACACTCAACTCTATTTTGCTCAAGAAGAGATAGCGGAAGGAATAACTTTACCTTATTCCTCAGTTGCTTTTGATGTGGAACGAGATGTCAGCAAGTTGACTATTGCTAACTACTGGAAAGAATTGACAGGAATTGATTTAAACGCTGAATCTACATCCGTTCATCCTGAAAATAGACAAACTTCAAACCTGACCAGCGAGAATTCTGACCTATCTCTCACAAGAGTTGCCGAGAGTGAAGCGGTGTCCCAAGTAATTTCTGAGCAGATTAGTCCTTTGGACGATGGATCTGTGAACGCCGAAAGAGAACTGCCGCGTGATCCTTTAGACATACTGAGGGAAAAGGTTAGAGATAGTGCATCCTATATTAAGAGCAAGCTACCTGAGGTCTCTTCAGCGGTTAAAGCAAAACTGCCTGCCAGCGCGATCGCTATGTTTGAATTGTCTGGGAACCTTTCAGAGCCTCAGCGTGAATGGCTGAATCGAACATTTCAAGGCGTTGCTGATTCTGCTGTGGGAAAAACGTTGAAGGAGAAGGGGCCAAAAGCCGCTAGAGAGCTAGTACAACAGGTTGCAAGAGTTCCATCACGAACTCTAAATCGGATGTTGACAGACTCTACAGTTGCGATCGCCAATGGCTTTACGGGGCAGCAGGAGGACGTTGACGGAAAGATTCAGCAAGTTTACCGCTGTGAGAATTACGTTCTGCGAGTCAAAGACACAGACGACTCATTCTTCAAAAAAGCCTACACAGTTGAGGACAAGCAAGGTCAAACGCTGCTTGAATTTGAGCAAGGCCCGGTTCTGTCTCGAATCACTAGCCCAAACAAGATGAGTGTTTTGCAACAACTTGACTTCATTGGAACTGGGACAGAGCGAAACCTTGTGCAAGCTGCAAAACTCGCCAAGTCTGTATCAGGAAGGACGCAACAAGTTGTAAATACCTTGGGCAACTTGGCTCCTGAAGGCACTCGACAGCAATTGAACGAGTTTAAGACTCGTCAGGTAGCTGCAATTGCTGAATCAATCCTCCATAGTAAAGAGGCTATTGTTGACGGAGTAGGGCAACGCTTCTTTGAAGGCAAGCGCTTTGAATTTTCCAAAACATCAGATGGTGTCACTCGCATCTTTTCCAAAGGGGCTGAGCGATCGAGAGAAATCTTTCAATCAGGTCAGTCCTGGATACGAAGTCGAATCAACGGTAGCGACCAAGACCGTATCATTAAAAGTGCTAATGACTTAGCACGTCAACCCCGATCGAGATCAGGCCAACAGGTAAGTCGTTGAGAAATCGAAACTCTATCAACGTTCAAAGGAATTAGTGGCCTTTCTTGCTCCTCGTTCTGGGTGAGCGATTTGGAAAGAGAACTTCTCCAATGCCTCGATTTGCTTTGGATCAAGCGAATGTTTGATCTGTCCGTTTTCCGCTATCAGTAATGGAGTGATTTTTTGGGAATGCTCTTGTTTCACCCCAAACACAACTCTGTTAGGACGAATCTCCCATGCAATATGATCATGCCTTCCCTTTATTGGATTGGTTGAGGCTGTTGCTGTTAGCCGCTGGACAATCGCCCTCAATTTGTTATCGTCAGTCGAACGATCGCGGTCGTTGGGACGTAGTGTTTTTAAAATCGTTTCGGCTGCTGCCAAATCCGTGAAATCATGGCGTAACGGTATGCCATTGCTGGAGCGCAACAACTCGTTCCTTCCTTGATGGAGGCTAATTGCTCCTTGCTGTTCTGATATCCTCAGTCCAGCTATATCCTTACGTCCTTGTTTGTACAATCCTTCAATTGTTGTAGCAATCTCCGAGACTGTCTTTTCAAGAATTAAACTGAACGCCTCAACGGTTGATCCTTCGACTTTCGACATCTGAACGGTAAACATGTCCCCTGTTTCCCCTGATTTTTCGTGGATGTTTGCTGTGAGTTTGTGAATCCTAAGCAAGCTTGCAAGGCTACGATCGCCTTAGAAATCGAGGCAGTGATTCTGGATTCTGAAGTTGGTGTAGAGTCAAAGTTTCTGATTCAATGCGTGGTGCAAATCCAAGAAGATCTACTTTTCGATTCACTAAATCAATTTGAATGGCAACATAACCAATGCGATCGCCCCACGCTTCTGGCGGCACTGTGCATTCCTGTTGGGAGGGAGAGAAAACGCAACATTCTAATGGGTCTCTCCCTCTCAATCTCAGGTCGGCTATCTCCGAGCATAAGCGTATGACTGGATTCCAACAATCACTGGAGAAGAGATCGGTTGGAATGCGCCTCGCTTGCAAATAAAAACTTAGACTGCCGACGGCGAGAATGCTCTTGTAGGTTTGGCGTTCCTTGTTGCCAGTCGGCTGTTGATTGGCAAATCTCGTAGCAGCTTGCCAAATATAGCCAGGAGTTGTCAGTGGTATAGAGGGAAATGGCTGCATGGTCTGTGGTGTGGAATAAAACATTAAAGCTAATTCATAGACAGCTATTAACTTATCTCTAAGTTGCGCCTCATTTACGCAAAAAAGTTTTTGAAAGTTTTTGCATAAAGTTTGAATCCCTAGCGATAACTCTTTAGAGGATACGAACACGTTGATTCAAAATCAAAATTTCTTGGGAGTAAGTCTATGTCAATGTCTGCAAGCCGGAGATCCTACTCATTGAAACTGGAAACCTTAATCCTGCTGACGGTAGCGATCGGGCTTCTACTAAGCGACCTAGTGTTTAACGCTAGTTCGTTCAGCACCACTGCAACATTAACGGGCAGCATTGGAGTCTCCGCCTTAATCTGGCATCACGAATTCAATATGGCCTCAAGGTGGCTAGGGCAGATCAATCGTCGATTCTACCTGCCAACTGTATTAATGGTCTTGGTCGGCTCATTGTTTGTGTTGAACATCCTCTCAGCACCAGCATCCGCGCAGTTTTATCAAGGTGCCCAGGATGCCATGACAGGTTTTTTCCCTGGTGCAGAGGAAGTAATCGCTTTAGTGTTCAACGTATTGCGGGGACTCTTCCTGATTTATTTGGGGATTTCCCTCGTAAAAGTTGTGCAGGCCCAACGACAAGATGAAGACTGGCAGAATTTAGCTCGAACTCCATTAATCATTCTGATTGCCATGACATTAGGGGATGTTTTGGCTGGATTCATTACTGGAGGTGTAGCGGCTTAGAGGTCAATGTTTTCCGTTTGAAGAGAAGGCGTAATTAATCATGAGCCGATCGCCAGAAGATTTCCGCCCCGTGAACCCCAATCTGGGGCTACATCCGAATGTTGGCCCCTTCCCTGCGGATCAAATCCTGCCCTGGATTGCCATAGCCGGGGGGTCTTACTACCTGTTTAAGCAATTACTGGGTTTTACCTGGCTCTGGACAGGAATGCTTGCTGCTTGGGGCATTGCAACGTGGTGGGTACTGACAGGTTCCAAATCCTGGAGGTTTCTATCGAAGTTCATTGGTACTCCATTTTGGGTGCGGGGATACGGTCGATATCGCCAAATCATTGACGACTGAACAGTATTGGATTGAGATATGCAACTTCTACCAAAATCACCCACAGAGAGCAAGGCTAGAACCGAGAATTCGACCAAGAAAGCTCGGAAAATTGGTGCTCGATCGGTTCATGATGGAACCCGAAAGCAGAAAGGAACACCACTAGAGGATTTCCTTCAACTGGCTACGATGTTACGAATTGAGCTGGATGGGCACCGTATCGGGGGCTATGTTCTCCGCAAGGGTGAAAACAACTTCATGATTCAGTTTGGATTTGAATGCCGGGGGCTGCATTCAACGTTGCGACAGGATCAAATTGACCCTATTTTTGACACGCTAGAAGCCGGGATAAAAGATTTCCCCATCGGGGAGAACCTGACTATCCACCTCAGCTCATTTACAACAGATGCTGTTCGTCAGGAAGACTTAAAAGCGTTATCGAGGCAAGCTCCTAGCCGAGAATTGCAGTATCTCCTAGCAGGCGAACGGGCCAGAGTCCGCGAGCTGACCGAGAAGGGAATTCGTAAACCAAAAACGCTCAGACTATATGGCACTTACACGGTAGAGCCGGACACCGAGGGCGCAACTGACATCATTGAAAAGTTGCTGGCACGGAGTGAGCGACTTTGGAAAAGCTTGACAGGAGAGCTGGACAAAATCCAGTTTGTTCGGATTGAGCGATTGCTGGCACAAGCCTATACCGATGGCTATCAACAGTGGGAACAACTTCTCGCCAACAAGCTCGGTTTACAAATTCGAGCCTTAGATGATGTGGAGCTGTGGAACCTGGCATGGCAGCGGTTCAATAATACGCCTCCCATTGAAGTCCCCCAAGTGTTGGTGCTCAACGAGGATGGACTACAAGAGATTGTGCGCTCTGAAGTTGCGCCATCCACTCTATTAGTCGAGCAGGTTGTTCCTGTTGCCGATCGCCAGTGGATTCATGTCAACAACGCTTATGTCGGGGTCATGAGCTTTGTTGATAAACCGGGAGGTTGGGGCAACAAAGAGTCACAACTGCGATATCTCTGGGAGGTAGTGGCAAAGGAGCGGATTTACGACACAGAGGTCATTTGTCAGCTCTCTCGTGCCAATGAATCGCTAGTCAAGACCAACATGCAGCGATTGACGAAGCAGGCGAATACTGCCACCGCGATCGCTGCGGATTCTAACTCTGTTGATGTCAAGGCTCATCTTAATATCCAAAAAGGGATTGATGCTCAAGCGGCTCTGTATGAAGGGGCGGTTCCATTTAATACCTCTGTTGTATTTCTAGTTCACCGTCCCAGCCGCAAAGAGCTAGATGATGCCTGCCGCTTCCTAAGTTCCCTCTTCTTGCGTCCGGCCTGGGTTGCCAGAGAATTGGAATATCCCTGGCGTGTGTGGCTACAAACGTTTCCCCTGGTCTGGGAACGGCTACTGGCTAAACCCTTTAATCGTCGGCAACTTTACTTGAATAGTGAAGTGCTTGGACTCATGCCGTTGATGCTCCCACGCACCTCTGATAGTAGGGGGCTTGAGTTAATTTCGGCTGAGGGTGGCTCACCCATTTATCTGGACTTATTCACCAAACATCGAAATTTAGGCTTATTTGGTACAACCCGTTCTGGAAAGTCAGTTATCGCAGCAGGTATTTTAACCCAAGCCTTAGCTCATGGGATGCCTGTTGTTGCGTTGGATTATCCCAAACCCGATGGCACAAGCACGTTTACGGATTACACCCAGTTTATGGGCGATCGAGGGGCTTATTTCAACATCTCAACTGAGAGTTCCAATCTGTTTGAACCACCTGATCTAAGGGATCTGCCACCCAAAGAACAGCACGATCGGCTAGAAGACTATAAGGATTTCCTCGTCTCAGCGCTCATGGTCATGGTGATTGGCTCAAAGGGAGGGGCCAGTTCAAAAGAAAGGTTGATGAATGACACCATCCGATCGATTCTCACCTTAGCCATTGATTCCTTTTTCAAAGATGATCAAATCCGCGATCGCTATGCTCAAGCGTTTCGGTCTGGTTTTGGAACCCCGCTATGGGAGGTGATGCCGACTCTAAAAGATTTCATCGGGTTTTGCTCTCATGAGCGCCTGCGGATGGAGGGCGCTTCAGGAGATATCAAAGATGGAATGCAGCAGATTAAGCTACGGCTTAATTTCTGGCTGGCCAGCCGAGTTGGGCGATCGCTCTCTCGCCCATCCACCTTTCGGGCTGATGCTCAGTTTTTGGTATTCGCTCTCGCGAATCTATCCAATGATGAGGATGCGGCAATCCTCTCTCTGAGTGCTTATTCAGCCGCTCTACGTCGTGCCCTAGCCTCTCCTAGATCACTCTTCTTCATTGATGAGAGTCCAATTCTGTTTGAATACGATGCGATTTCTAATTTAGTGGCGCGACTGTGTGCCAACGGTGCTAAAGCAGGCGTTAGAGTCATTCTCTCGGCACAAGATCCGGATACGATCGCCAATTCTCCGGGTGGAGCCAAGATTCTCCAAAACATGGGGACTCGCTTGATTGGTCGAATCGAGCCGATTGCCGTAGATAGTTTCGTTGAAATACTGAAATATCCTCGCGACATCATTGCCCAAAATTCTACAGAGAACTTCTTTCCTAAACGGGAAGGAATTTACTCTCAATGGCTGGTCGATGAAGGCGGCACCTTTACTCCAGCCCGATATTATCCGTCGTACCAACTCTTAGCGGCAGTAGCAAACAATCCCGACGAACAGGCTGCTCGAAGCGCGGCGTCAGCTCGGTATCCAGATAAGTTCATTGCCCTAACTGAATTTGCCAAAGAGCTAATTTCCTCTATTCGATCTGGTGCGTAAGCACTGCCAACTCTCTCATTACCAAGGACATTAATCATGAAACGACAAATTTCAATCCTGGTTCCTTTCGTAGTGGTACTAATTACTGCTTCTCCAGCTAAAGCCTCAGGGTTTGTAGATTCTGATTTTTCAGTGCAGGACTTCCTAGAGGAGAACATTCAAAGTGCCAGAGACTTCTTTGGAGACCTCGCTGGAGATGCCCAAGATGCCTTATCTAGCTTGTATGGAACTGTGGCTAATGTTCTTCCTCCTGATGTAATTGGGGCTTTGGGGTTGCCCGATCCTCAAGAAATGACCAGGATTGCACGGGAAGAATCAAGCGATGGCGCACTATTTACTGATGCAACGGCCTTGAGTGAAGGGCGCACTAGCGCTACAAAAGCCGCTGCTGGAATGGTACTTTCAACTGAATCTCAACAGAATGCGACGGTTGCTGCTGAAGATGCCGCCAATCGAGTCAACGCGGCGATCGCCTGTGATGAGGTAGCACAGGGATCAGTCGTCACACAGGACGTGATGAAGCAAGTCTCCTGCCAAATGACTCAGAACGCCGAGCTGATGAGAAAAGCTCATGAAGCAGCTCAAACTGCCAATATCACTGGAGCGCATACGGCTGAGCAACTCGCTGACTTAAATGCCAGAGAAGAGGCAAAGCGGACGGCAGACGCTGAAGGCCAGGTCGCAGATAGTGCTCGTTCCATTTGGCTGAGTGGGCAAACAGGGCTGTTCTAAGTTCCCTGTTCAAGTTGGTTTTACACGAAAAGACGAGAGTAAAATGACCCTGATTTTAGCCCAAGTTGAGAACAATCCATTCGGTGAGACTGCGACGACAATCCTGGAACAGGGGCAAGCCTCACAGCAGTTCATTTCCGAATCAATGGATCTGTTGTGGCAAGAAGTGCTGTTTGGGGGCTTGTATGGGGCGATCGCAAGGCTGGGATTGCTCATCGCCATCATGACGCTAGCCTTTTGGTTGGTGAAGTGGGCAAAGGCGATGATGGATGATGCCACTGGAGAGCCATTTTCTCAGCTAATTTTCCCGCTCATTGTGGTTGTTTTGTTAGCCAATAATGGGGCATTGCTGGCACAGTCTACCTTCCAGGGGCGAAGCATTCTCAATCAAGTCAATGCTGAACTTCTTGAATCTACGGCTCGTTCCTTTCGCTTGGATGAAGCGTTTCGACAACAAATGGAGCAGATTGGAGCTGAGAACGCGGCAACTGGACTAGCGAGCCAATGTGCTTCTATTCCCGATGCCGTTCAGCGCCAAAATTGTGTTGATCTAGCGAGAGCACAGATTGAGGAAAGCTCACCGGGTTTACTGGAGCGGATTGGGGAAGTTGGCACGTTTCTGTTGACAGGCGCAGGTTTGGGGCAAATCTTACGAACCTTTGTGATTCAGTTTGTATTGGTTGCGTTTGGGATTGCCTTTCAGTGGATTGTTGAGATCTCCTGGATGCTCACCGGACTGCTGGGGCCATTGGCGGTTGGTGGCACACTCCTTCCCTTCGGGCAAAAACCGATTGTGGCTTGGCTGACCGGATTCTTTTCAGTTGGCATGGTGAAACTCTCCTACAACATCATTGTTGGCCTGACAGCCACACTGGTTCAGAACGCAGGGCCAACAGAGCCGATGATTTTTGCTCTTGCCGTGGGGATTCTTGCTCCTATCTTGGCACTCATGATAGCGGCTGGAGGAGGAATGGCTGTTTTCAATGGGCTAAGTTCAGGGATTGCCACGATCGCTGGTACTGCCACTGGGGGCGGTATTTCTTACGCCCTCAGAGGTGTGGGTAGCGGCAGAGGAGCATCCCGTTCCCTACGCGCTAGTAGACGATAGCATTCGTTTTGATTAGGGGTAGCAATGGTTAACAATACACGACTTCATTTTCTTAAATCATCAAAGGACGAGCGATTCTCGATCAATGACATCTTAGGGATTCTAGCATTTGGATCAATTGGACTCAGCCTGCTTGTTTTGGTATTGCAGTGTTTGATTTATGTCAACTACATGAAACTGCTTCGCAAACCTGCTCCATCATTGGTTCAGTTGGCTTCTGGTGAGGCGATCGCTGTTGCACCATTGGCATCGAAAGAACGCACTCCTGAAGTGGTTCTAAATTTCACCAGAGATACCCTGACACTCCTGCTGACGTGGACGGGGATTGTACCGGGAGAATTCGGAGCAGATGGCGACAAGGTGGTAGATCCTGGAGTGACGATTCCTGGGCCTGATGATCGTGGATCGATGAAAATCTCAACCGCCGCTTATCATGGAGGATTTGCCTTGTCCGAGGACTTCCGTAAAGAGTTCCTCCAGGAATTAGGGCAGTTGATGCCAAAAAGCATCTTCAATGGAAAGAGCCAAGTGGTGTTTGTGCCGATTGAGTTTGGCTCTCCGGTTCAGGTTGAGCCAGGGGTGTGGAGCGTCAATGTGGTGGCAAACCTAATGGTATTCAACCAAAACAACGTATTGGGGAAGCCGATCGCCTTTAACAAGCAAATTATCGTGAAGGCCGTTGATGCTCCTCAATTTGATGCCAATGCGAGCGGGCTTCCACTCCTCATTCAAAATATTCGAGCTAGCGGTCTAGAAATTAATTTGATTCGTGATTTAAATGAGGGAGGAGTTCAATGAACAACACTTCTGAGAACAACACTTCTGATTTTGAATGGGATGAAGCATCCTTCGACAAGCTGGTTGGGCTAGAGCCAGATGAACAAACTGTTTCCCCATCTGCAACCAAAAAGGCAGCACCTAAAGAGTCTCAGGTCGTAGAGCCAACACCCAAAGAGCCTCAGGCCGTAGAGCCAACGGCAGCGACTGTTAACCCGATTCTTTCTGATAAAGAACTATTCGATGATCCGCATCAGAATGCGACCCCCAAGAAATTGTCAGGTAGTCCTTGGGCCAAGGTGACAATGGTGGGTGCAGGGCTTTTTGTCATTTTTGGTACTGCTGGTCTGATGGTCAGCCGAATCATGACAGAAGGGGGAAAGGTTGATCTTCAGACCTTTGATCCTGGTGCTCCCAGCCCATCACCATCACCATCACCATCATCATCACCAGTGGATAAGGATGGCAAAACCGTTGGCGAATTGAAAGGGGAATTGGCGCTCTCTCAACAAAAAGATGGGTTCCAAGCAGCAGAAGAGGCCGCTAATGGACAGCGAGCGGATGAGGTTAGCCCGACCGATCTCGATGCCCAACAACGAAGGAATGCCCAATCTCAACCTCCGCAATCAACCGTTGCCGTTGCCCGGATTCCTCCCCCTGTTCCTCCTGCTCCTGCTCGAACCGTTGCCCGGACTCCTCCCCCTGTTCGCCAAGCCGCTGCTCCACCCTCCAGAACGGCATCTTCTGGATCGCCTGGTGGTGGTTCAGCTCGTGCAGCACAACCCCGACCTGTTTCCCCAGCCGAGGAACTAAACAATTCAATTGAGCAATGGGAAGTTTTGGCGCAGGTAGGCAGTTATGAAACAACTGCCATACCAGTGAGTGAAACCACAGTAGCCTCTATCCCAACGGCTGCAAGAATTCAAACGCCTCGCTCTTTCAGTCGAGATGCCCTACTGGTTCGGGATGATTCTCCAGAAACGCTTCTAGCTCAATCAATTGCGGAGGTCTCTCCATCCGATCCAACTCTAGCCCAAATCGAAGAAGCCAAACTACAAGCTCAACAGACGCGATCGCAGCTACCACCAGGGGATATGGTGCCAACGGTTTCGACGACTGTCGAGACATCCCCTACTGTTACTGACGTTGAACCGTCAATACAGGCACAAGCCCCACTCGCGGAGTTGGAATCTAGGGTGCTGGAAGGGATACCCACCACCACCACCCAACAGTTACCCACTGGAACTAACGCGATAGGGACGCTATCCAGCCCATTAATGTGGGCAGATAATGCCAATCTGGATTCACGGTTTGTCGTCACGCTCGATGAACCATTACTCGATAGCTCAGGACAAGTTGCCGTTCCAGTCGAGACCAGTCTTGTTTTTGAGTTAAATGCGGTTAGTGGGAATGGGTTAGTTTCTGCGTCTGCTGTATCCATTGTTAGTAATGGATCTGAATTGGCTCTACCAGAGAGGGCAATCACATTACAGGGACTAGATGGCCCGTTGTTTGCCGAGCAAGATTCCGATGATGGCGGGATTGATTTGTCGTCTGCATTAGTGGGGGCGATCGCCAATGTAGGAGCGGTTATCACTCAACCGGATACTCAAGTCTCGCAGACTTTTAATGGGGGCTTTTCAAGTTCATCCAGCTCTACCCGTGGCAACCGAAATGTTTTAGGGGCTGTGTTGGAGGGTGCTGCTACGCCCGTGTTAGAGCAGATCACGGAGCGTAATCAACAAGCACTCCGAACGGTGGGGCCGCAAGAGAGCGTTTGGTATCTCCCTGCTGGTGAGTCGGTGCAAGTCTTCGTCAATCAGTCATTGGAGTTCTAATCATGAAATACTTCAAGACCTGGACAGGTTCAGTTCTATTGTTGTCTCTCTTCGCGTTGATCGCACCAACAGCCAGAGCCAATGGAGTTCGTCAACTCGCCCGGACGGACGATCTGACAATTCCGATATCACCGGGCTATGGGGTCAACGTCAGTTTCATCCCAACGGGTGAAACGATTCAGCAAGTTTGGTTGGACGATCCCAGTTGGCTCACCCTGGATGCAGATGGATGCTTATCTGGATTAGGCCGAACCAACCAAAACTGTGATTCCAATGCGCCTGCCACAATTCTGCATCTGCGGCGAATTGAGCGGTTGAATATGCCAGGTATCCCTAGAGCAGAACAAGCTCAATTAAACGTTGTGACTCGTTCTGCTAGTGGCGATCGCCAGATCTATGTATTCCGATTGAATCCTGCGGAAACGTCTCCTAACCACACCATTGAGATAGTTCCCACGATTGTTCGTGAATTACAAACCGTCGATGCTCTAGCGGTGCGGCGGGGGCGCTCATCGGCTATTCAGCAAGGACAAATCGAAAGTGGTGGAGCGTTGGATCAACGAATCACTCGTTTTCTCTCGCTACTGGCATCACAACCTACACCGACTGCAGCTCAATCGGCTGGCATCTCCCTTGAACTTGTTGCCCGATTAGAGCAACTGGGACAGAGCAATGCTAGCCAGCCCCATCCCAAGGCAACATCAACCTATCTGAGGTAATCGCAATGATTAGATTCAAACGAACGGTTGGGCGATCGCTCTACTTTTTCGTGACTGGACTAGGGTTTGCCTTATTGTTATCGGGAGTTCTGGTATTTCGTCCCGATCAGTTGATGGCGGCAACCAGCTCGATTCCAGTGGTGGAGCAGAATGGAGCGCTGATTCCTGACTTCAACCAAATTAGCTTTAATCGATTGCCTGCATTGGAAGGATCAGGGAGTTTTGAAGCACCTCCAGAGATGAAAATCGGTAGCTTCAGTTGGACTGAAGGCGATCGCGTAGCTGATGTTGTGCCCATCGGCACCTTTCCCGATGATTTAATGACACTTGATTTGACAACAGTTAGTGCATTGGGTGGGGTTGCTTTAGAATCAACAGCGTTACGCGACTTCTTCCCAATGGAGCTGCAAACGTTAGGGACGTTGGTTGAGTCGATCCCGTCGTTGGAAGAATTCAGAATTGATCAAGTTCCACCAGTTGATACGTTGCTAGAGGAGTTGGTGGGGAATGTGGATAATTCCCAAACCATCGGAGAATTGTTGGAGGATTCCTCACACCTCAACGATCTAGCCTTTGTAGATGCTCCGGCCTCATTGGAGCACGCTATCACGTCTATCCCGAATCTGGATCGAACGGCATTTCAAGATATCTTTGAGGCTTCAGAAAGCCCCATCAGTGGCATCCCTGGTTTAGAGAATGCAGTGTGGGCTGATTTATTTAGCTCCATTTCGATTCCGAGGGCTGGTGAAGTATCAGGGTTGGTTGATATTGTCTTCTCCCCAGCAGAATCGAAGCGCGATCGCCCTATCAGCGGCTCGACTGAACAACCCAATGCCATCTGCAACGAAGGATGCGCCCACATTGAGTTATCCAGTGCTAATGGCAGCTCGGCATTACGGGGGCGGCACTGGATGAGTGGTAAATATCAGAAGGTTGAAGGAGGCTTCGGCGTTCTTCAGAATGCCTTGTCCTATGACGGTTCTCCTGGGATGGAACCGACCGGGCTGCATCCATTTGGCAATACCTTTAAGGTTGCACTGTGGGACACGGATGAAACAGAGGCTTCGGCTAGCTTTGCTCTCTTCTTTAGAATCTGTAAACGGGGCATTCCAGACTTGGGATGTACCCCCTACGCCGTTGGCCCTATCCCCATTCTGACGCTTCAGGAAACCGACCCTATTTATCTTGGCTTAACCCGATTGGGTGGTACCTCTGGCCCCTCTACCATGACCAGTGAATCTGAAGCATGGTTGTCCAGTCACCGTTCAGGCACTTTATCACCCTCTGCGACAACATCGAGTACGGGTTCTCGACGCTCTACTGCTGCTCTCACTGCAACTGACGTTGGTTTTGGTGCATTCAGTCGAGAACCTTATCGAGGTGTTGAAACCCAACGCCTTTCAGGTGTGCTAGCGCAAGCAGAAGGAGCCAATTATTCAACGGTTAGCCCTGTTGTTTGTGATGGGCAACAGGGGTGTAGCCGAGTGCTTGGGTTGGGTTTAAAGTCAAACGATCCAGCCGTTCGGGATGCGATCGCAGCCAAGTCAGGAGGTGCTCAGTTCCTCAGCGATGTTGATCGTGGTGGAGCTGTACCGGGTGTTCGATTGCTTGAATATTTATCCCAATCCGAACAAGACCAGCTACGAGAGGCTGAGGTGCGATCGCTAATTGATGTAGCCTCCCAGCAGGTTGATCCAGCTACACGCCAAGCATATGAGAATGGGCCGATCGATCGCATGATTGCGCGAACGGCTGAAATTTATTTTGGTGGGTCTGGATCTCAACCCGGAACAGAAGCTTTAAGTTCTCGTACTACGAGGGTTCTAGAAGCCTATCAAACCCGCTCTCGCTAATAAGATTTTTGATTGGAGAAGCAAAAGGGATTCTAGATATGAAACAGGTTGTTTTAGCCTATCAACAGTTTAATCGGTTGCCAAAGCTCATTAGAATAATGTGTTTTGGGTTTGCGATCGCCTTAGTACAAACGGGTTTTTCAATTGCTTCTCTAGTTAATTCGACAAGCGATAGAAATGGCTTTGTAAAAGCTGAAACAGTTGTACCCAAATCAATATTGGAGAAGGCAATTGCTGAGAATTCCATTGAAGGCAATGCACTAAATTCCAAAACAGTTAAAGCATTGGAAATCGTTGGTCAAGATAGCAATCTATTTGTCTTTGATTTCAACACCTCCGAGCTATGCGGGAAAGCTGGATGCTTATACTCCATCTACTCTGAAGGTGGCAATCAGTTGTTGAATACCTATCTGTTTAATAATGTGCCAGAAAGGTTTGAAGTGTTTGAGGTAAATGGTTCTGCTGAAGGATTGCCTTGTCTTCTAATTCATCAACCTGATCCTGAAAGGATGGTGGGCGAGGCTTTGATTGTCGTATCAGAGCAGTATTGCTATCAGGGTCATTCTGAAAGTTTGGTCAAGTTAATGCAGCAAAAACAATCAATTCAGCAGTAAGCTAATGTCAAATTCTTCTACCACGATCGCCACCGTTGGAACTACTACTACATCATCTACCACGTCTTCGTTGAATCGAACGTTTGACGGTTTGAAGAATGCTGGTAGCACTCAAACATGGTTGATGGTTATTGGCCTAATTATTGTCATAGCGGGGTTACAACTCTTCAGCAGCAACCAGAAAGGAAAAATCGCGACAGGGTATTGGGGGGGAGCCAAAGAGAAATCCCGTGCTCGCAAGAAAGCCAAAACGCAAATGGCAAAAGTGACCCGCAATAACGTGGCGCTTTATGTTGGAATGCCAACAGATATCAGGTCACGCTTAGAACAAGAGTGGATAGCGAAAGGGGCGATCGCCAAGAAGCCTAAGAACAGGTTTGATAAGATTATCAAGCCGTCACCCACCTTGTACCTGCCCGATGCTCAAAGAGGTACGTCTGTTGCTGGCGCGGCTGGAAGCGGCAAAACGTTCAGCGTCATTGATCCGTTAATTCGTTCTTCGTTAGATCAGGGTTTCCCAACGATCATCTATGACTTTAAATATCCCTCCCAGACGAAGCGGGCTGTTGCCTATGCAATGAAACGAGGCTATACGGTTCGAGTCTTTGCTCCAGGCTTCCCAGAGAGCGAAATTTGTAACCCTCTTGATCTGATTCGGAATGAAGAAGATGCTGTTGCAGCAGGGCAGTTCTCGCAAGTGGTCAGCAAAAACTTCGATCGCACGGGCGGCAGTAGTGGCAGTGGTGACAAGTTTTTTGAAGAAGCTGGAGATAACTTGGTTGAAGGAATCTTGCTTGTCACAAAAGCCATTGCCACGCTGACAAAGCAAACTCAATACTGCGATCTGATGATGGCTCAGGCGATCCTCAGCTTGGGCGATTTGCCACACCGTTTAGAAGCTGCAACTAATAACGGAACTTTAAAGGTTTGGACGACGCGACCGTTAAGTCAAGTCGTCTCGGTCAAGGACAGCGAGAAAACGGTTGCCGGAATCATTGGAACTGCACAACGGTTGTTTCTTCGCTTCTTAAAGAAGGATTTTATTGGTGCCTTTTGTGGGCAGACGACGCTACCCCTTGATATTGATGGCAAGCAGCTTGTTATCTTTGGCCTCGATCGCAACAACCGAGATATCGTTGGCCCGTTGTTGGCAGCCATTCTTCACATGATTATTGCTCGGAATGTATCGAGAACAGTTCCCCGGAAAGATCCACTGGTTGTGGTGCTCGACGAACTTCCAACACTCTACTTGCCTCAATTGGTGAATTGGCTCAATGAAAACCGAGAAGATGGCTTTTGTGGAATTTTGGGGTATCAGAACATTGCACAGCTAGAAAAAGTGTATGGGAAGGAACTCGCTAGAGCGATTTTTGGAGGTACGGCCTGTAAGTTTCTGTTTAATCCCCAGGATGGTGAGTCGGCCAAGATTTTTGCCGATTACTTAGGGGAGCAAGAGGTCGAGTTCAAGTCAAAATCTCGTAGCTATGGCAAAGGAGGTGGATCTCGGAGCACTAACGACAATCGGCAAAAGCGCCATTTGATTGAGCCGTCGCAAATGCTAAAGCTCAAGACAGGTCGAGCTGTGGTAATTAATCCAGCCTATGAACGTGGAAAAGAAGCCTACGTTCCGCTGCTCCAATCCATTAAGGTGCCCCAGGAAGATATAGACGAAATGGCCTGGGCAGAGCAAATGTGGGACATCGTTCGCGCTCGATTGATTGAGCAAAATCGCAACGTTGTTTCAGATGATGCTCGACGAGAGCAATTTGAGATACGCCAACGGTTAGCAGAGGAGCTATTTCCTTTGCCTGCCGAACCATCTGAATCTGGTTTCGCATCATTATCTGATGCATTTTAAGGAGGGATAGAACGTGATAAGAGTCTTCTCAGAGAGTGCCGATGTTGTTTTAAGTCAACATCCACAATGGCAGTCGGCTGTTAGTGACGCATTACTCTTAGGTCAATGGCCTGCGGAGCGATCGCCCATCTGCGTTGAAGTTTTTGATCAAAGTGGCTTGCTATCAGGGCAAATCTACGATCATTTTTACACCGTGATGTTGCCCAAGAACCATCGCTCCCAGTTTCAAGCCTGGTGCTTTGATGGGGAACTGGTGTGTTTGCTTGTTGGAAAGGAGATTGTTATCGATCGCCTTCAGGACTTAGACCATCCTTTAACTCAGGGGTAGTAAATTATGCTGGCACATCAAAGCGACGCTGAACGAATTCAACGACTGTATGCTGAGTTTGCTCTAAGGTTTCAAAAAGCCTTTGGTGATTTCTTAGAGGCTTCAATCAATGCCGACCAAAAAATAGAGAGAGACGAGGAACACAAGAGCGATCAACCTCCTGCACTAGAATCTCTTCCAGACGACATCAAAATAAAAGTCAAAGACGGCGCAAACGAACGAATCGTTTATGGCACATCGTCCAAGGGTGTGTTTGTTGATGAAGTCTCAGGTAATCCAGGCTTGATTGATGCGTTAAACGTGCGCCTTCAGCAACCTGTATCATCGGATGTCGATCGCCAAGACTATGGCAGCAAACACGCCAAAATCTTAATTACTGCTCCTGATAAGTCCGAGTTGTTTCGTCAAGAAGCAGATGGAAACATAACGGTTAATGAAATCCAGTTTCCACCACCAGAACGAGCACAGACCGTTCAACCCATTGTGACAGAACCCTCCAGTGTTGCGTCTATCACTGATCCTGTCTCTAAAGAAGAGATAGATGATGGGTGGAATGTCTGGGAAAGGCTAATCGAGGATAGTACAGCACCTGTGAATCTAGATGCAACAGCCTCGGCGTGGAGGGAGCAACCCTCGTTTGTTGAGATCTATTCGTCCGTCATACCAAAGGACAAACAAACTGGAGTATCCGCCATCACTCAAGCTCTCCAGGATGTGCCTGAGACCGAAACAGTAGCGAAGCTAAGGCTTGCAACAGCCCAGATGGAAAAAGGGCTTGAGAGTCAACAAACAGCACCACCTAGCCCGGAAAAAGCAGTGCTGGAGCACTTGGTTGAGCAACGGATGCAGACAGCACAAGATCCAGGTGGATGGGCCATCTTCTCTAAGATTGGCAAAGGGCTTGAAGCACTACAAAACTGGTGGGAACAACGGAATGCCGCTGCAACCATTAGTAAATTTGCCAACACGATTGACTTGCCTCCAGGTGAATCGTATGAGTCTGCTGATTACACACTGTCTCGAGCACGAGACGATGGCTCATTCACTTTGAGCGATCGTGAAGGTAATGCTGTTCTCAGTTTTAATAGGCTGCTGGGGGTGCCTATCATTGATTCTGAAAAAACGAATCTGGATGCAGGCCACCTTTATCAAATCAATCGGCTAGCCGCTGAGCTAAAACAACAACAAACACCTTCTGGAGCATTTTTAGATCGGGATGTTGATAGAACTGCAATGTCAGCTCAAGTCAATCAAGCTATTCAAACTCTTCGGAGTTACGCCGATGCTCAACCAAATAAAACTGCAAGTTTCACGGGTGGGCCGAAAGACTTCAGTTGGCAGGTTGACCCACAAGGTGTTGTTAAAGTAGGCATTCCCAAGGATGGGAAGCTTCAAGCTTTAATTCATGCTAATGGCGGTTCTGTACAGATTAGCCCTGACCTCGATCGCAAGCTTATTTCATCTCTTACAAATCGTCTTGCGATCGTGCGTAATGTAGCTCAATCCCAATCAGTTCAGCAGGAGCCATCACATCAGAAAGTGGTTCCTTTAAACAGCGGGGGGCGCGTAGGTGGGAACGTTCCGACTCGTAAAGCAACAGCGAATATGGAGCTTTAGCCGCAATGAATAACGAACTTAACACCTATATTGATGCAGGGCATAACGTGATCTCCCTGCAAACTCAACTGATTGAACGAACTCGCACAATTGATGAGTTGCGTGACATTGCCCGTCAACGGCAGTTGCCGTGCTACCTCTGGAATCTTGGATCGGGACGATTGCAGCTTATTGAATCTGTAGCTGATTGCCAGAATGACGTAACAGCGATCGAGCAATTCCAAGAGGTAGACCCACTCCAGCTTCTAGAGTTTCTAGGAAAGGATGGGAATCAGGCCATCTTCGTTCTGGAAGACCTTCATCCTTTTCTAGAGACTCATTCCAATGAGATTCACTCTCGAATTGCCACAGAACGCTTGAAGTCGCAAATCGTTAATATTGTTCAGTATTGGCGGGGTAAATTCACTTACTTGATCCTATTGGGATGTAGAGGTGTTGATTTGCCAGAAGCACTAACCTATTTGGTTCCAGAGATTAGGAACCCTTTGCCGGATTATCAATCCAGACGGTTGGCAATATTGCAATTCTTACACTTATATAGATTGCACATAGACTCCGAGCTGCTCTCATCCTTGTTTTTGTCATCTGGCGGCCTAACTATTGAAGAGATCAAACAAGGATTGCGGCTAATTGAGGCTAGAACTGGATGTGGCCTGAGTGGTGAAACTTTAGTAAAGGGAATGATCGATTATAAAATCGATCGCCTCAAGGCATTCAACCTCAGCTTTACCGATCGCCCATCAGTAAGTAACTTCGGAGGCATGGATCAGATTCGCACGGCGATCGCGTCCGTGAAGCAGTATTACACGCCCCAAGCACGAGAAATGAAGATTCCCTTGCCGAAGGGATGGCTATTAGTTGGGCCTCCGGGAACAGGAAAAACTTTTGTCTCCCAGTTCTGTGCCTCAATTCTGAATTTTCCAATGATTAGCGTTGATACCGGAGCGATTGCGGCTGAAGGTGCCTCTTATCTGCGCCGATTGGTCGATCGCATTGAAGCAGCTCAACCAGCCGTTGTGTATTTCGATGAACTAGACAAGCTTTTTCCAGATCCAGGTGTTCCCAGCGATGTAACGCAACGCCAGGTGCTTGGTTTTTTATTGACGTGGCTGCAAAGCAAGAAAAGTGAAACGTTCGTGATTGCAACCCTCAACCGCCTAGATTCCTTACCACCAGAGCTGACCCGTCTTGGTCGCTTTGATGAAATTTTCTATGTTGGGTTTCCCAATGACGGAGAGCGCAAGGAGATTTTGCATTTGCATCTGGCTCGATTCGATTCTCGCTACCGCAATGGGGGTGATCCACTGTCGATTAAGGATTGGCGGATTATCCTCAGCAATACCGTGAACTGCACTGGGGCTGAACTCTCTGTTCTAATCGAAAAAGCAGCAGGACAACAGTTTTGCGAGGGAAGAAATAAGTTTGAACTAGGGCTAGAAGAGATATTAGCGGCTCGATCAGAAATCACTCCACTTTACATTCGTGATACCGATCGAATTCTCCGTATTGAAAATGTTGCCAAACATGTGGCGAAACCTGCTTCATCTCCAGATAATTCAATTTTTGCCCCACCAGTCATGACGCTGTGGGGTCAAGGCTTAGAGCCTAGCTCATCGTAAATGGGATATGGATGGTGACAAAGCATTCTTGCTGAGGCGATCGCGTTCACTGTGATGAATCACACCAACAGACACTGCTATGTTAAGACTCTGAACATACGGAACCATTGTTGAATTTATATCAATGATTCTGTATATTGATGCGATTGTGATTGAAGTTAGTCATGTATAATCGGGAGATCAGGTAATTAGCATTCTACAAAGACTAGGCTCCAAAGATATTTCTCATTGTGTTTTTTCTTTCATCCTCGATAAGGACTTATGAACAAACCCTCTGATATCTTGAGACTAGATCTGAGTTCCGACGATCTGGTCTCAATTGAATGCCTGTTGTCAAAGCTTCAGACAATTTATAAATCGGTAGAGGAATGGACTTTCCTTGAGGAAGTCAGGACGTTAACGAAGAAATTACCTGTAACGGTGCAGGACTTCCTGTCTGAGTTTCAAAGCAGCTCAGCACCTGTATGCCTAATTTCTGGGTATCAGGTAAACGATGCCGAGATTGGGCTGACACCAGAGGACTGGACTAAAAGAGATTCTTCGCTGCCAGCGTTGCTGAGAGTCGATCTCTTGTTTGTCTTGCTCAGCTCCATGTTGGGCGAGGTTTTTACCTGGCAATCAGAACAAAAAGGGCATCTAATTAACGATGTTTTCCCTATAAAAAAACACAAAGACCAACAGATCAGCACGGGAGCCTGTCAGCCTATCTATTGGCATACTGAAGATGCTTTTCTGGTTGATGGTTCGAGACCTAAATATTTGGGTCTGTTTTGTATTCGCAATTCTGATGTTGCAACGACAGTTGGCTCAGTTTCTAAAGCGGTTTCAAGCCTTCCGCTGAAAGTACAAAAGGTCTTGTCTGAGAGACGGTTTTTAATCTCTCCAGACGAAGCCCATATTGAGGGTGACTCCGTTAAGCATCCTCGCGTTAGGAAAGCTATTGTAGAGCGCGAAAGGGTAGCAATAATATCTAGAGAAGACGAAAAATTGGTGGTTCGTCTTGATCCATATTTCACAAAATGTCTCGACGCTGAAGCCGAGTCTGCAATGAAAAGCCTAGTTGCAGCTATAGATTCAGATCTCGGTCAGCAAGTCTTAGAGCCAGGTCATTGCATGTTTTTGAAGAACGACCTTGGCGTTGATGTTGCTGTTCATGGCCGACAAAGCTTCTCTCCATCCTTTAATGGATACGATCGCTGGTGTTTACGCTCTCGCGTTAGCAATTGAGGAAAATGATATGCCTTGTCCCCTCACGTTCCCTCCGTTGACATTGCTTCAACAAAGAGAATATAAAACCAAAGGATATCTTCGCTTGTATGCAGTTTTTTCCAGTTTGGAAGAATTGCGACTGATAGAGGAATGTCAGCAAAGCTTTGTTAGTGGTGTGCCAGAAACCTTCAAAAGAATAGGCAATGACATTCGCCTAATGTCTCGATTAGAGAGCCTTTTCGATTTCGATTGTCAGATTCAGTGTACGGAAGCTGAATTATTTGTCATTGAACCTAATACGTATCCAAATAGCATTCATCGGGAAGCAAGGTCGACAAGTCTTGTGGAAGTTGGCCTTGCTGTTGATTATTCTGCTAAAACCGATGACGGAGCAATGGAAATATTTCCTTCATCCCACCTGTATCCGGTTAAGAAAGGAACTGTAGTTCGCCTAACTTCAGGGGATTTAATTGTCTTCCATCCGGGGTTATCTTATCGATTCCTTCCCAACCGTTCCTCTCGTTCCAGGTCGATGATTTTCCTATCCTTCGCCTGAGTTTAAAGATTTCATCAAGTGAACTTTATCGTGAGCCTTATGTAGATAATTTATGCTATGTAGGGATTAAGGGAGCAGCCTACCAATCTTTCACAAACGGATCTAAAAGTGAGTGTTAAATGGCTTCCCCTTCTTACAATCGTCGCCAAGCTTTGTGTCTGATGGGTGGGGCGGCTGCAAGCAGCTTCTTACATGCTTGTAGCCCCTTCTCAACTAGATCGACCTACCGTTCTCCGAAAAGAGAAAGCCTGAATTCACTACGTATAAATGCAGGAGTGACTACCTGGATTGGGAATAGCGCTCTTTATATAGCTAAGGAAAAAGGTTTTTTTAGTGATGCTGGGTTAGAGCTAAATATCCGCAAATTCAATGTCGTAGCAGATTCGTTTCCTGGATTTGATGTCGGTCAGATCCAGCTTATCCCTCCAGTCACTTCAGAAATTGTTGCATTGGCAGCAAATCAGTCCGACTTTCGTATTGTTGCTATGATGGATCTCTCATCTGGAGGCGACGCGATTCTAGCGCGGAATAGTATTGACGATATTCAATCCTTTAAGGGCAAGAGAGTTGCTGTCACGAAAGGAGGTGTTAGCCACTTCTTCCTGCTTCAGGTTTTAGAAGATGCAGGCTTAACTGAAGCCGAGGTTGGCATCCTCGATATAGAACCGGAGGTGGCTGCTCGCGCCTATGAAGCTGGAAGCGTAGATATCGTATGTACCTACTCTCCATTTCTAGAGAAGGCAAATGTAGCGCAACCAGACGGGCGCATTATTTACGACACATCTCAGAAGCCGACAGCAATTGCTGATGCGTATGTGTTCAGCGCACAGTTTATAGAGGAGAACTATCGTGCAGTTGAAGGCTTTGTGAGTGGCATTTTCAAAGCATTAGATTTCCTCGTCTCTAATAGAGATGATGCCTTGGCGATCGCTGCTGAACCTTTGGGTATCCTCCCAGACGAGCTAGATGTTCAGCTCCAAGGAATTGTGTTGCCTGATCGTCAGATGAATTTGGATATGCTGGCTAATCCCCAAAGTGATCTCTACTTGCTGAAGTCCCTCTCAGCAATGTCCTATTTTTTGCAAAAGCAAGGACAGGTGGCAACCCTGCCAAACCTGTCCAATATCATTGATACTCGTTTTATTTCTAATTTCTAACGAAGTCCAAACCCCTGTCCTTTAAGAAATTCTTCCCAAAATAAATCCAACAGATTCTTCTCATCAGTTGGGGTCTCTGCATTGTAGGGAAAAATGCTTGGTGGTTTTGCGTTCAACTTAACTTTTTGACCTTCCCTCTCTACAAAGAGGACGGCAGAGCATCTATGTCGTTTAATATCGTTTCCTTGAATAAAAATAATTTCTTCCCGGTCGGGATGGTTTTCAATACCTCCAACTTCTTGTAGCTGGTCATCCGTCACGGTATTGTCAACCATAAAAGCCCCGTACCAAAGGAATACACAGATCAAGCCTGTGTATTTTCTGGCGCTTTTGGCGCTTTTACCCAATGCTCGAATTATCCTCTCTCTTGCCTGTTGGTCGTCAAACCTGAGTGGAACATCAGGTCTTCCGGTCACAATCCCTTGAGCTGTTGTTTTGAACTCTCCATCTTTCCCGTAAATGAGGAAAAGTTTTGGAATATCAAAGACGTATGCTTCCTCCTGAATCAGTTTTAGGCAAGACTGAACTTGCTTAGAAAGCAAGTCGTTGACTAGATCACTTTGCTCCATATCTTTTTCTGTGCCTTTATTTCTATAAGTTTTTCCAGCTTCAGTGTGGGTTGTCAGGAGTATTTTGCTTTTGCTGGTAGGGTATCAAGCAAACGTTCGACGGTTGACATAATTCTCGCTATCGGCTACTATCCTATGTCTAAAAAAGAATGGTTCATCTACACTTACGCCTGCTGCTATGGGCGTTAATCCTTGGATTGGTTAAGCTTCGCCTCACGTCGCTTAAGAAAAAAAAGATTATTTCGAGAATTCGGTTGATTTTAGCTGATTTGCAATTATCTTCTAGTTAATCTGAGTATCGATTACTTCTTTATTTTGAGAAGTAGTAAGAAGCATCTACCACCGCTCTTGGGTCTCCGATCCTTTAACTCTAAAGACCTTCTGAGGTAGTGGAATAATTTCATGCATAAACAATATCGTTCTGGACGATGGACTCGTCGCCAAGCTCTTTGGCTCCTTTTTGGAGCTTCCAGTAGCATTGGCTTACACGCTTGTGCTCCATCTGTTCGATTGACGGCATCCCCAGGGAAGCTCACACCAGTCACAGTCGGAATTACGCCTTGGATTGGGTGCGCTCCTCTTTACATTGCCCAAGAAAAAGGGTTTTTCCGGGAGTCAGGGATAGATCTGGAGGTGAGGAACTTTACTTCTAGCTTTGAAAGCCTTCCTGCTTTTTCAGCAGGGCGACTACAGATCATGCAAGTGACCACTCCCGATGCCGTCACGTTGGCATCCCAGGGAACCGATTATCGTGTAGTCGGCGTAATGGATACGTCGTCTGGAGCCGATGCGTTCTTGGCGCGAAAGAGCGTTCGAGACATCTCCGACTTTAAAGGTAAGCAAATAGTAGTTCAAAGGGGTGGAGTTGGGCATTTTCTCTTGCTTCAGGTTCTAGCTGAGGCAGGGTTGACCGAGAGCGATATTAGCATTGCTGACATCGAAGTTGATGCTGCTGCTGCCGCATATCAGGCAGGAAATGCAGAAATTATCTACACTTTCTCCCCTTTCTTGGAGCAGGCAAACATCGCCCAACCAGATGGACGAATTATTTACGACACCTCCAAAATACCAGCAGCGATCGCTGATTTGTATATTGCTATCCCTGCATTTGCTCAAGAAGAACCTCAAAGTATAGAAGGGTTCCTTCGCGGTATTTTCAAAGGGTTAAATTTTCTGCAAACTCAACAATCAGAAGCACTGGAGATTGTTGCAGAATCGTTAGATGTCGCACCAGATGAGGTAGAAACCCAACTAAAGGGTGTTCGCCTACCCAATCTACAAACCAACCTGGAAATGCTAGGCAATCCTCAAAGTGAGTTGTATATGCTTGAGTCAATGAACGCAGTGGCGGAGTTTCTCAAAGCTCAAGATCAAATCCAGTCGATTCCAGATTTATCGGACGCGATCGACTTACAGTTCCTTCAAGCCCTAAGTTAATTCGATCTTGACACACCAATCACAGAAAAGTAGGATTGTCTCGCGATAATTTCTCCGTAAGAAAGGACTAAAGAGCTTGTGAATAAGGTTGTATCTCACAGACACTGGACACGCCGTCAAGCTCTTTGGCTCCTTGCTGGAGCCTCCAGTAGCATCGGCCTGCATGCTTGTACTCAAGATAGACCAAGATCGACCACCTCGATTACTTCGCTTACTTTTGGTAGTACGCCTTGGATTGGGTGCGCTCCTCTTTATATTGCCCAAGAAAAAGGTTTTTTCCAGGAAGAAGGCTTAGAGATACGTCTGAACGATTTTAGTTCCAGCTTTGAAGCGATTCCGGCCTTTGCAGCAGGGCAGCTACAGGGAATTGCCCCAATGACTACTCCCGATGCCGTCACGTTGGCATCCCAGGGAACTGATTATCGCGTCATCGGCGTAATGGATACGTCGTCTGGAGCCGATGCGTTCTTAGCGCGAAATAGTATTAGCAATATTCAAGCCTTTAAGGGCAAGAGAGTTGCCGTCCAAGAAGGGGGAGTTGGACACTTCTTTTTACTTCAGGTTCTAGCTGAGGCAGGGTTGAGCGGCTCTGATGTAGAAATCGTCAACATCGCACCTGACGCAGCAGCAGCAGCATATCAGTCAGGCAACGTGGATATCGCTTACACTTTTTCTCCGTTCTTGGAGCAGGCAGACATCGCCCAAACAGATGGGCGAATCATTTACGACACGTCCAAAATGCCAACAGCGATCGCTGATTTGTATCTTGTCAGCCCCGATCTGACCCAGGAACAGCCGCAGGTTGCCGAAGGGTTCCTTCGTGGTATCTTCAAAGGGTTAGATTTTCTGCAAACTCAACAAGCAGAAGCACTGGAGATTGTTGGGAAGGTACTGCGTATCACGCCAGATGAGGTAGAAGCCCAGCTAAAGGGTGTTCGCCTACCCAATCTACAAACCAACCTGGAAATGCTAGGCAATCCTCAAAGCGAGTTGTACTTACTTTCAGCCGTAAATGCCGTAGCAATCTTTCTGAAAGCACAGAACCAAATCAAAACGGTTCCAGATTTAGCAGAGGCGATCGACTTACAATTTCTTCAAGCTCTGGAGAATAGTTGATTGGGCTATTCTGAAGCGTTATGACTACTGAGGTTCATATGAACAACGGGCTGCTTCCAACCATCCAACAGCAACAAAACCCTAATACAGCATTCTCCCTTCCCTCAAGCTTCTACACTGATCCTGAAATTTACAACCTGGAAAAGCAGAAGATTTTTGGCAAATCTTGGTACTGCGTTGGTTTGACGCACCAACTTCCAAAGCCTGGTGCCTACTTCACAGTCGATATTGCTGAGTGCCCTATAGTGTTGCTTCGGGATAAGCAGGGAACGCTGCGAGCGTTTTTCAACATTTGCTCCCATCGGGCTGGCCCGATCGCTCGTGGTTCAGGCCAAGCCAATCTTTTAACTTGCCTATATCACGCCTGGTGCTTTGACCTGGAGGGCAACCTGAAAGGAGCACCTGAGATGAAAGAAGCAGAAGCGTTTGATTGGAGTGCTCATGCTTTAACGCCGCTTCTGGTTTCCACCTGGGGATGCTTTATTTTTGTCAATCACGATCTCCATGCCGAACCACTGGCTACATACCTTGGAGATATGCCTGAGCGATTCCAGAACTATTTACAAGATCAAGATCTAGCGTTGGCGCACAGAGCTGAGTATTGGGTAGATGCCAATTGGAAACTCTTTGTAGAGACCAATATGGAGAACTACCACGAGCCAACGTTGCACCCCAGCTTAGCCCCTTATTACAAGGAGATTGAGACAGAAGCTAAGGGAAATTACACCTATCAATGGTGCCCTGAAAAAGATGTCGCCTTCCTGAATAAAACGGAACGTGAGGATGAGCACCCAGACACAATCTTTCCTGGTTTATCGCCAGCAGAGATGAGCGCCACTCGACTGGTGACATTCTTTCCAAATTTTGATCTAGGCTGCTCGCCTGGTTCTATCTCAGCGGTCATTGTTGACCCGCAAGCAGTTGATCGGACTCGCATTGAACTGTTTTGGCTCGTGCCCAACACAGAAGCAGCACTTTCATCTGATAACCTGTCCCCTATGATCGTTGCACGAGATCAGGTTCACAGAGAGGATTTGCAAATCCTCCCAGATTTGCAAAAGCGACACGCCTCTGGACATTATCGCCCTGGCAGAATTTGTCCTACCCGTGAGGTTGGTTTGCTCTTGTTTCAAAATCTGGTTATCCAGTCTTTAAACGAAGCTGGTTAAAAGACTTGTTCAGAGTTTGCTGAATACTTCACAGATGACACAAGGCTATAGTTGAAGATCTGATTGCTTCCGCCTTTTTTTGGATCGTGCTTTTTGTGCTGCAACGATTCGCTGTTGTTTCTGTGCTTGAGACCGCTGGTAAAGTTGCTCGATCGCTTCACAGTCCTTCTGGGTTAATCCATGTCCTCGATACCCTACAGTAGACCACTCCAGAATTTTGTGCCCAGTATAACCAGTGGGATGTTGTTGCCATCGATAAAGCTCAGGGTAGTTACTACCTGAATCCTTGATTTGATAACCGTTGAATGTGATACGGCTCGGTGAGGGGCTGCTCATTTTGGCTCGTTCCCAAATTGCCTGAATAATTGGAAGAATACGGTTCACATAGTCCTGCTGTTCTTTGCTCAATGGGTCTGGTTGCTCAATGGGTTGTGGTGCTTGGGTGGGTGGAGATGAGACGGCAGAACTTGGGAATGCTGCTCCAATCTCTCCAGGCGATCGTTGATCTGGTCGATCTGAGTTAAGAGCGGCTCTAAGCTTTTGTGCAACCCGTTCTCCAATACTTGAGCCAAGGTTTGGGTCAAGGTTGATTCCACTAAACGGCTGTTGAGCGGTTGGGAGTGTTGTTCCAGTTTCTCCAGGCGATCGTTGAGCTGGTTGAGTTGAGACGAGAGCGGCTCTAAGCTTTCGTGCAATACGATCTCCAAGGTTTGGGTCAAGGCTAATTCTAAGACGCTTTGCTCGCAGGCGATCGCGACGGATGGTGATTTCGGTGGTGCTTTTCGAGGTCTTGGCATGAGGAGTGATCCAATAGAGTTGGGTGGATGGAGTAGCGTGTTGAACGGGGTCGAGTAATTGATGCAACCCTGATTCTCGTTGGAGCGTTGCTTGAGTGATGTACTTTTCTGGATCAGACGGAAGTTGTATTAGTTCAGGATTGGTCTCGATGGCATCCTGCAACAACCCAAATGGGTGTTGCCCAAAATAGTGTTCTAACGCGAATTGCTCGATCTGGGTTCGCTCAAACACATCGTTTTGCTTCTCTTCTTCCGCCTCGTCTTGCCCAGTTGCGTGTCGAATTGCCTCAGCAATAATGGCGATCGCCTTGTAATTCTCACTGTCAGGTCTGGGTTCTAACTCGATCGGAGGAAGTGGGGGCAGTGACAAATTGTGAGTAGCGAGAGCCTTCCACCAACCTCGGTACAAAACATCCAATGAGCAAGCCTTGCCCTTAGTTTTGCGGGTTTTTAGTGCAGCCTTCTCTCGCTGTGCGGCTGAAGGAGGTCGGCCAAGAGCTTTCTCCACATCTGCTAAATATGCTTTGATATCTTTTCTGCGAGTCGAGTAAAGATCCTTTACCTCCTGGCTGTATCGGTTCAACTCAAACTGGCCGTTGGTTA
Organism: Oculatella sp. LEGE 06141; assembly: GCF_015207605.1. GTDB lineage: Bacteria > Cyanobacteriota > Cyanobacteriia > Elainellales > Elainellaceae > Oculatella. Next base: position 41,869 of record NZ_JADEWO010000024.1, read on the forward strand.
ATGGCTTGATCTCGTAGCCGATGCGCTGAAGATTGAAGGCCAATTCATTTTGGTAAATCTGTCCTATCAACTTCTGGTGAATGAAAACGGCTTCGTTGCTCATGCTTTGCCATTGTCCCGTCTGTCGCTGCGTCGTGTTGATCACAACACAATGAGTATGCAATTGCGGCTCTTGTTCTCGATTAGTGTAATGCCGGAATGTAGCAGCAACGATGTTTCCAGTATGATCAAAAGTCCGTATGCCATTCCTCGTCACCCTGGTTTGAGAAAAGCGTTGTTCTAGAACTGCGAGCGCTGTTTCAACAGCATGATCATGAGCCAGCCACACGCGCAAATCATTTTGGATTAAAGCAGCGATCGAAGCACTTTTAGGCGCACTAAAGGTATAGTCTGTGCCTGCTCGATGGGACTTGGGGTCGATTCTCCTAGCGTGTAACCGTTGACCGCTAGGACTGTACCCGTGTAGGAGTTGCTTGAAGTCAGATGAACGGACTTCGCCTTGCAACCCTAGTGCGATCGCTCCAGTGCCAAACCATCGGCCACTGGAAATGGTTGAGTTCGTGGCTGCACCAGATTCACTCTGTGTGTAGTAATCATCTTCCTCATAGTAGTTTTCTGCTTGGGATGCAGAAACGTTCTCTTTAGACATCATCGGCAATGCCCTCTCAGTTAGTTGATGGGTAACTATACGACGTTTCAAGGAAAAGTCTTAAAACGGTTGATGCCGCTATTTTATAACATTTTTACTTGAAAAGAAGGCGTCTTGTGTGAGAAAACTGGCAAAAATAGTAGTAGAGATCATAATTCAAAAAAATGGAGACAAGGCAAGAACATCTTAGGAAATGTTGCCCAATAAAACTGAGATAGTTGGAAAGTTAAAAAACAGAGTTGATTTAGCAATAACGCGATCAAGTTCTAGAGATGTAACGGCTACAACGTATATAAGACAGAATGAACGAGACTTAAAAAAGATAGCAATAACGCCGTTTGTAAAACAACAAAAAGTTAGATTAGATGTCAAAAGTCAAGACAAAATAATGTCAATTTCAGAGTAAGTGTAGTGTCAATATATTGTAAAAACGGTGTCAAAGTAAGAGGAAATCTACATTGAAAGCAAAATAAAGCGCTTTTGAGAAAAATGAATACGACATCGTAAACGAAGTATATATGTTTCAAATACAAGTTGTTGATGTTAATAGAAGCAGGATGGATGTGGCATCAAGAACAAGATGAACATAAATGTCATTGTTGAAATGAATATCGGGATATGGTGGCCGTATCGAGGTGAACATCGTGCCAGCAGCTAGATGTATGAGGTCAGATATCCGATGAGCATCGTGCTGTGTTGAAGTGGTTACAACCTTGCTAATAAAGCAGACATGATGCCAGACATAGAGTGAGCAGGGGTTTCAGGCCGTTTCAAGGACAGAAGGGTTATAGATTCATGAGTATGAGGTGATGCGGACGTATCCAAGTGGCAATACTGAGACTTGTCCTTACCGTTATGCCAAGTCTCAATTGTGTAGCAGGTAGCAGTAACCCGATGAGCATGGCATCGCTAACAAATCGGTGTAGGGCTATTAATAAAATTAATCAAATCTTTTGCATAATTTTCTGCCTAACTAGCGATAAGTCAGTAGGTGGGCATGAAACCACTGATATTCCCCTAGTTGAGGTCACCTCCCATGAGTCAAAATGAATACACCACTACGCATATTGAACAGGCCCATCAAGTTCTAACTGAGTTGGCCCGTCAGCCGAAAGCCCGGTTTACCATGCAAGAATTGATCGCAGAATTACTCGAACCGCTTCAGAATGCGTTGAAATTGCACACGTATGAAGAAGTCGCATCTGGTTTGAAATCGTCATGTGGGATTGAGATCAAAGCCAGCACACTCAAGCAATATGTGACGCGATGTGCGCGAAGCCACCAGTCCATACATGCAGTGCCCGATCCCCGTCCTTCAACCACTTCAACCAGTGGAAAGCGGAAGCAAAGGCAGAGCCGAGCGTTTTAGAGTCTCGAAATCTTTGCATAATTTCTGCGTAACTTGCCATAAGTCAGTCGGTGGGGTTAACCCCACCAACACTCCCCTTAAAAATCGACTCCCATGCCGAAGATCGAATATAGCAGCGAGCAGATTAACAAGAGCCATCAATCGTTGGAGGCTTTGGCTAGTCAGCCGAAAACCCGGTTCAGCGCGATCGAATCGATCGCAGCCCTACTGGAACCGATTCAGCGTGCATTGCAAGAGCACAGCTACGAGGAAGTAGCATCGTGTTTGAAGCAGGATGGCATTGAGATCAAGGCCAACACACTGAAGCAATACGTATCGCGATGTGCGCGAGATTGCAAAACGGAAAAAAAGACGGGAAAAAATAGGAATGTACAGAAGACGGCAAACATCCCACCTGCTGAACTGTTAGCTAGTTCTTCAACCAATGGGAAACAGAGGGGAGTGTCTCCAGAGTCTCGCTCTGAGAATAATGTTGCACAGGTTTCGCCTCCAACGGCAGAAACAACTGAAGCTCCTGCGCCAGTGCCGCTAACAAAAATCACAGAGAACACAGAGAACACAGAAACTTTTGGACAAGCAGACTTGACCTCATCAACTTCTATATCAACTTCTATGACAGAAGAAACTGAAAATCAACCAGAAATCAAAGAGAACCAGAAAAGGGAAAACAATCAAGCGTCTCCAGAGTCTACGTCTGAGCCTACGCCAGAGTCTACGCCAGAGTCTACGCCAGAGTCTACGCCAGAGCCTACGCCAGAGCCTACGTCTGAGCCTACGTCTGAGCTTACTCCAGAGCGCAATTTGAAGCATGACTTGATTCCAGTGCTGGCAACGACCGTTTCATCTATGCATGAGCAGAGCAACCGGGAGGGCGACCAGGGAAAAAATTCGACCCCCACTCCTTGGGTTGAGCCTAGATTCAATCTCAATCGAGTTAGACCTAAAAGGGATAAGTAAAAATGGCATCCGCTAAATCATCAAAACCGACAAATCGCATTGTTTTGATCCTGGGTGGCAAAGGAGGAACTGGAAAAACCCTGTTTTGCCTTCTGACCTACTATTTTCTAATCAAGGATGGCCTAAACGTCATTGCCTATGACAGCGATGTGGAGAATCCGGAGTTTCATGAATATCATGCCTCATCCACTCATCCTGTGCAGCTATTGAATTTCATGGAAGTCAGTGAAGCCAAAACATTCTTTACTGACCTGGCTACCAAAACTCCCGATGTAGCCCTATTCGACATGCCTGGAGCACATGGTCAGGACATGCGATCGCAGATTAAAAAGTTCGGCTTATTCAAGATTGCTGAGAAGTTAGGCTATCGGGTGACAATCGTGACTGTACTTAATAATGACTACAACACGATTAATAGTCTTGAGCTGATGATGGGTTTTTGTCAGGAGGAGGCCGACTACGTGGCAGTAAAAAACCAGCTATGGGCACAAGAGGAATCACCTTTTAAGCGATGGAACGAGTCACCAACTCGTACCCGATTTGTGGAACTCAACGGGATTGAAATAGAAATGCCCGTGCTCGACCGAAGCACCTGTAGCGAATTGCATGAAGGGGCATACTCTTTCTTTCAATTGGATCAATTGAGCTTTGGTGATCAAATCCTGGTCGAGAGCTTTTTGGAAATGAGCGCTCCCCAGGTTGAGTTGGCTAGTCCTTATATAAGTTCCAAACGCAACGGTAAGGGTAAGAAAGCAACAGCTACAACAGTCACAACAGCCAGCAAGCCATTAGTCGCAGCAGTGGAGGAAATCGGTGAACAACAATGACCATTCCAACGAGAGTGAATCCGATTGGAATGAGACTCTAGAAATGATGAAGAAATGGGTAAACGACAATGACCCTTCCAACGAGGGTGAATCTCGTTGGAATGAGGCTCTAGAAAATTGGAGGAACTCGGTGAACAACAATAACCCTTCCAACGGCTTTGTCTCATATGCAACTGAGCTAGCTGAACTCAAAGAGTTAATCGGAAAGCTTTGGAAATCAACTGATGCTTTCAAACTTGCCTCCCAGGATGAACACAAACGAACCCAAGACCAATTAGCCCAATGGACACAAATCAATCTGAGATTGCTGGATCTGCTATCAGACAAGACATTAGAGACGCAGCGGCTAGCGGAGAACTTCGACAAGCTGAACATTTGCTTTTCCTCATTCAATCAGGAGTTGACGGAATTAGGATCGCAAATCGAAGCACTGAGCAGTGGCTTACAGCAATTGAATCCCAACAGTTTCAACGACAACTTCAAGGATCAGTCGATCCATCCAGACCGTTTACAGAAGTCGATCGCTCGGCTCGAAACTCAAATTCAAAAGGCAATGGAACTCCAACCTACCCCCGTGGCAATGGAATGGAACTGGAGTAGACCTCTATCAACAATGAGTTTTGCTCTTACGTTTTCCGTTTTGATATTTCTGGGGTGGAATACCTTCAGCACAGAAACATCACTCTCCCACATTAAACAACGTGTGGAATGGAGTCTAATTAAACTTGAACGGTTAGAAAACAGCCAATAGCAAAGGCATTGAGACAATTGACCTAGAGTTGAATTGCTTCAGGATAGTGATGACCGTGGCGATCGGGTGACGATCGCCTAACGTTTCAGCAATCTTGAATAGTTGCCTTTAAACAATTAATTGTCCAAAGCTTATTGCCTCCATCTCCGCTCTTTAAACAATTAATTGTCCAAAGTTTGCATAATATCCGTTCGCTCATCCGATAAATAAGTATGGTTCCTGATTATTTTCCCCTACCATTGCAGTGGTAGGGGTTTTTGTCCTTCTTGGACACTAATTCCTTAAAACTGATCAAATAATGCTTCTAGACAAATAATGCTTTAAAAAACTGTCGAGTTCCTAAGCCATTCGTCAACCAAGACACTAATCTGCGAATGGCGAACTGGACATTAATTCTTTAAAACTTTAGTCAGCCCATTGTCCATATCTTGAGCATCCCTTTAGTCCCAGCAGAAATTAGGAAGCCTGGTTCCTTCTGGTTGAGGATGAGTTCAAGAATTTCACTCGGCTCATTGAGAGTGTACTGTTCCATCTTTGTTTGTAAGTCCCATAGCTTAATCGTTTTGTCTTTACTGCCACTGACCATGACGAGCCTTTGTCCATTTGAACTAAAAGCAAGGCTTCTAACTACATCCGTATGGCCTTGGAATGTTCCAACCCACGCCCCGGTTATGGCATTCCAAAAGTGAATAGCACCATTAACGTGCCCAGTGGCGATCGCCCTGCCGTTGGGTGTGATAGCGATCGCATCAATCGGGCCATATCTTGTTTCGATCCGTGATATCCGTATCCATTGCCCAAGGGTAGGATTCGAGTTCCAAATCTGAAGAACACTAAGGTAGGCTCCTATCAGTACATCGCCCCTGGCGCTGAAGGCTAACTTTCTGCAACCGAGGGATGATTCCCCCAAGCTTTCTTGCTCCAGCGTGACTAGATTCCAAAGATAGGTGTTGCCGCCTTGTGTCCCACAGGCAAGCGTTTGACCATCCGGGCTAAAGCAAACAGAGGCTGCTTGTGGTTCCATATCTGGAGTATCAATCTCAAATAGGTGTTGTCGCGCTACTGTGTCAACGCCCCATAGCGCGACTGTTTTATCCCGATTTCCACAGGCAAGCATTTGACCATCCGGGCTAAATGCTAAGCAAGTAACGGCACTGTGCCCCATGAGAACCTGCTTTATCGTGCCTGTGGCAGTATCCCAGATCCGTATCGTTCGATCCCAACCACCACTGGCTAACGTCTGCCCATCCGGACTGATCGCGATCGACGTAACAACTGGGTGGGACATCGTTTTAAGCAAATGGATCATTCTATCTCGTGACCTTGTGAGTTAGACCGGGTTCTCTGACGAGCGATCGTTGAAGTCATCGCCTGCCATTTGATCAGGTCTTGCGTCGTCAATCCTGCCGCTAAGCAGAGACGTTTCCGCTGCAAATCATACCGTATCAGCATTTGTTGGGCTTCACTATTACTGATTTCCAGGATGCCCTGCTCTTGCCTGACATTGTAATTGTGTCTCTTCAGTAGCGTCAGCCCCAACTGCGCTTCTGTGCGACTGTGATCGAGGAACTGATTCGCCAGCGGATAGATGCTGGTTGCGATCGCGTTTTGTTCTGAGATATAGCCCTGAACATCTCGATAAATATTAATTTGTAAATTTAGAATGATGTCTTTCAACTCGTGCGTCGTGCTTCCAAAGATTGAAGGATTAGAGGTTGCAATTGCTGCTGCTTGTTGGTCTTTTTTCGCTTCGCTTAATTGGCTATATTTCAAACTTAAAATTTGGTTTACTAATGGATTTGTTGCTCTTAATTGCTTCGATATATCCTGGCTTGGAGATTGGCCTTGTGTTTGATAGTTGATAGTTTGAGCCGCTTTTATTAGACGATCAAGATACTTTGCTGTCTTCCTTAAAGCTGTGCCAAATTCGCCTTGGTTTTGTTGTATCTGTGCGCCGATGAAAGCCGTCTGCTCCAGGATAGAGGCTTGATATTGAAGCGGAGATAATTCAACTCCCAATCCCAATTGCTGATTGAGCACAACTTGCTCAACGGCTCCAGGGGTCATGTAGGCTTCATTTGCAAAAAATAGAGCTTTGCTTTGTAAACCATGAATTTCTTTTTTTATTGCGTGTTTGTCTATATGTGGCTGCTCTAATAAATCAAAGCGATCGCTAATTTCTTCTAAATAGTCTAGATAAAGCTGATTGCTAGCTATTTGTTCAATGATTGAGTTGTCTCTATCCGGATAGTGCGATCGCAATTCATCAACTTTGTGGAGTCCTTTTTGAGTCAACTCTTGATGGATGTTTTCTGCTGCTTGGCATCGCTGGATAGTAAGTTTACGAGTCGTTTCTAACTTCTGTGTTTGAGTGAGCGTCTGCTTAATCAAAGGCCAGTCTGTTTGAAACGAGTTCTTGAGTGCTACAAGTGCCATAACAATCGCAATTTCGTCAAACGCCCCACCCGTACCGTAGTTATCCTTGCTACTTTGATATTGCTGCCGCACTACATCTCGCAGATCCCGTTGCAAATCAGCAACTCGGCTGACAACAGGGATAAAATTGTTGGCTTCAATTGGGGCAAGGCTGGTTTTTACGATTGTTTCTTGTGCATTAATGCCAGCCACAAGGTCATTAATTTGCCTGGTTTGCTCAACTGACGGATACCATCCTTCCGTTTTAATATCCTCCAATAGGCGTGATAAGCGATTGACGCAACTAAGCTTCAGTCCATCTCCTTTAAAGGCTTCTGGTCTGAGATGTCCTGTTGTGTAAGCATTCGCATCAAATTTAATCCCAGGTGGCTTTCCCCATTCTTGATAAAGATAGTCGTAAAACGCTCGAACGGCTGAAAGTTCAAGTTTCTTATTTTCAGTCTGAGAATAGAATGTCACGTCATAGTCTGATGACAAGGTATTGCTCCCAGCCACAATCATCCCTGCTGGGGGCAAGTCTAACAATATGCCAGAGTGCTCGGTCAGCAGGGTTCTAATTCCCTGGAGATCTCCGAGAATCGTTGTTGTTGCCTGAGCAATGATTTCGTCTCTGAACTGCAAAAAACGAGACATCAATTCAGGAAACTCTAAGTAGTTCTTCTTGATTTCCTCCCAGCTCTGACTGGCTTGAATGAGCTGAGCCAACTCAATGTCATCTAATCGACCTTGAGAAATCGCGTGGATTTCACCCGGTGCCAGAGCTTTGCTCAAGGCTTTGGAAAGGTGCTGCCCTAAATCTGAATTCACAAGAGAACATAGCCTCAATTAAGAAGGAGTGCGATCGCCCCTACTGATATGTCGTTTGAGTCTGAAAAATTATGCATAACTACAAAAAAAAGTTTTTTGCATAAATTAGTGGCTGAAAACAGATGAAAGAGTAAGGGCAATATTGGGGCTTGTCAGTGAATTCAGAGCAACGACAGAAACTCATCCAGATTTACGCTGATCATTTATCATCTGGTCAGCGTTTTTCAACGATTATTGAAGCCCGAAAGCTAGCCCAACCAGTTCTAGGCCAGCGTGTGGAATCGGGCACCCCGATGGCTAAATGGGTGGATGAGGTGGTTGAATCTGCTGTCGTGCGGACAGCTCAAGGGATAGTTCGCCACGCTCAGAACTCCTACCAAGCCTATGATCAGTTGGTTGACTTGCTAGAGCGGCAACCATCGCTCAACGTTCGCAGTTCAACCAGTGTTTTACAGCAGGCTTACAGTACACCTGTACCTATTTCCTATCTTGGCTCAGTCCTGGCAGGGCTATCCCCACAGCACACAGTCTATGAACCAGCGGCTGGACATGGAGCGCTGTTGCTCAACTGTGATCCAGCCAAGGCAACCGTTAACGAGCTAAATCCAGACCGAGCCGCCGATCTACGGGCACAAGGCTATGAGGTCACCGAGCATGATGCTGCACTATATCAGCCCACTACCAAACATGATGTGATCATTGCCAACCCGCCGTTTGGTCGTGTACGTGGTTCTGATGGTAGACCCCGCCACTTTGAAATGACGGGAAGCCGCAGAAGCACCAGCCAAATCGACCAGGCGATCGCCTTCAAAGCGCTGGATGCAATGAAGGATGACGGTCGAGGTGTCCTAATCTTAGGCGGCAAGCTAACGGATGATGAATCGACTCGAAGCGAAGCCTATAACACTCTGGAAAGCCGCTCCTTCTTCAAAGCGCTCTACGATCAGTATCGCGTTGTTGAGCACATCACCGTCTGGGGTGCGCTTTATCGCAAGCAAGGGGCAGGCTTTCCCATTGATTTGATTGTCGTCCACGGACGGGGAAAATCATCCTTAAGCCTACCAGCGGCAGACGTGCCCCCCATTTATAAATCATTTAGTGAACTGAAGGAACTTCTACCCTATGTCGAATACCAGCGATCGCCGTCCGTTGAACTTCCCCCAGTACGGTTCATTCCAGGACGTTTGGATGCCGAAACCAGAGGGCGACCAGGCGCTGTTTCTAGTGAGGATTCCCCCCGACTTGATGCAGATGGACTGGCAGACCTATCTAGCGTTGATGCGATCGCGCCTGCAATTTCTGATTTTGAGCTGGATGAATCAGCCGGGAGGAAGTCAGGTGGCGACACACGAGTTGATGACGGCAGCGCTCAACCAACTGGAGGGGGGAGAACCGCCGAGTCTATTCGTGACGAATCAGATTCGGACTCCAGTACCCCTAACACTTTGGGCTTGGAGTTGGGCGGAGAGGCTAATAGACGAGGATCGAACGTGGATCGGGATGTACTGGGAAGAGAACAGCGAGATCGAGTACCCATGCCCGATTCAACGCCCAACCGAGATGAGCGATCGCCAAGAGCTGATGGAACTCCACGACATCATCACGCTGGAGAACTGGCTCGGATGCCTGATGACGAACGACTCGAACTGATATCCCCTGAACTTCAGCAACCTCAAGGAGGAGTCCTAATGGAAGGTAGAGAAGAGAGAAATGTCCTTTATATCCCTCGTAGTAATGGGCGATCGCCCGGAACCCTAATCCCGTCCAACATGGAAACAGCGGCTCAACGGGCACTGGATCGAGTGGAGCGACGACGAGGGGATATTGACCAATTTGTGCAAGACCGATTGGGCTATACCTCCAGGGAACAGTTGCACGGCGTTTTGTATGCAGAGCAGATTGACTCGCTGGCGCTCTCGTTTGATCAGCAGGAGCGAGGGATGGGCTTCCTCAACGCTGACCAAACAGGTAACGGCAAAGGACGCTTTGGTGCTGCCAGCATTATTGATGCTAAGCGCAGAGGCTATATTCCGGTGTTCGTCACCCAAAAGCCCAATCTGTACAACGCCATGCTCACTGACTTGACAGATATTGGCTTCCCTGGAATTACGCCGTTTGTCACCAACAATAACCTCACCCTGGATTTAGATGATGGGCGACAAATTAAAACGTATGCCAATGCAGATCAAGAATTAGCTATGTTGACGGTGGCGCAGGAGGGGTTAGGGGCTTACGATGCCATCTTCACCACCTATGACCAGCTCCAGACGCTTAAATCACAGGAACCGTATCGTCGGCACTTCCTTAGAACGATTGCCCCTCGTGCTGTTTTTATCTTCGATGAAGCTCATGAAGCAGGCGGCTCAACAAATGACCAGTCTTGGAAGAAACGGGATGCGGCCCCCAATCGAGCTGAATTTGTTCGTTCATTAGTGAACCAAGCGGCTGGAGTGGTGTTCATGTCAGCCACGGCGACTAAAGAACCTGCTGTGATGGATCTCTATGCTCGTCGCACGGAGGCGGTCAATTTTGTCGATCTTGGTAGCTTGAAAAGTAGCTTGAAAAGTGGTGGGATTCCCATCCAGCAATATGCTGCCGTTAAATTTGTCGCAGCAGGGCATATTCTCAGGCGTGAACGATCATTCGAGGGGATCTCGTTTGAAGCTCGCAAAGTTCCGGTGGATCGCGATGTTGCTGATGGAATTTCAGCCATCATGCGATCGATCGCCCAATTCGATAAGGAAAAAGATAAAGCGTTAGCTGATTTAGAAAAAGAGCATAAGAAGGAAGCCAAGAAGCTAAGTATTGATAACTCGGTTGGGGCCGCAGGCATCCAGAGTACTAATTTCACCTCATTGATGCACAATGCCATCGATCAGGCGTTGCTGGCTCAGAAGGCTGAAGCTACAGTGCAAGATGCAATTCAAGCAATGAAGCGGGATCAGAAACCGATTATTGCCCTGGCTTCTACAATGGATTCCTTTATTGATTGGTATGCCAAGGAAAACAACTTAGAACCAGGAGACCTCGTTGACATCTCATTTACTGATGTATTGGATCGTTATCTGGAGCGATCGCGAGAGTATTTGATTGCTGACCATGATGGGCTAATAAGCCGTGAGCGCCTGACGGATGGCGACTTAGGGTTGGAAGGCGTTGAAGCTTACGAGATGGCTAAAGAGCTGATTGAAACGACGGATCTGTCAGCCATTCCCCTTAGCCCAATTGATTACATCAAATGGCGATTGAGTCAGGAAGGCGTAACCGTTGATGAAATCACGGGACGACAAAACATCCTGGAGTATGATTCTCAAGGCAAACAACGGTATGCGAAGCGCTCAGCGGCGGAAAGTAAACCTCGCAACAAGGTTAAAATCGTCAATCGATTCAATGACGGTTCTTTAGATGTTGTGCTGCTCAACCGCAGTGGAGCCACGGGTATTAGCCTCCATGCGTCTGAGAAATTCCAGGATCAACGGCAACGATACATGATTGTGGCTCAGGCTGAACGAGACATCAACCAGGCCATGCAAATGTTTGGTCGCGTCAATCGATTCGGGCAAGTCGTTGAACCTCAATTTGTTTTATTAGCCAGTGACTTACCTGCTGAAAAACGATTGGGGGCAATTCTATCGAAGAAAATGGCGAGTCTCAACGCAAACACAACAGCCTCCCGTGACTCAGATTTATCTCCTTCTGATGTGATTGACTTCATGAATGAAATTGGAGAGGAGATTATTGCAGAGTTGCTAGAGGGAGATCCAGGATTGGAAGCAAAGCTGTCATTTCCATCTCGGAATCTTCAAGGTGAGTCTTCTGTTGAGTTAATTAGTCGGGTTACGGGACGGATTCCGCTGCTGGCGATCGCAGAGCAGGAAGAACTGTATCAACTGATTGAGTCAGAAGTAACGGACTTAATTCAGCAGAAAGAAGCATTAGGGGAAAACCCGTTGCAAGCAGGCCAACTGAATTTAGATGCTCGCACCGTTGGCCGGATGGAGGTGATTAAAGGCGAGGGATCTGGCGAGTTTGGTGGTTCGGTTTATTTGGAAGTGGTGGATGCCAGGGTTCCGGTTAAGCCTCCCACCCAACTTGATGTCATCAAGTTGGTTCGTGAGAGTTTGGAGCTTGCCCCAGTGAGCACCGTTGATGAGCATCGCTTTCAGGAGGTTGCGGCTGTTGCTAAACAATGGGGACTGGCTCAATACGATCAGGTGGTTCAACAGGCTGAAGCATATAAGCAACAAGCACTCAAGGGCAAAAGCGATCCAGAGATAGAGCGACGGCTGCATGATCGCATCACTGCTCAACTGACCCACATCGGGATGGTATTGGAGCGATTCCCACCAGGAACCCCTATCCGGGTTGAGTCACCGCAGGGACAGATTAGCGATGGGGTGATCACGCGCATTTCCCCAAAAGGGCATAAAGGTAGTCCTGCTGCTCCAACCAATTGGCGAGTTCACATTCTGACGGCTCAGGCGCAAAGCCTTCAAATTCCCCTATCCAAATTCAATACAGGCCGAACCTCAGCGGTGTCGGTTGCCGTTCAAGAGAAGATTTGGAACGGTACCCCCGTTTATCGAACATTCGATGATCGCCAAAGTGAACGACGCACGACTCGGCAAATCTTCACAGGCGACTTGCTAAAAGCCCATGAACAGTACGCTAACGGACGATTCATCAACTACACCGATAACAAGGGCATGGTGCGACAGGGCTTGATTATGCCTGCCAGTTTTGATATTGAGCAGGACTTGAGGCAAAAACCTGTACGAGTACCAACCCCTGATTTGGCTAAGGCCATTTTGAATGAGGTCACTAAAAAACGAGGAACACTCCAGGATAAGGATAAAACGTTAGCCCTTAAAGTTGAGTCGGTTTCTTTGTTTAGTGATGGGCCACCGAAAGGGTATATCATCCAAACGCCAAAAGCCTCCAGTGTGGGCGGAAAGTATTTTCTCAACGAGGCTCTGCAAGAAGCTGTCGGGAACGAGTTTATTTCTATCAGCGATCGCATGGAGGTGAAGTTTACAGCCGATCGGCTAGACGCTGTACTGAACGTTTTGATGACAGAGATGGAGGCTGAACTCTATGTGCATGATGATTTCAAACAACTGGTTCGAGATTATCTAGGGGCCGAGATGCCGACGCTAGAAATCATTGAGGAAATGGAGAAAGAACCGTATGTTCCCTATGTGCCTGAACCCTCACAGCTCGATATCTCTCGATTAGAAGCCGTCTATGAGAAGCGATCGCTCCATCCAACTCTTGAAGCTCATCTAAAAACCATTTCGGAAGGAGAGTGGGATGATTTAGCGGCTGAATCAGGGCAAGCCAGCGAACCCTTCCGTCGAGAACTTGACCAAATCCTGGAGCAGATTTCAGACCAGCTTTACGAAAACGTTCCACTTGAGTCGGCAGTGCAGAAGGTATTCAACAACAGGAAACGGTCAACGTTGAGTGATATCCCTGAAAGACTGCTCCAGAGGCAAGCCCCTCAACCAACGGAGCCAAGCGCCACACCACAACCCAATGAACCCAAACCACCAACCGAACCACAACCATCGACACCCTCTATTCAAGTGGAATCGGTTGAAAGTGAACCGGAACCCGTAGTGGTAAGCGATCGCCTCTCTGTGTTGCCCTCTCGGTCACAGCGAGGAGGCGTAGAGCGATCGGTGGCTAAATTCTTGGCTGATGCAGGCATCTCTGAAACGATTATGGAGGGAGAAAGCTTTCATTTATCCATTGAAAATGAGCCATACATTCCGCTGGTGGTCGAACGGCATTCAGTGGGTGAGGATAAACATTTGCTCTATTTGACTCATTACTTAGAAAGTCATGGAGATAAATACATTGATACCGAGATGGTTCTGAAGATTCAGAACGGGTTTCTCTCGTTTCAAGAAACGGCTGTGCAGAATCCTGTTCATGGAGGAGAGAGTCGTACCCCCGATCGCACGTTTGCTCTGATTTTTGCTAGAAACATCTCGAAGCAAGGGTTTGCATCGGCAGCACGGGAGGCGATCGCTGCTGTGCCTGTAGAGGTTGTAGCGGCATCCACAGAGCCATCTGTTCAAGAAAACCTTGATCAATCGATAGCCCCCATGCCTGAAGGCCAAACGACTGGTCGAGAGGCCAAGGCCAACAACCTTGCTCAAGAAGTCTTGAGTTATTTGAATACGAACGAGATTGTTTCGCTGGGTGAACTGCGTCGAACATTCGGCGCACCGGACTATGATCCGGAGCGTCCGCTCGACAATCCAGTTCACCAGGCGCTTAAGAGGTTAAGAGATGAAGGAGCGGTTGAGGTCAAAGAGCAAGATTGGGGAGAACCACGGTTTAGGTTGTCAGAGATGGGAAGAACGTTAGCTATGGAGGGCGATCGCCAAGTTACCAACCAGCCAGAGCCTGAAACAGAAGCACTGAATGCAGATGATACTCAGCTTTATCCTGCAACGCTTGAAGCGTATCGGGTCAGATCTCCTGAAGTAAGAAAAGGGGTTATCGATGAGTACAATGGCACCCTCAATCAGTTGGAATCCGTTGAAGGAATGAAAACTCTAGAGCCTGCAACGGTAGAGGTGCAGGCTTCTCAACCCATTGGTTGGCTGGCTGATGATAGTCGGCTTCTTACTTATGAAGACAAAACGGGTCGAGGTTCGCTATTGGTGTTGTCTGAAGAAATGGAGCAATTGGCTCAAATCTTTCAGCAGCCGTTGTTAGAGCCACAGATCCGGCAACAGATTGCAACTATTTTTAAGGATGAGGTTCCACCAGAAAAAGTGGATGCAGTTGTCGATGCCATTCTCAGTCATCGCCAACGGTTCAATCCGAAACAATCTGAAACTCAGTCACAGGCGAACCGCTTTCCTGGAGAGGATACCCCTACCATTCGCCACAACTTAGAGAAAAATGGTATTGAAGTTCAGTTTGCGAGTAAGCCAGATGATAAGGCTATCTTTGAACATCTCAAGGCTTTAAATTTTCGTTTTAGTGGTCAGCAAGAATTATGGTGGGTCAAATACTCTGAGACCCGTTGGCAGAAAGTTCACGACTATTTTGGGATGTCTCCTCAAACCCAACAGTCGGAGGTTACAGATTCTGGCGTTTCTACCCCGTCTACAACGGTGAGCGATCGCCAAGAGCAGACTCAGACTAACGTTGCAGCAGCGGTGAACCGCTTTTTACAAGAAGCGGGACTGCTTTCCTCCGTTGAACTGACCTCACAGCCTGCTACATCGGATGTGGCAAGTCTTGGAGTCGAGCCAGAACAGCACGGGCAGGCTCTCCCCATCCAGGATCAATCAATGCCAAACAACGTTGATTCTAGTAAGCGCCCTCAACCTGAAGAGATGCCACACCGAGCGATCGCTGAAGTGCCTGTAATTGAGCAACCTTCCCCTACTACGGTGGATGAACCCTCTGGTAACCGGGCAGAGGCTACTGTTTCTCCTGAAATGCAATGGATAAGCGTGAGGCAGGATTTAGTAGAGACCGGATTGCCTGCCCCGTTAATAGATCGCTTGCATGAACGGGGGCTGGTTCGTGCCGATGAGAAGAATCGTGCTGATTTCGTTCGCCATGAGCTTAGTGAGGCTACCTGGCAACGGGGCAATCCGTCTGAATCAGGCTGGTTTTGGTTGGGATCTGGCAAAGGCAACGTCCAGCGAGTATTCCTGACTCAATCCCCGGTTGAAGCGTTGTCGCTGGCTATCTTAGACAAAGAGAAACGCCCACCGGATGCCGTCACTGTTTATCTGGCTCAAAATGAATCAGGGCAATTGCCGCTGAAGGCACTACAACAGGTGCTAGACCAGGGAGGCCGTATTGCACTGGCGTTTGATAATAACCATGCTGGAGAGCAGAAAGCCTGGGATGTGGCTCGATCGCTGCCAGGTGCGCGACGGATTCAACCAGAGCATCTGGATTGGAATCAGCAGTTACGTTCCCAATCTGAACCACTGGCGAAGGTCGTACCTGCGTTCAGTGCAGACCAAAAAGAGACATTGCGATCGCTCTGGCGATTTCATTCGGCTGGCAGAGCACAAGGCATGAAGCCTGAGCAGTTGGCTCGCATCACTGAGATCGCTAAAGCTTATATCCACGGAGAGCCAGTGCCAGAGAAAGCACGAGCTGTTATGCAGCGCGTTTTACATCAGTCTCAAGTTCAAGCCCAACAAGGGCGATCGCTGCAACAGACTCAAAGGCAAAAGATGGAAGTGGGCTAATAATTCCCGTCTCGCTTCCGAACCTTGACGATCGCTAAAGCATTGAAAAAATAAGGACACCAGGCTAAACACATGAACGAACGCAATTCTGAAACAGACCAATCTGCCAATACAGCAAAACCAACTAATCGTGAGCCAACATTTGATTTTGCAGCAGACCGGGAAAACCAACGAATCGCTTGGGCTAACCTTGAGCGGATTGAAGCTAACCTTAAGCGAATTGAAGCAGGAATTCAAATCGCTAAGGAACACGATCGCAGAGCAAGGGAGTACCTTTCAGATCTTCAGCGCCCCAAGCCAAATATTGAGTGACAAATGTGCTTGTATCCACGGGGAGCCAGTGCCAGAGAAAGCACGAGCTGTTATGCAGCGCGTTTTACATCAGTCTCAAGTTCAAGCCCAACAAGGGCGATCGCTGCAACAGACTCAAAGGCAAAAGATGGAAGTGGGCTAATCATATTCCGTCTCGCTTCCAAACCTTGACGATCGCTAAAGCATTGAAAAAATAAGGACACCAGGCTAAACACATGAACGAACGCAATTCTGAAACAGGCCGACCTGACAGCACAACAGAATCAATTGACCATCAGCCAAAATTTAACCCTGAAATAGATGACGAAAGACTACGACGTGTTTGGGCTAACCTTGAGCAAATTGAGGCAGGGCTTAAGCAAATTGCAGAAGGAATTCAAATCGCTGACGAATACAATCGCAGAACACAAAAACACCTTGCAGAGCTTGAGTGATGAATGCGTCACAGTCGAAAAAAATAGCCAACTGGAGATTTTGCAATCACCGTTGGCTAAATTAACGAGGTTTGAGTCACTTGTTCCGTTTTGAACATAGAACCAGTGGCTTTTTTACTGGATTTTACGGTTGGCTTGGGGATGCCATAGTTTGACTGAATTAGCTCCACATTTGTCAAAGGCACAACAATGCCCTCTCGTTGAAGAGTCTCTGAGAAACTAGAGGAAGACACGATCGCATTGTCTCCCTCTATGCGAAGCACAACGATGACCCAATTTCCCCAAGCACGATGTTTGTTCCAATTGTCTCCTCCTGGCGGTTGCCAGCAGCCATTAGTCCTCCACTGATACACTAATGCTTGTGCTTGTGCTTCAGTTGCATTTGGAGGAGTGTATTTGTAGCAAGCAACCCTATCTCCAATTTGAATCTTAGTCGTGCCACTATTCATCTCTGCAACCACCATCTAAAACAACCAATCTGTTTTTTGGATCAGTCAGCTGTTCTGAGGGATTAGCCCAAACCTCTGGAAACGACTCGATTTCAACTCCTTCACTTTTAGCGATCGCGGCTACCATTACCAGAGCAGCTTGGGCACGTTCAGCGTACCCTTTTGCTTGTTTGAGATACAGATTGATGAGTATTGAGAACTCAGCTTGCTCGATCACATCAATCTGTTGAGACAGTTCTTGTAGTTCGCGGATAGCCGTTTCAATCACTTCTTTGTGCTGAGCGATCGCATTTGTATTGATATCGTCCATACCCTTTTCTCCTTCAATCAGAGTTTGCATAAGGTTCACGGAGAAAGTCAGCGAGTGCTTTCGCATTCTCAATACAACGTTTCTCCCGGTTCCAATCACGAGCAAAGCTAAGCACCCTGGCTGGAGCTTGGCTGAGCCGTCCCGACCTGGAATGCTTGAAAATGACAGCGCCTTTTCTCGCTCCAACTAGCCAGTGAGAGGAGTCAGCGGAATAGAGGCAATCGGCCAGTTCTTCGATCGCTCGTTCCCAGCAGAGACCGAAGACATGGAATTGGTCTCCATGCCACTGGCATAACTGCTTGAGATAAGCAAAATTCTGCTCTCGCCGTTCTTCGTCGGCTTTAATGTCGGCTGGATCTCGATCCCTTCGTTTGTCAACCCGGAGCCAGGGGACACAGCCCCCGATTCCAACTAACGGAGCTTCATCGAGCATTTCATGAAGCATGGATTCATCGCTTCCCCACGTCCACACAGGGAGTAGGTTGGCGATTCCCCAATCCTTTAGCAATCGCCACCGAGCAAAGCTCCAGACTGGATCGCCAATGATGTCGGGATCTGTGACAAAGGCAAACGGTTGAGTTTTCCACAACTCCATGTAGTCCTCGAAGTCAATGATCTCGACTCCCTTCTTGAACTGGCGGTAAGCTCCTGAATCGAGGGCGGTTTCAATCTCCCATCCCTGGATGTTTTTCAAATCAACAGGATCAACGAGAACTCGCTGAATCCCTGCGGCTTGCAACATCGCTACTTCTGATTTGCTAGCAATGCCACTGAAATAGAATTTCATCAAATTACCTTTTGCTATACAACAAAAAGAGCCACACCTGAGTAGGCATGGCTCTTGCAGTAATGCACCCTTATTTGTTGGGTTAGTATTCGTCGCTTGTGGAATCTCCATTCTCCCGTTTAGGGCCAAGCAGTTCGAGTCGATCGACTCGAATGACTGGTTTCGATCGTTCAGCCCCAGTGCTGCGATCTTGCCAGTAGTCAAATTTGAGTGAGCCAGTGATGCCCACTAAACTACCTTTGCGGACATAGTTGGCGGCAATTTCTGCTGTTTTACCCCAGATTTCTAAGCTAAACCAGTCTGGTTCCTCACTGTTACGCCGTCGTCGATCGACCGCAAGCGTTAGATTACAAACCACCGTGCCTGACTCGAAATACTTCACATCGGGGTCTCTGCCTGCACGACCCACCAGAGTAACCGCATTAATCGGCATAGCTGTTTTCTCCTAAATATTAGAACTTATGGAACTCGAATCCTACCCGTGGGCAGTGGATGGCTGAGTCAATCAGCTCCTCACCATCCACGGTTACGGTTTTGGATTCAACGGGTCGCGCAAAGGGAATATCGTCATAGTCCGGCACGTTGTTGCTGGCAGCAGGGTAGGCTGGCGTTTTCGGCTCGGCTGTGGTGCTGCGCGACGGAGCCGCAGAACGGCCTGGATCTGCCGCCTTGGGCGTAGCAGGTGCCGCTTTTGGTGTAGCTGCCGGGGTGTTACTCGATGAGAGGTTGGCGGCAACGGGTGCCGTACTCGAAACAATTCCCACATCGGCACCTGCGCCGAGTAAATGGATTCTCTGTGCTGTGAGTTCGGCCCGTTTCTCTTTGAAGCCTTCAGGTCGATCAAATGTGATCATGCCCAATCGACCTTCAATGATGACGCGATCGCCCTGATGATATTTCTCTTGAATATCTTGAGCCAAGTTACCCCAACCCACCACCTTGACTATTGATGGAGGATCTTCGTCTCGCAGCCCTGAAAATTGAACCGTCATTTCGGCGATGGGAGTTTGATTATTATCTGAGGCGTAACGGAGTTGTGGATCTTGGATAACCTCCGCCATGAGGATGCAGTTGTTCATGTTTCTCCTTATCACTTACTATTTCATCGCGTTAACGCGACTGAATTATGCAATCAATAAAGATGCGATCGCCAATATAGCGATCGCATCTGCTAATAAGACACGCAGTAGATGCCCTGATAACTTAGAACTCGTCTCCATCCACATATCCATGAGCAAATCGGGAATGTGGGCCTGTCCCACTCCAGTCCAAATATCCTGGTTTTGTAGTTGGGAGATTTTCTACAAAGGAGAAATACCCGTCTAGATAAGCTCTACTCAATCGCTGCGGACGCAGCCCATACTCTGCATCTTGCTTGCCCTCAACCCAGTGATTTGGGTTCGGCTCCTCGGAATTGAGCAGTTGTTCAATAACGTTGAGTAGTCGTTCAATTTCAGGCATAAGGGAGTCTCATTTAAACGAGAGAAATCGAATGAAGATGTCACCCTATGTCTCGCTTCGGCTCTGCCTACTACTCTGGGTTTTGGAATTGAATGCCCCTCCACCCAGGCTATTAAGTAACACAACCTTAATATAGAGAGTTAACACGCTATTTGCAAGGTGTTGTTGTTTTCTGTCGCCTCATTTAGCGTGTTAACATTTCGACAGGAGGTGATAATATGCCGCCACTGCGGAACCCTGATCAGAAACCAACCGGAGGAACGTTCTCCACGGTTGGAGATGAGCCGTTGGCGAAACGGGTACGTGGAATTCGTCTGCCTGTTTCCATTGATGAATGGATTCAGGACAACATTCCACAAGAGTCAACTCAGACCTGGCTCAGGCAAGTCATTGTTGACGCTGTTAAGCGAGAGTCAACGAAAGCCGGAAAACCAATTCAAAGACTCAAGGCCAATCTGAATATGGAGACTTGGCCTTCTCAACACCGGGAGTCTCGTCTAAGGTGGTTGCAAGGGTTGCCACCAGAGGTTGACCTTACTAAGGTCAACATATTCCCCGATATGTTTGAGCTAGAGTTGTCAGAGGCTAAGAGCACTCGCCTTGCAAACCTGCTGGTTCGCCAACATCGCTTTCTTGATCTGAGCGAACTTGCCTCCATGAATGACGAAGCGTTACTGTCCTTGAACAATATTGGGACAGAATCGCTGGCAACTATTCGGGCAACGATCCGCACAAATCAACCAGGGTAAAGTGGTATGTCTCTTGGTTACCTGCCGAAAAGTTTATCGGCAGTATCCTGGATGATCTCGTTTGTGATGCCTGCATTGGCATCAAAGTCTTCATTGATGAATGTCAGGAGAGCAAGTCCTTGATCTTCAGTAAGGCCAGGACAGTTGGACTGAACATCTTCCAATCCAAAGACGTATCCAACTTGATAGTCTGGATCATAGAAAGACTTAATAACGAGTTGAACAATAGCCGCAGGTAATTCATCATCAGGGGTTCCGTTACACAAAGCCCTGATTTTATTCTCTAGTTCTGCTTTTTTCGCTGTACGTGTAGACGTAGACATAGTTCTCCTGCAAGGATTGCTCTAAATGAGCAGGGCGAAAGCCCCTTCCTTGACAGCAGGGATATGCTAACTATTAACTTCGAAACTTGATTCCTTGCGTCATCCCATGCCAATTTGTTGCGGGATACGGCTTGCTCGTCCAGCAGCAACCTCCATTTCTTGTTGTCGTTGTTGGCGATCGCGTTCACTGACAACGACCAACGAATGTCGGTAATCCAAGGGTGGGGTTGCATCGCTTTCCCCGATTTGTTCGTTGTACAACGCTCGGAGGCGCTTTCCTAAGACAATAGCCTGCTTTCGTACAGCTTCATTTCCGGCTTCAGTTGCAGCCTTTAGCCAAGTGAGTAGTTCGTCTCTACTGGGTGAGTAGATGTCATTTGAGCGATCGGGGAATGGATGAATTTGCCCGTCAATATAATCTCCTAGCGGCTCCATCTTCATGCCCCAAAGCGACTTAGCTTGAGATTGAGCATGATGCCAGAGCTGGTCTAATTCTTTAGCACTATGCTTCTCTGTTGCTGCCCATTGCCGCTTGTAGTCGGCAGACGTAATCATTTCTGGTGTAATGGGATATTGTTCTCCCACTCGAAAGGCGACTTGTTTGCTGCCAGCATAGGCAACGGCAATATCGCCCTCTTTAAATTGATAGGCGGCATGAGGTGCAAATGTGCGGGTGGTGTGACAACGCCCGTAACCCCGCATTGCCTCGATACACGAATCTATGGGTAAGGGATTATGCTCTCCGTGCATCCGCAATGGAAATACCATTTGGACAGGTTTACCAGCGATCGCAACAGAATGAGCGTCTACTACCTCTACCCCTCCTTTCTTAGTTAGTCTGGGGTTCTGCCCTTTTGCGAATGCCGTCGCAATGGCATCAACCCGTTCATTGAGAGGATGTCCGTTATGTCCACGTACCCATTCAAACTGAATGTTTGCCCCAGTTGCGGCCTGGTCGTACTCTGCCCATAAATCCTTGTTTGCTTTGCGCTTCCACTCGCCAGTCGCACCCTTGATAAAGATTTGACTATCAGAGAGAATTTTGACCGCTGTTGCACGATCTAGCAACCCGTTTGCTCTGGCATATTTCAACGCTTCAATGCCAGCCATCATCTCCATGCGGTTGTTGGTTGTATCGGGGACGTGCCCCCCTATTTCCTGGTATATTTCGCCTTGGCTGAGGATCGCGCCCCACCCACCGGGGCCAGGGTTGCCACTACAGGCTCCATCAGTGGCGATCGTTAAGGACGAACGGGCATCAGGCGTATATTCTTCTGAAGTCTTAACCACTGATCCCTCCGATGGTAAATCGATACGAGTTGAGACTTCTGCTGCCAAAGCAAGAACTTGCATTCGAGCCGTTTCACCTGACGCATCCATCGCAATTTGAGCTGTTACTAGAGTGCCCAACGGCAAATGAACCGAACGGGGAGATAAGGCACCAAACTGCTGTTCGCTGCCGTCTGCTTGAACAATGGCGATCGAGGGAACCGTTTTAGTTTCCCCTGCTTTGTTGGCATAGCTGTACTGGCTGAAGCGAGCTGTGTATTCGCCAGAAGGGAGTTGTCCAGCTTCATTGGTATCGCGCTGGATGCCTGTTAGCGTGATCTCTGGCACGGTCTGGAGCCGATCGCAAATCAGATCAGTGAAGTGTTTGAGAGCAAACCCCATGCCGTCGCTCTGTCGCCACAAGGCTGAAAGATAGGCAGAACGTTCTGCTTCTGGGATTTGAGCCACTGAATCTTGCACATATGTCTTAGCCCCCAGGTCATCTGGATCGTTCTGCTGAGCAAAGGGTGGGCGAATCCGTACCTTGGGGCTACGAATGGTGAGGGTGTTGTTTGGTAGCTGTTGGAGGCGTTGCTCTAAATGGTGCTCTGCAACAGATTCGGGCGATACGTAGCCTAATAGTTGGGTATGGCGATCGCCTGCCTCTGTTGTCAGGCTAAGGGTCGCTGGAAATTGAGTTTCCTCAGACTTGGCTTTGGCATCTCGTTCAACAACGACGTTCCAATTGGGTTGAATGCCCGATGCTCTCCAAATCGGTAGCGTTCCGTCTGGGTCTTGCAGGCGTTGAATGACCAGCTCTCGTCCATTAGATGATGTGATCTGTAAGGTTGGTTCCTGATCTTCCGGGCGATTCTCCCGGAGTCGGTCTCTAGCCGCTTCCCGCTCTGCAATGCTCTGGTTGTAAGTCCGGGCGATCGCCAACATCTGCCTCTCCTGGTCAGCAGAACAGGATTTGGGAAATAGATCGCGAAAAGCCTTGTTTTCGAGTTCTGGTAGTTGAGTTTCTTGATAGAAGCGATTAACCGTCTCCACTCCCCAGCCAATCGGTTCTTGAGTATTCGTCGGCAGGGGGTTGCCATTTACATAGTTGGTGGGGGCTTTGTAGTGTTGCCGCATCAGATGCTGCTTATGACTCATGCTCATCGCAAACGCATGAATGGATTCATCAATTCCTCTAGAGCTTTTAGCTGTATCGACTGCCGTTTGCAGGTTCTCAGCGTTTGGCCCGTTCACGACATCTAGCAACATCCGAGAGGCCAGTTGCAGTTTCTTTTCAATGAACTGTTGTCGCGATTGAGGATCTTGAATTCTGGCTAGTTGAGAACCAGCCTGAGCAATTTCCTCAATTCGTTCTCCAAAGCGATAAGCCGGAAACCCTCGTTCTTGCAACCAGGCATTATCAGGAATAAACAGGTTGCCCTCGTCTGCTCGTTGTAACTGCTTAGCATAGTGGGCTGACACTTGGCGCAGTAAGTCCTCTTGTTGCGAGGCTGGGGCATACGTCATTTCTAGCGCCAGGGATTGCAACGTCATCCCGACATTAGCCACCTTACCTGTGGGGTTATCGGCTGTAATTTCCCAGGCTCTCCATGTTGCTGCTGCATGGGGTTCTTCTTCATGCCACGGATGCTTAATCTTCTTCTGTTTAATGATTTCTGGCGGTTTGCAATCTGGGGCATTAGACTCAATAAACTCTTTGACAGCTAATGGATACTCACCTGGAGTAATGCGGCTCTCAGTCCCCTGCTCCATTTTCTGGATCATCTGGTGAAACAGTGAGCGTCCTGCTTCGTATTGTTCCGCAGGGGGTAAATCTTGAACTGCCTCCATCTGTTGCCGGATCTGTTGAGGAAGGTCGGAGACGGTAGATCGATATCCAACAAAGTAGCCATTGGCATCGCGATCGAAATCAGTAATGGCAATCGCCTTGGCTGTCCAGGGAGGCAAGTAGGCCACCCCATGCTTGGAGAAGGCTTCTTGATCCTGCTCCTTGATAATTGCTGTGTTGTTGATAGCGATCGCGGCTGCTCCCACATTGGGAAATGGCGATCGATAGTAGGCCACAATTGCCCCATGTGGCAGGTCTTTGTTGCACACTTCCCACGGCTTGAGTTGAGCATGATGCTGTGCCATTGCCGAGGGCACATAAATACCTCGTAGGGCATTGTCGAGCCATGCACCCTTCAAATAGCGACTTAGTTCTTTATTGGTCTTGCTGAATGAAGCCAGTTGTCCATAGCGATCGGCGTTAAGAACCTCATATAGCCAATCTGGGCGTTGCTCCTGTGTCTCTCCTTCCTCCAACTCGCCCCGTTCTAGCTGCCTCTCCTTCTGCTGCACATAGTATTGGCTTAGTTGAATGGGATCAGAAGCAACGTCTGCTAACTCTTGTGCTTGTGCCTCTATACGAGGATTGAATTCGTGAAGGGTTGCTTGGGGGATGCAGCCCTTCACTTGTGGCCCAACCGCTTGCTTCCCGTATTGCCCATCCGATTTACGGTTGATCCAGAAGTTCGATACGCCTTTGATCCCCGGTGCCGATAACCTACCGTCATCACCTTTGATGTCGTTGCTGGAGATAATTGCATCGACTCCCAATCGGTCACACCATCGACTGCTTGCCATTGTGCCTTTGATCAGTCCCGGCAAGTCTGGAGTAGCGGCACGAAATTGCGTGACAGTTCGAGCAGCAACGGCGTATGCCTGGGTCTCTGTTTCCTGGAGTGCCGAGTCAAGTTGAGACGCATCTTGGGCGATCGTTGTCAGATCACGGCTAATGCCTGCATTCGCAAAGGCCGCTTTGCTGATAGTTTCGTGTTCCTTGAGTGTGATGAGACCCCTCATCACCCATTGGCGCACAAGCATCGTGCCATCCCCCATCTTGTCGTAGAGCTTTTCCAGTTGCTCTGGAGGAATGGGTTTGCCGTTTCTATCTAAAAGACGAGCTTCGCCATGCGATCGCCGTTCATCGTCGATCACAAGAATTCGGGCTTGCTGCACGGAGGTTGAGGCTATTCCGTCTGAGGCAACTAAGCTCCCATAGGCCACGAAGTTATGGGGCGAGTTGCGATCGCCTGCATAGATCGGTGAGATATTCCGTTCTGGATCACCGAATGTCATGAGTCGGGCTGTGTCGGGGTCAGTGAAGTAACCGTCTTTGCCATTGGTAAAGACTAGGGCTTTCCCCTCCGACTCTAAACGCAGGCGATCGGCTTCATTGACCCCTCGATAAAACTTGCCTGTACTGAATTGGGCATTCAGTCCATGCGTGTTGAGCCAATGCTCCAGATAACTGTGCTCTACTCGCTTTTCTCTAGTCTGGTTTACTGCCTCAATCGTTTCGTAAAGCGTCAGCCCCGTTTTGACATCAATGCGGCGGATTTGGAGCATCTAAATATCTTTCATTAATGAACCAATCGCATCTATCCAATAAGGCTTGTACTTCTTCGGGTGACAGGGGAGGTTGATCTAATGCCTCCTCTTGAGGAGGTACGTCTTCTTCTGTGTCTTGCCATTCTTGACCGTCGTCAAGAATTCCTGCTTCACACAGGTCGTCAACGCTAGCTCCTCCAGAAAGGAGCGATTCAACATCCTCGTCGCTAGTGGCGAGTTGAGAAAGGTAGTGGTCTCGGTCGGTTGGTTGGTTGGGTTGGTTTAGGTACGTCATATTCAGAACTAAATTTTGTTCGGATCTTAACCTCATAATCTTGGCCCTTAGTAATTTATCGTTTGAAATCAAGAAAATTATGCAACGCAAAAAAACAAGGCTCCCAAAGAGGAGCCTTGTACTTCAAGTTCACGCAACGTCAAATCTCAATTGCATCATGACAATCTGGTAAATGGCATGAATCGTTCGTCTTGGATTTCCTGGTTTTATAGGTAGAGATCGAGAATTGGCATCACTTCAGACTGCCAAACATCCAGATATCCAATCCGACTGGAATTGACCACAAGAATCCCCTGCTTCCGTAACTGCAAAAATATCAGCGATCGCTGTTTTGCCGCCAACACATCAAACCCCTGATAGCCATGTCGCACAAACAGCCATCGGTGATGGTAGATCTGTGGACGCTTTGGGAGAGGTCGATACTTGACCGTGCCATCGGAATAGATGCAGTAGCTCTCCCCGACGCTCGGTTCTGGCAATTCATCCCAATCTGATGAAGCTGTGAAGCTCAACGAGTTTCGCTGTTCGTGATGCTTAACCACTACATATTGGAAATCTATAGGCAGGTGTTTCCGGGCAGCCGCAAGTAAGTCCTGAGGCAACGAATCCTCAGCCGAACGATGAACGTATCGCTCCAGTGGCATCCGTTTTCCCACTCCGCAAGGATGGGAAGCCAGTCCCAAGCGTTTCAGTTTCCGATCCAAATCAGAAGTGGAAAGCGATGCAACGGACTGAACAAAACAAGTTGATAACATTCCATCGGTTGGCTTCCGCTCCTTCATGCGACCAATCGCAGATTGAGATCGTGCTGCTGAGACCGCTCTGCTTTCGCCGTTGCGGGCTTCGACTTTGCACCAGCAACACTGCCAGGAATAACTGTCAGGCGATGACGGTGGGAGGCGACGAAGATCCCAGTCTTTAGCTTACGGACAATCGCCTCACGTCCCAGAACATCTTCCAGAATTGTTGCCAATTCATCATCGGCATAGTATTTCTGAAACGTCTGCTTGCTGGTGACCTCCTCATGTGGATTGCTATTATCAATCCGCACCGCTACCAGCAGGTTGCGATCGCACAGGCCAAAGACAGACCTCAACAACTCATCCCGCTCCTGAGCGTCTTCAATAACATTCAGGACATAAATCAAGCTAAGGTCTTCAGCTCCAGCCACGGAGCCACGAGGACTCCAGTAGGGATCAAACCCATCAACTTGATATCCATTAAGCTGCAACCGACGCAAATCTCCACCCCGACCACAACCGTAATCAAACAGGGTGTGGTTACGATCAATCACTCCTTTCGCAATGGCAACTGCCATTGGAGAAGAATATTGTTCTTGATCGCCGTCCTTGCGACGAGCGATCGCGGTTTTCCATCGTGGCGTTTTCCAGTTACGCCACGACTCGTCCTCGATTTGTATTGTTTTCATAGCTTAGTGGCACTGTAAAACTGTAAAAACTTTCAGTGTCGCAAGGCGAAAGCCTGGAAAAAGCAAGCCACCTCAGTCAGTCGAAGGCGACTAACCAAGGTGGTAAGTATTCCAAGTCCGGAAACTTGAATCAGCCCTATCAGGAGGTCTGATTTCTGATGTACTCTGCCAGTCCTCTAATCGTCTGATTGTTCTTTACGATCCGACCGCCAAACTGGATCAGTCCTTCCCACTCAGGATTATCAACACTCCAATTGATCTGATTGAGGTATTCAACCCACTCAAGGCTAGGACGTTGGTTTCCAGCGATCGCCAGAGCATTCAACGTGAGGGCATTGAAACTAACTGTAGACAGCCGTAATTCTGATAGCGAATCACAACTATCGACCATCTTCCAAACAGGGTGATATTGTGCAACCTTTTCCCAGAAATTCACTGCAAATTGAGTGCCATCTTCTTCAATTCCTGTAAGTAGGAATTTACAAGACTCTCTGAGGGCATTCATTGTGAATAGCTCTATGCCATTTTTCGGTACGTTTGTTGCTTCTAAATGGGTATGTCCATCAAAGACAGAAACTTTGGCAAGCACTGTCCGAGCAATTTCACTATACTCGTCCCGATTGTCAAATAGAGAAACGATCGACTTCGATGGCTTAACTGCATATTGGTTAATGTCAAGGAAAGTCTGCCGTTTCCGTGTTCCACCAGGATCAGGAATGAGCATCACCCCGATTGTTTCCCGCTGTACTAACTTCGGAGCTTCCAGGCAACTCAGGATTGCTCCCAATGCCCTATGTTGCCCGTCAGGAATGGAGAAGACTGTTCCAGACGGGGCAATCAGAAAACCCGACTCAGCAATCTGGTTAGACCCAAACCCAGGAATATCTGGTTCAGGCTCCACCCCACAAAACTCAAAGTATGAGTCCGCAGGGATCTCCATCGTCACAGTAATCGTCGGGAGAATGTAGAACTCCTTTGGGGCAGACAGTCCCTTGATGACATATCGTCTGATTTTCTTGCCACGCTTTGGGTCGAGTGTTCTCTGACTTAAAGTTAGCGGTTTGTTGATGCCAGGATCAGTCGCCTGATCCAAGAATGGCTGAAACGCCGCTTTAGCCTGCTCAAAGCTGAGTGCAGTCAGCCAAAAAAACTCACGACATTGAAATCCCTGGGTTGCTGGAAACTGATATGCGACGGCGGTTCGTTGCGGCACTGCTTCGGGACTTGACTCGATTACTGCTAGTTGTGATAGTGGCTTCTTCATCATTTATTCCTATTCTCGGTAGCTGACCTGTAATGCCGAGCCATTTCAGGTCGTATAGTTCGGGTGTAATTCGCTGCTTGTCGTACACCGCTGCTGGAGCCGCAACGAAATATTCTTCGACATAGGGACGGGGAGGAACCACCTTGATCCTTTTTGTCCGCTTCTTGCCTGTTTTGGTCTGAACTTCTACCTCAGTCCAGTAGGGTTGAGGGCGTTCGATTGTCCAAAATCGATATGACAGTTCCACCATTTCTGGTGTCTTTTCATACTGCTCTGCCAACTCAGACAAAAACACAAGAGTATCTGTCTGATTCCCCTGAAACAGAATTTGAGTTTGGCGATAGGGCATACTGACATCCGTTGCAAAGATGCGACGGACGCAATAGACCGCCCATGTTCTGTCATCTAAAAGACCATCAATCTGTTTCTGTGCTGATGCCGGAAACAAATATTTCGGGTCTTTGACCAGGCGTTGTAAATTCGGAATGACCAGATCAACCCAGTATTCCCCTGCCAACAGGCGCTCGTAGTGAGCGATCGCTGCCTGGTTATCTGTCTCTTTTAGGATGTCGATGACCAGTTGCTTTGTATAGAGCGGTTGCTGATCGTTGATTGCCAGCGAGATATGCTCGATAAATGCAGCTTCACCGCCATAGCGGGGTTCACTCAGCCAATCATCACGCAAATCACCATGCGTGTTATTTCCCCGCTGACGCTTGCCGTTGCATTCGCTGAATGGGCAACCGTTGACACAGAAGGATTTTCTGCCCTGGGTGATTCTGCCATGAGTCCGTCTGTTGGCGAACTCGTTAACCCGACTTACGCACCAGGCTCGTCCGTACCCCATCTCAATGAGCGGGAACCGAAAGACTTGCTTGCGATCTCTACTTTCCTTAATCCGACCTGCCTCATCAGCATTGAAGCCAATCTCGTAGTCGTAGGGTTGCTGGATATCCCCAAAACTTTTGTCTTTTAGTCGTTTCGTTTCATCGGCGTTGTAGCCGATCAGGTAATAGGGAGATGGCTCTCTATTGCTAATACTCTTGTCCGACTTCGCCCGTTGCGTTTCGTCAGCGTTGAAGCCGATGTACCGCTGCCGGGGAGAATCCCCAAATAGGTAACGGGCGATCGTGTCGATCACCCACCCTTTGAATTTGAGGGTGCAGAGTCGGCTGCTGCCGTTGCGTTGCGGAACTGTCCCCGACATGACCAGATAGGTCAACAGGGAGTAAGCCCCGCGCACATAGAACGTGGTGGGTTGGCGAGTAGATGACAGGATAGTAATGCCGTCTTTTTCCCGTTCTCCGTTTCGACACGCCTGAATGAACCAGATGTTATGCTCCCGGCAAAGCGGAAATATCACCTGTTCCATCAGCAGTTTTGTTTCAACCGACTCCCCTCCGACGACGGCGTGAACCACGATCAGATTCTCTAGGGGAAAGTCCCTAGAGTCAGGGTTCTCAATGTACTCGATTAACAGAGCGAGGGAATCAAACCCTGCTCCACAGGAAAGGATATGGGGTTGGAAATTAGGATTTAAAGACGGGAGAAGTTCGCGTAACCAGATGTCTTCTCCATCAGACTGATAAAAAATAGGGGGAAGCTTAGTGCGTTTCATCAGCATTGAATTCCTGACTGCCAGCATCCCCCTGCGAAAGCAGGATTGTCTCCCGAATACGTTATTGTTTAGTCGCCATCACACTCTTCCCTATGTCGTCTTGCTTCCTCAACAGAATGTAGGGAATGCCAGATGTCAACAAGAAACGTTGAAAAGTGGGGATTCTGACACAAAATCCCCACTACAATCAGGACACAGATGAAATGAAGAATGCCTCGCATAATGATTGTCTGATAAGGATCATGACAACGATGCGAAAGCATCAAGCAATATTAGGCTCTACTGAATCGCTGTTTCTGACTCTGCCCAATGTTGGGCGATCGCCTGAACGATTCCCACAAAAGCATCATCTGTCCAAAACAACATCTGATCTAGCCCACAGCAACGCATTAGAGCTGAGGAAAAGATAGGGTTCCAGCGATGCAGCAACCCTAACTCGATCAGCAGTTGATGGAGCCGATCGCGCTCCTGGAATGACATCCTCAATACGTCCTCATGGAGTGATGCTAACCAGCGCTTGTGCTGGAAGCCCCACCCTCCAACAATTTCCATTAGGGCTAGTTCAGCCCACACCCAAGGGTTGTGTTTTGCTCCATTGAGAATATCGTTGATACTCGCTAAAACACAGAGAGCGCAGGACAATCTGGTGTTGCCTGCTGCGTAAACCCAATGGCAGGGGAATCCCTCGATCGCTTCCTTGATCTTGCCTGCTTTGTAGAGGGCTGTACGTCGGGCAACGTCAACCGAGGAAGTTCCGTTATAGGCCCAAACTTCCTCTATCCTCCAGTCATGGATTGGATGCCAGGTCAGGGCAAACCGACCTTTCCTGCCAGAATCCAACCAGAGTTGGAAGGCGTGTTCTGCCCAGGCTTCCTTTTCCTCAGCGCTCTTGCAATCACGAGGCGTTTTGTACCAGGTTGCGGCGATGTCATCGCGCACCTGATAGCGTGGTTTCTTTGCCCGTGCATCTGATTCTTCAGCCCGGATGCCGATCGCACAGATTACGAAATCATATTGTCGAAGACGTTTGTCTGCCGTCTGTGTTTTTTCGTGCTTTGTACAAAATCTTGCACTCGACGAAGACCAAAAGGGCTTTTCACTGCGGAACTCATCAACATCAATCGGGACGATCGAACTAAGCTCATTACTGCCACGAAAGAATTTGTTAGAGGTTTGGGTCTTCTCTCGATCAGTACAGTAGCGAGCAGCAGAACTGCTCCAGAAGGGTTTCTGCTCTTGTTTTCCAATGATTGTCTCGTAGCGATGCTGCCACTCGTCAACCATTGAGCGCTTTGGGAACAGTTTGATTAGAGGAAGCTTTAGTTCTGAGCAAACTTTGTGTAGATGTTCAGTTACGCCCACCCACTCAATCCGTCCCAACTCGCAAAAGAGGGCAAAGAAATTTCCCTTCCAACCCCTTTCCTGATGCAGCTTTGACATAAACCGAAGCATGGCATCGCTGTCTTTTCCCCCACTGGCAGAGCCAGCAAGATCCGCACCATGCTCCATCACTCGTTCTATAAAGGTTGGAATTCCTGACATGGCTTGATGGCTCCATGAAAAAGTTTTTCAGCCCAAGGCGAAAGCCTAAAAACTGAAATAAGCGAGTCCTCAATTGATGGGAATGCAGAAACAAATAAAGTTGTACACTAAGCTGAAGACTTTACTGACCAAGCAATTGAGTTTTGTAGCGTACAGCTTTATTGTTTGGATCACAGAGAAAACCAATGCGATCGCACAATAGGCGATCGCATTGGTTTTGGTTTGGTTCTACTCAGCTTCCAGTCCTGATTGGTCGCTACAGTGCATTGCCTGTGTGTTCGTCTGCAACTTGAGCCTGAAGCCCACATTCAGGGCACTCGGAATCTGGCAAACCAGTCCATTGATTGAAGCATTCTGAGCATTCCATCTCTTTTTCTACAGAAATGTCGTTGCTTTGGAAGCACAACGAGATAATTTGAGCAATTCGCTCAGCAGTATCCCGTTCAACCCCTGGAATTTTATAGACGCAAGTTACCATATTGTGCTTCTCTTGCACTTCAATGATGAAACCCTCTTCTCCAACTTCCAACTCAGATACATCAGAGATATTGATTCTGATAGCTGTAGCTTGGTCTGGGTTTTCAAGCTTAACCTGTTTAATCTGTCTTACGAACTGAGATGCCCATTCCCACTCAGGGATTATCTCTTCGTGGTGCAACTGGGCGATCGAGGGGAATTGAGAATTGCCACAACGCTCCTGAAGGATTGCTTCAGAAGATGTATTATTTGCTTTTGCTAGGGCAATGTATCCCTGTATGATGAAGGGAACAAACACTTCATGATCAGAATTTGCCTCTAAACATTGAAGGATATCTGATAGTGCTTGTTGAACCTGGATGTTTTTTTCAATATTCGACATTGTTCTTCAAGGATATAGGGCTAACTAAAAGCTAATGCTCTTGTGAAATTCATTCGAGTTTCAAAGTCGTAGATGCCCCCGTTTCAGGGCTTAGAAGTACTCATCTGTTATATCCAGCAGATCATCTTCTGTGCCTAAAGCTGTGTAGTCCACAGTATCCACAGTATTGGTACGATTCCGCGTTTTCCTTTCCCTTTCGGGATTTCCAAAGTCAGCACATTCATCGAACTGCTCCAAAACCCTATCTCTAAAGGCTTCGTACCCAACAAATAGCGATCGCCAGTTCTCAGCAGTCGGCTCTGCGAAATTGGAGATATCACAAACCCACGCCTTCTTCTTGCCTCCCTTCAATTTGGGCGAGAGTTGAACGGCCAAGATAGAGAGCGCAAAGAACCGATCGCTTCTGTCTTTGTTGTTGTTGTTGGCTTGTTTGTAAGCTCCACTCATCAATGCTCGAAATCGCTGATGAACTTCCCCGAATACACCGCAGAATGATCCTTTGGTCGTCAGTTGTAACGGCTTTTCATGCAAAAGCTGTCGTTGCTGGTTTACCAAGTAGACTAGATATCTGGTCTTTAATACGATCGTTGCGTTGTCATATTTAGCTCTGTCGAAAACGTCAACAAAGCGATCGCCCTCTCGCTCAAACATGAGCAGTGGAGATTGTCTCAAGATGAGGAATCGTCCAGTGCTAGCAATGTATCCTTCTGAGCTATCCCCACTTCGAAAGAAGTTGCTGTGAGGCCGCCAATCTTCACCCGGAATGAAGCCGCATTTGTCAGCGTTCTCAAGTGTAAGGAAGAAGCCCGATTTGTCAGGGTCTTGGTCGTTAAGCACCTGCATGTAAGGGAAAGCAGCACTCTGGCTCTCAAATTCGGGGGAATCAAAGAAGTTACGACGAACAGTATTCATTGGTGATTCTCCGGAGTTCTTCAACTGAACGGGGCGAAAGCCCCTCCCTCTTCAATCGCTATGAAGAATGCAATGAAAAAGGCGATCGCACCTATTAGGAGGCGATCGCCGTGGGATGACGTTTAATGAAAAGCGATCGCCTCTCCAGTTAATTGAGGCAATGAATCAATCCAATAGCGGTATGATTGCCCATCTATTTGGATGACCGCACGCTCTCCGTCAGCATACAAATTCTCAGGAGCATCCCTGTAATCATCCAGATTAATTTCCTCGAAAAGATGGGGATGAGTGTAGAAAGCATCCAAAATCGGAAGGTTGATTGCCAGTTCGTCATAAGGTTGCTCTGGATTGTTGGGAATCGCATGAATGCTAGTTCTTAACCTTTCTTCGCCCAACTTATCGTAAAGTTGCTTGAGCTTTTGAGCGTAAGGAGCGTCTGGTTCAGTCTCCTCCATGTAACGTTGCCACACGACTGAGACTTGAAGTGCCGTTGCGTACATAGAGATCTCCGTTGCAAATTGCAGAAAAGCATGTAATGAGTGCATTGGCTGTTGTCTGAATGAGGGAATAGCCGAGTCCAAAAGGCTTTGGGATTTGAGGAGTAGTGCTAGTGCTAGTGTTTTTGCTTTTGTTTTCAGCAGGGCAATCCTCGAAACTATGTTGAGGATGGTTTCAGCGTTATGCAGGATAGTGATTTAGGAAATTCCCGGACACCTTTCTTGAACCGCATCGGGGAGAACCTTGCCCTGGAGGTGTTCATCCCTAGCTCTCAACCTAGTAAGTCGTTTCTACTGAACTCCATTGCCGAAACATCAGTTCCACAGGGCGAAAGCCCCTAGTGTGTTTGGTCAATAGGTAAAATTGGGGCGATCGAATGAGCAGAGACGAGTTGGTTGGTTGATGATGCTTGATGTGTAAATTTCAATGACGTGACACCGTTTTGGTGACGCGTCATTGAAGTGTTAAGTCTAGCGACTGACTGATGAATTAGTTGGCGATCGCTCTCGGCGTATTCTTGGATTGATGAAGTGAGGTCAAGGTGCGGTTTTATAAGCTGTGTAAGGGGCACTGTGAAGATAGGCGGAAAAATTCTACCTATCTATCTGGGAAGGCATATTATGCAGAACGATTCCGTCTATCCATCTGTTTTTGAGTGATATGCAGAACGATTCTGTCTATCCTCCTAATCGAGGTAGATAGGCAGAATCGTTCCGTATAATCAATAGTTATGCCGCAAATTCTCTGAAGGGAGACCTGCCTAAATACTTGCTAAAGCCAGGTAGTTTAGAAATTGACAGTACGACGATTGTGCTTCTGGCATTCAATAATTCAGTAGATTAGTGGTAACTGGTGCCAACAGAGCTTCAGCAAGGGAGGAAATAAACTTGAAATTCGCAGTCTTGTCAGACATTCATGGAAATCTATGGGCATTGACGGCAGTTCTTGAAGATGCGAAACGCCGAGGGATTGACCAGTTTATCAATCTTGGGGATGTGTTGTACGGTCCCCTCAAGCCCTTTGAGACGTATACGCTCCTGCAAACGATCGATGCCATCACTATTCAAGGTAATGAGGATCGAGATATTTATGAATTTGAACCAAGTCGAGATGAATCACATCTAACACTCATCTATATGCTTAAGGAGCTTGGAGAGGAGCCGATCCAGTGGTTAAAGTCATTGCCTAAAACAACTGTTGTCGCCGAGGAGATTTTTGCCTGTCATGGTATCCCTACAAGCGATTTGGTTTACCTGCTAGAAGATATTTCCATCGGGTTTCCCATTGTGAAAGACGAAGCGGCAATATTGAGCTATCTTGACGAAATTAGTCATCCAGTGATTTTATGTGGACACAGTCATATTCCACGAGTAGTTCAATTATCTTCGGGGCAACTGATTATCAACCCTGGCAGTGTAGGTGTACCTGCATATGATGATGACGTTCCCAGCTATCATGCGATGCAAAATTACTCACCACTCGCGTCTTATGCAGTGCTTGAAAAGCAAGGTGACGACTGGCAAGTTGAACTATTGAAGATTCCGTATGATATTCAGTCCGCAGTAAACCAAGCGCAGTGTCAGGGTCGGGAAGACTGGGCATATTGGATAAAAACAGGGCGAGTAGCAATGGCATAACAATCCGCTTGCACGCCGACTGTATGAAGTGGGTCGGCTAGAGTCCGAGAAGCTACTAGCGGCGGGTGAAGCGGAACGTTAACTTTACTCCCATCAGGTTGTCAATTCAAGGTACATGCCGATGCCCTTCAACCGATCGCAGATTCTAACTTGAGACGACGGGCTAGCAGAGTATATCGCTGTTGGTCTTTGACTTGTTTAACAGCCAAGCCGATCGCCTTCTGTGCCCCCACCAACACGACTAACTGACGAGCACGAGTGACGCCCGTGTAGAGTAGATTGCGAGAGAGCATGATGTAATGCTGCATGAACACGGGCAGAATCACGACGGGGTACTCGCTACCCTGCGATTTATGGATGGTGGTGGCAAAGGCTAATGTAATCTCATTCAGGTCAGCATAATCATACGTGACGGTGCGATCGCCAAAGGTTGCTTCGACCGCTTGTTCTTCGAGATCAATCCCTTGAATCACCCCTAAATCTCCATTGAACACCTCACGGTTGTAGTCGTTCTTCTGTTGCAGGATGCGATCGCCGACTCTGAGGGTCATGCCGCCTCTGGTAATTTCTGCCTTCTGCGGACTGGGTGGGTTGATTAACTGTTGCAACACCTGATTAAGATTTCGAGTTCCGACCTCCCCTCGACTCATGGGGCAAAGAACCTGTACCTGTTTGGCTGGGTCAAAGCCTAATTGGGGAATCAGATGAGCCACAATATCTCGAATCGCGGCCACTCCCTGCTCCGGTGCTTCGGCGTTAAACCAGAGCAGATCGGTTTTCGGTGTGTTCGAGATCGGCTCTAGCCTAGGAAAGGTGCCCTGGTTAATCCGGTGGGCATTGGTGATGATGGCCGATTCCTGTGCTTGTCGGAAGACCTGAGTCAGCCGCACCACCGGAATCAGTTCAGAGGCCATCAAGTCCTGCAAGATCGCCCCTGGCCCTACACTGGGTAGCTGATCGGTATCGCCCACCAGCAGCACATGCGTCTCAGGAGCGATCGCCTTCATCAGGGAGTTAGCTAAGAACAGATCGAGCATGGAGGACTCATCGACCACAATAGCGTCGGCAGGAATCGGGTTGTGCTGATCTCGCTTGAACTTCATGTTCTTGGGGTCAAACTCCAGCAAGCGATGAATGGTCTTGGCTTCTTGTCCGGTCATCTCGCTGAGGCGTTGGGCGGCTCGTCCGGTGGGAGAGGCCAGAGCGATCGACTTTCCCATTGCCTTCCAGAGGGCAACGATGGTGCGGCAGGTGAACGACTTGCCCACACCAGGGCCACCTGTGAGAATGACGACTCGATGGGTGGCTGCCATGACTACAGCTTGCCGCTGTTGCTCTGATAGCTGAAGCTTG
Organism: Oculatella sp. LEGE 06141; assembly: GCF_015207605.1. Taxonomy (GTDB): domain Bacteria; phylum Cyanobacteriota; class Cyanobacteriia; order Elainellales; family Elainellaceae; genus Oculatella. The sequence continues at coordinate 78,793 of NZ_JADEWO010000024.1, forward strand.
GTTTGCTGGGTGAAGCGATCGATCCAGCGATCGACTCGTGGGACATCGACTGTGATGGGGTTGGTCAATAGATGCTGGACCCGATTGGCTAAACCTTGCTCGGAGTTGAAGAAGGGTGGCGCGTAACAGAGGAACTGCCCCTCAAACTCACCGCTACCGCCCTGCAGGATCAATTCCTCATCCATCGACATATCCGTGGTGAGGCAGAGAACATCATCAGGGTCAATTCGATGGTCAGGTAATGCTAAGCGCTCAACGGTGCGCGTGACCAGTTCGGATTGGGGTAAGAAGCAATGTCCCTCCTCGGAGGCTTCGCTCAACACATGTAAGATGCCCGCCCGGTAGCGGAACTCTGAAGTCGGAGCAATCCCCAGGTGGCGGGCGATCGCATCGGCAGTGACAAAGCCAATGCCATAGACATCAGTAGCTAAGCGATAGGGATTCTGGGTGACGATGGCAATGGAGTCATCGCCATACTGCTTGTAGATTTTGACGGCGTAAGTGGTGGACACGCCATGTCCTTGGAGGAATAGCATCACCTCTTTGATCGCCTTCTGTACCGCCCAGGCCGACTGGATCAGCTTGACTCGCTTTTTGGCAATACCGGGCACTTCAATCAGGCGATCGATGTGTTGCTCGATGATGTCGAGGGTGTCGAGGCCAAAGTGTGCCACAATCCGCTTGGCGGTGACCGGGCCAACGCCTTTGATGAGACCGCTGCCTAGATATTTCTCGATGCCTGTTAGGGTGGCAGGCTTTGTTTCCCGGTACTGCGTGACTTGAAATTGTTGACCGTACTTGGGATGCTCTCTCCAGATGCCTTGGAGTTGGAGGGTTTGGCCTGCTTGGAGATTAGCAAAGCTACCGACGATGGTCACCAGCTCACGGGTACGAGGGGCTTTGAGTCGCGCCACGCTATAGCCCGATTCTTCAGAGTGGTAGGTGATGCGCTCTACTACCCCCTGGAGGGATTCAATGGGAGACTGTGCCGCGATCGCAGATTGCTGTTGCATAGTCCAAATTTACGCTAAGATCGCCTGCTCAGCACAACCTTTGAGGCGATCGGCTGGCTTGGACACCGTAGACCATCCAGCACTGGGGCTGGTTAATCTCATGAAGCGATATCAGCCTCAGCAGCAGATTGGGAAAGACTGTAATGGCCTGTTTTGCCGCGATACCATTTGTCCTGCTTCACTCCGACTGAGAGGAGGGTGGCTAGCCGTTTGCTCGCTTCCTTGCGGATCGCTTTTGGCGTGTCGTCCTCAAGCATAGAGTGAATGATGTCTGGAATACCCAATACTGCATCCGGTTGCTGGTGTAAAACACGGCTGAGGGCCTGTGCCAGAGACACCTGCTCAAACTCCGATCGCAGATAGTCCTGGATATCCTGGTTTTGCTTTGAACCCGTCTTTGACTGAGATCGCTTCGATCGCTTCTGAGTCGGCTCAGTAGCAATGCGAGACTTGCGAGACTTCTGGGGTTGCTGGGGCGAAGGGTCTGCTGAAGCGGGATGGCTTGGTTCAGGAATCGATACCGCTGAGTCAAGTTCTGCAACGGGGGCAACAGCCGTTGCTTCGACTGTTTCTGTGGCAGCGGCGATCGCCTCCTCACCTGTGGCTACGGTTTGAGATGAGGTTGCCGAGGAGAATAAGTGGATGACGGCTTGCAGATGCTGCCGTTTGGCTTGAACCGATTCTAACTGGTGCAGGCTCTCAGCTTCTTGTCCTGCCAGGTCTGCATCAATCTCCTGCAACTGGGACAAGGCGGCATCCGTTGCGATCGGAGGTTGGTTTAGAGTTTGCATTAGGGAGACTCCTTGAAGGGAACAACAATGACAATAATGAAACGCTCATGCACATGTATATGTAGGGAAAGGGGGAGAGCAGACAAGAGGAGATCCCCTGTAACGATTCTCTATTCCTTGCTTCTCCAGTGTAATTGTAAAAACGAGCCGTCTCATTTGAGTTGGGTGGGTTTTCTGGTCTCCTGCTCCGTTGTTGAAATAGAAGACATCTTTAACGGGGAAGAGCACCATCAATATCAGGAGATTTGCTTTTAGCACTTGATCACTCTGAAGTTCAAGTATCAAAAGGCTGCTCAACTTGATTGAAGACGAGGCGGTTAGCGCCTCTCAGATGGAATCATCCTTCCATCCGCACGAACAATCCCAATGGGCTGAAGCTGTATTCCGGAGCATAGGGACTTCACAGCGAGGGCAACGTCCGGTAAACAACGGATGCCAGCTTAATAGTTCTAGCGTTTGTTCCATCGACCACCGTTGCTCTGGCTGAAAGATCAACTCGCTGTTGTAGTAGCTTGCCCCTTCCGGCTGCCAGTGAGATTGAACCTCACTGGCAGCATCGGGGTTGCTGTCAGGCTCTAGCTCATCAGTAAACCAAGCTAATGCTTCTTGCTCTTGACGCTGTTCTAGCTGCAAGTCCGCTTGGAAGTCAGGGCAGCGATCGCCGTCTGGCCCACTGGGATGAACTGCACAGACTAGATAGCTGGAGTTGGCATTGAATCGACAGCGATTGCACTCTGGACGTTTAGGCATATCCCCAAGATTCGTTTAGATTCCCAACCAAACTAACGCCAATGGTTGTCGCTACCGTCATAGAATAACCGTTGAAAATCCGTTCATTCAACCATCCCAACGGGCAACCTAATCCATAACCTGGCGGCTCTGCTTCAGCGTTCCCAGAAATAGTGAACAGATCAACGCGATCGGCTGATGGCCTGTAGGGGGAATGAGAGCGAAGCTGTCATGAAGTGCAATTAGGCTGAAACTATTGCAGAGTAAGGGATTGAGAGTAATTCTTCTGTACAAAAAGATTCTCTTGTATCTCTCATTTGCCTCTACTGGTTAACGAATTTACGTTGTTTCAGGCTTTGGTTTATTTCTAATTGCACTTGGTGACACGCTCGCTTCAAACATCCCGACAAGCATTGCGTTGCCTCGTCTATGTTTCTAGACAGCTTAGCGTTCATTGCGGTACCGATACTACGAAAAGGCCTATTCTGCCTCAACATTCAAATAAGCTAGAGTGGCTGTTTTGCCCTTTGTGTTCAATCAGTATGTCAACGCGAATAGAAGTTCCTCGAAACGTTTGGATCTTGGGTCTTACCAGCTTATTTAATGACACCAGCAGTGAAATGATTCACGCAGTGTTACCGTTATTTCTAGTTTCAACCCTCAGTGTAGATGTTGCTCTGGTTGGCTTGATTGAAGGGACGGCAGAAGCAACCGCATCGATTCTCAAAATATTTTCGGGAGCGATTAGCGACTATTGGCAACGGCGCAAAGAGTTAGCTGTTTTTGGCTACGGGCTTTCTACTGTAGTGAAACCGCTCTTTGTCATTGCCAGTAGCCCCTTGTGGGTGTTGTTAGCACGAGTTGGCGATCGCATTGGCAAAGGGATTCGGGTTGCGCCTAGAGATGCTTTGGTCGCGGATTCAACCGATGCATCTAATCGGGGCACTGCCTATGGTTTGCGCCAATCTCTGGATACGATCGGTGCTTTTTTAGGACCATTAGTGGCATTTGGGTTACTGAGTACAGGACAGAGCTTTCGATTCATTTTCGCCGTAGCGTTGATTCCTGGAGTCTTAGCTGTGGCCTGTCTTGCTATTGGTGTGCGTGAACCTCGGCAGCCTTATCTTGCTTCAAAACGTGCAAATCCACTAAACATTGAAGCCTTGAAAAGCTTAGGTAGCGCTTATTGGGGGTTAGCGATCGCTGCACTGCTATTCAACCTGGGCAACTCCAGTGAAGCGTTTTTGCAACTGAAGGCAAAACAAGTCATGATTCCCGATGCTCATATTCCGCTCGTTCTGGTGATAATGAACCTTAGCTATGCCTTGAGTGCCTACCCGATTGGCGCATTGAGCGATCGTGTTAACCGTAGAACATTACTAATTTTAGGTTGGGGCTTAAATGCTCTTATCTATCTAGGTCTGGCGTTTTCTCAATCACCCTGGCAAGTTTGGCTATTGATTACAAGTTATGGCTTGTACCTGGGTATGACTCAAGGAGTCTTGCTGGCAATGGTAGCGGATCGAGTGCCGGAGCATCTTCGAGGTACAGCATTTGGGTTTCTCAATTTACTGATAGGAATTGCCCTGTTGCCAGCCAGCTTATTAGCAGGATGGTTGTGGCAAACGGTGAGTCCAGAAGTGGCGTTCCTGGTCGGCAGTGGCTTTGCAGTAGCAGGAATGATTCTTCTCTCCTTGAAGCGACAAGTTGACATAGGAATTTGATATTCAATTTAGAAGCTCTTTTCTTCATTTTGTTTGATTTGTATCTGTTTCTCAAAGATATGATTCCTAGTTCTACTAATAGCTCCGATTCAAGTCTTTTAGTTAGTTCTAGAACGTCACAAATCAATGCTGTCGCTTAACTCGCTTTTTGTCCTCGTTAACAGATTATTAACCCAGCAACCGAAGAGCCTACAGGACGAAAGTCCAAATCGGTAGAATCAGAGTATGAATAAGCCAGACGCTCGATTACTCAATTCCACCACTCAAGACTACTTGCGCCAACAAGCGATTCGCCTGCGAGAATAAGGCAAGCGAGCAAGCGAGATTGCCAGCTATCTTGGGGTACACCGCACGACGGTTTCAGAGTGTGGCGAGCGGATCAACAGGAAGTGTCGCGTACCGCGATAAATGACTGTGATCCGCCCACGGGATGCGCAAAGAGGTTAAGAGGAAGGGGTTGAAAGGGTGACTAGGAGAGGGATTGAGAGCAAGATTGTTGAGAGAATGACTCCTAAAGTGAGTGAAACAGGCGACTTACCGATGGGTTGGGGGTCTGCAAGAGGGATACAGCGATCGCCCAAGCTGTGGGAGACTGCTGAGCGAGCGATTGAGACTTGAGCAGACCAGTGTAGCGTCGATCCCAAAGCTGTGTCAGTGAGGCAATTGAACCTCTGTTTGGTTTGTTTCTAGCGGTGAAGTTGAGCATCGAGCCAGGTATCGAACTCTTCTTTGAGATGGGGAAGTTGGTGCGATCGCCCGTAATTTTGGCGTCGTTCGTCGAGGGAGCGATCGCCGTTGTACTGGTTGATGGTGGATTCAATCTGATGCCAGAAGGGTTTGACAGTGAGACTGACTATTGCTTCTGGTTAGGGTGCCGATGAGCGATTGAGTAATGGCCCACTGCTGCTCATGGTCAACCTGCTCGTTGCGCTGCTGGATAAACTGCACCGCCCCTTCGAGTTTGGCTTGTGCCGATCGCCGCCCTGGTTTGCGCTTAGGAGTAGGAGGTTGTTGAGCGATCGGTTGCTCTTGAGCTGAAGTTGAGGCTTCAGGGTTAGGGGTGGTGCCGGACGGTGTTGAGTTTGATGGTTCGGATGTTGCTGATCCGGGTTGGCTGTTAGAACTGAGTGCAGCAGGTTGATTGGTGCCGGAGAGCAAATGTTAACCTAAGCAGGAGGGGCAACTCTCCTGCTTAGGTTAACATCAAGCTGCTGTTTCTGCCCTGAGAGCCAGCCAAGCGCGATCGAGAATCGCCTGCCGCGTTGCTGCCACAAACGCCGGAAACGATTGCTGATATTGCTCAGATGTTATTACCGCCAAAGTCCACAGTGCCGGGACAATCCAGGCGTATCTGGGGCACAAGAACATCTAGCACACCATGCGCTACACCAAGTTAGTCCTCAATAGGTTCAAGAATTTTTGGACAGATTAACCTTTCCTGATTTATCAGTATTGAAAATACAGGACTTGCCGAAGGATAGGGTTTATATGAGTGACATGCTTTCCTTGCATATGTGCGTATTGCACAATGTCGGCTGTCCCTCCCAATCCTTGAGCAGGCTTACCATCCCAAACGGTGATTATTCTGTCGGCACTGTCAACAATATGTTGACCTGCTGCCATAAAAGCTTCTTGATCACTACCTGTGTTATCGAGCTTCTCAATTTCTGCCTTCTCAATAAGAAAGTGGTAGCGTTCAAGTACAGCACCTTCAAAATATTTCGCATAATCCTTTGTCGGAATTATTACTCTTAGCGACCCACCTTCGGTGAGAACTGACTCAGCAAATATTTGATCTGCCCCTTTAGCGAGAGATGATAGACCGATCAATGGTTTTTCGACTTTACGTAGCTCATCCGTAATAGCTTCTTTAACCCAATTCCAATTAATGCCAGGTCGTTGTTGATGTCCTGTAAACCCAATCTTCATATCTTACCTGCCTTTACTCGCTCCCAATAGAAGCGCCCAAGCGGTGTGAGACTACAAGATTTACTGTTCATTGCGGCATAGTACATGTGCTCTTCTTCGTCAGGTTGAACTAACCTAGCACCACGAAATCTTTGAAGATCGCCAAAGATAGCTTCGTTTTTAGGATTTTGTGGCTCTGCATCAGGTTCAAAAGAGGGATCAAGCTGAATTTTATAATCAGGGGTTTTGAAGTAATCTGTTAAGCGTCGTAACTTGTCTTTAGACACAGATGGTTCTGCTTCACGAATCGCTGTAAGTTTTGTTAAGTTTGCCTTAAAAAGAGGCCGCTGCTCCCAGAGGGATAGTACTTCGTCAACATAAGCATAAATACTTGCAACTGTCACAGATCCACTGACATCAGCAGCTCCTCCAGCAAGTGCATCACAGATCTTTGTGGTAAAAAGTCCCTGTCCACACTTCTCAGCAGATGTTTCATTATCTCGGCAGGCAGCCAAGACAGAGGTACCCTGTTCCAGAGAAATACGCTGAGTTTCACTGAAAAATTTATCAATTGCACCTGCATGGCAACAATCCAGAATGATAATGCGCTCGCGTGCAGATGACTCGTTCGCTTTAGTAATAAGCTCGCTCATCAAAAGTCCTTCAGCATCAAAATTGCCATCCTGACTTACCAAAAAACTTCCATGATCTGTTTTTGCACCATGCCCTGCGAAGTAAAATAACGCTATTTCAAGGTCTGGTTTTGAAAATAACTCTTTTGCGTGACGTCGCAATTCTGATGTTGTCAATTGAGTTTCCGATGATAGAAGCAGTCGGCAATTGAAATTGGGCGTACCATCATGTTGTTTGGAGAGAAGTTTAAACATCAATGACGCATCATTCTCACATCCAAACAATGGATTTACATACTCGTACTGATTAATTCCAACTAAAACAGCCGCTTTTAACATATAACTATAAATTTTCAAGAAATTTAGAAATGTTTTCTATGGTCCAATTATTAATAAGTCGTCCTTCAATTTCCTTTGGCTTAACCTTCAGTCGAGAATCAGGATCGTTGTACCCATGTATGAGTAATGTTGATTTATTTTCGTCGTATCCACACTTCAATTCCCAAAGTTGCCCATCCGCCTTAGGAGTATTTTTTGTAATGATGCCAATAACACCTGCACAACCTTTGATGCGGACTCGACAATTTGTTTTCCATTGAGAATCCCATGGTTGCTTCACAGAGTAATCAATGAAATCTATATCTATATTGTCATTTCGTTTTTGACCAACAAGAAAATCACGGAGCGTTTTGTCTTCTATCGCAAAGCTTATAAAAATTCGCTTAGGCATTGGTGCTTCCCCTTGACAATCAAACCCTGCATCAATTTAGTACTATAGTATTAGCGAGATTTCAATCAGTGATATCACTTAAATGTGAAGAATATGTGTTGAGCCTCACATTATTTTGGTTGTTACGCAGTTTTGAAGAACCAGCAGTTGTCGCCTGCAGCGAGAAAGGGACGCTCGAACCTGTCTCGCAAAAACAACCTTAGATGTCCACCGTACGGATAGGTGGGAATGTTGGCTCTGTTGGGCAATTGGATATGTTGCGCATTTCCCCTAAACTTACATCTTTCACCAGTACATTTGAATCGCTTCCCTTCAGGGTCAATCAATGAGAAAAAAGCGATTATCTTAAATGTCAAGTCTGTAATGAGATCACACAACGGACAGGCATCTCGTCGCAGGCAAGAATCCAGCACAACGATCTGACCCTAAATCATTGTTAGAGCCTTGCTCAACCGCTCGACTAACAAACCGTTAAAAACAGATCAACCGTTAATTTTTCTCAGGGGCTAACGTAGGAGGCCGCCAAGGTTTACCATCTCGAATCATGGCATTGAGAATCCGTAATAACTTGTGTATACACGCCGTTAAGGCTGCCTTCTTCGCTTTACCCTGTGACACAAGCCGAGCGTAGAAGGCTTTCAAAACTGGGTTATGTTGTACGGCAACAAGTGCTCCCATGTACAGTGCAGCACGAACACTCGATCGCCCTCCCCAAATGGTGCGAGAACCCCGGTATTTGCCACTATCTCGGTTGAGAGGAGCAACACCAACCAACGCGCTAATGCGTTTGTCACTGACTTTTCCCAGTTCAGGTAAAGCAGCGATGAGCGTTGTGGCAATCACCTTGCCAATCCCTGGCACACTGGTCAGCAGTGCCATGCGCGATCGCCACTGTTCATGAGCATGACTGAGTTGCTCAATGTCATCATCGAGTTGACGAATGCGTTTCTCTAACCACTCTACATGCTCATCCACATTCTGTCGCATCGTGCCACGCAGACTACTCTTTCTCAGCGGTTAACATCTCGACCAGTTGACGACGGCGAGTGACCGCTTCTTGTAGGGCTTGTTCGTTAACACTGGCTAAAACAGTAATGGCAGGTTGCATGGCTTGCCCAAAGTGAGCCAACACCGCTGCATCAATTCGATCGGTTTTTGCCAACTTGCCACTAGCTTTGGCAAAGTCTCGTGCTTGCCGAGGATTGATAATGGAAATGGCAAAGCCCTGTTCTTGTAGTGCTTGAGCAGCCTCAAGTTCCAGTCCCCCAGTGGCTTCTAAAATCACTTGATGGATTTTGAACGATTTCAGTTGCTCGATTAGTTCAATACATTCCGCTGACTTGATTTTTGACTTGAAACTGCTTACCGCTTGGTCGAAGATAAACATCCAAGTTTGCTTTACTGACATCGATACCGACCCATTGCGACTGTTGCTCCATGAGACCCTGACCTCCATCAGATACGATAGGCCGAAGGCTGCGCTCTTCCTTGCTCCATGCGGACTTGAGAAGTCCAGGCGATTCTACGAGTTCTCAGCACTTCGAGGCGTGTGGCGACCCAAGCTTTTCTACGGTTTTGAGAAACCAAAGGGCGGACGGTCTACCACTCTCTCAAGATACAAGGGCGTGAAGTAACAAAAATCTCCAAGAACAGTGGAACCCATTCTTGTACACGCCCAAGCGCTAGTCTACACTCTGCTCGGCTTGATGCCGACCACTTACCAACGCCATAGCTTGCAAGCCTTGTTGGCTCTGTTTCTCGAAGCTCAAGGTCATCCTTTACCTCAGCACAGTTCACTCAAATCCCCTGATGCCCTCAGCCGATGTCTCAATCACTACCAGTGGCTCACTCGACAGGTGATCCGAGCCGTTCGGCAATCGATGATTGAGCAACTGTTGAACTACTGTGCTAAAGGACGGCGACCCTGGTTGCAAGTGATTGTAGACCTGACAACGTTGGAGAAATGCGGCAAATTCAAAGCCTTTGCCCATTTGATTCATCTGCTTCAGGGCAAGCGAGGCTTACAGGTAGTGGTGCTTTAACTGGTTGTTGGCTCGTTGCGGATGCCTTGGGGGTTTCGAGTCTGGCGTGGCAAAGGGAAACCGAGTGCCGCCAACCTTGCCATCCGCTTGATTGACACCCTACCACCGCGAGTCACCCGCGCTTTTCGGGTAATCATCCTGGCCGATACCGCCTTTGGCAGTGTCGAGTTCCTCAAGGCGATGCGCCAGCGCCGTTATCCGGTCATTGTTGAGGTGCGCTGCAACCGCAAACTCTGTGATGGGCGGCAGGTGTGCGACTTAGCCAAGAAGGGACAACAGGTGAGGCTGGAGGGCTTATCGTTTTCAGTCACGATCTCCTGGCTTTACCTGAAGCGGGACGGCACATTGGAAAAACGCTTTGTCCTCTCGACTCGACCGCTTAAAGGCAGCACTATTACCTGGTGGGGCGGCGCAGATGGAGCATCGAGGGCTTTTTCAAGACCATCAAACACCGCTTTGGCTGCCATCGATTTGGGCAACAAACGCTGATGGGAGTTTATCGCTGGTTGATTCTATGCCTGACAAGCTTCATCTTGGCACATTGGGCTTACCTGTCGACAAGTGCGACCGAGTTACCCGATTGGGGCAAAGCGGCTGCCCTGGCACTGCAATCACTACTGCCAGAAGTAGCTGTATGCCTGCTTCTGATTCGAGTTGAGCAATCTCGAACCTTGCTGCAATCATTGGGACTTGATCTGCAATTAGTGGAGGTCAAAACATGAAGCAGATGTACTGGTGAAAGATATGAGAATGACAAAAACTTGCCAAAAACGATGAGGTTTTTTGAGGCAACCAACACTGAAAGGAGTTTTCAGATATGGGAAATATTCAACAAATATATCATTGTCATAAGTGCCCTATTGAGTTGGATAGAATAAATCCAAAGTTGAGGCTGAGGCAATTTTAATGTTTAGTTCTAATACTTTGCGAATTTTTGTAGCTATGCCTGGTACAGATATGGGATCTAACGCAAGCTACAAAGATCCAAGCTCTGTAAAAGCAAACCTCCTTCAGCCAGTTGTGGATAGGCTTGAAGCAAAATTAGGGCGCAAAGTTGAGCTGGTCATAGAGAAAGATAAAACACAATCGGGAGTAATTCATGCCTCAATGTTTGGTGAAGCATATGATGCAGACGTTTATATTGCAGATCTCACTGGTGCTAATCCCAACGTTTATCTTGAACTTGGTGTAAGGTGGGCATTACGCGATGGAGTCACGATCCCAATCTCACAAAATGTGAGTGATCTTAGATTCAATGTAGGGGCAAACCGAGCAATTATTTACACTCCTGATATCCTCATGAAGGCTGTAGATGATATTGTGGCAGCTATTGAAGATGGCTTGAGAACCAATAGATGTGATAGCCCTGTTCGTCTCAATAATGAAATCATTGCTGTTCCCAAGTTTGAGCTTGAGAAGCTTCGTACTGAGACAAATCGCCTTACAACAGCTAGAGGTGAAGACCTAGTCCGCGTTGCGATGGTTACAACTGATCTAAATGATCGAGCAAAGCTGTTAGAACAAGCTGCAACAATTAATCCAGCATCTATAGATGCTTCATTAGAACTTGGTAAAGTATACCGGGATCTAAGCCGATACGATGAGGCAATTGAGACATTGATACATGCTAGGGGATTAGCCCCGAACAATGCTTCAGTGCATCGTGAATTGGGGGTTTGTTACAACAAGCAAATGAAGCCAGATTTTGCAGCTAATGCTCTTAGGGAAGCTGTACGTCTTGCTCCACAAGATAAAGAAAGTTGGAGTAATCTAGGTGGTGCTCTTAGAAGGTTAGGAATAGCTAGCGCACCGCACTCCTACGATCGGAAAGCTCTAGAAGAAGCTCTCGGAAGCTATAGTGAAGCACACAAACTTGACTCGTTCGATCTTTACTCAGGACTAAATGTAGCTCGCTTAAATGTTCTGTTATCGAAATGGGATATTGAACTGCTAGCTCAAGCACAAGAAGGCTTCAGAAAACAGATTGATCTGTGTCGCTATATGGTTACAACTAACCCTGAAGCTTATTGGTATCAGTTTGATCTTGCAGATGCCTTACTATTCTCTGGTCACTACAAGGAATCTTATGAGAGTTTTACTAAAGCAATTGAACTTATCCCACCATTAGAACGTAGGGATAAGTTGCTTTCAGTTTTGGGACCGTTACAAGATTACTTAAAAGCTGATGTTATCGAAGGCACTTTGCGAACTGAGGTGGAGAGAGTTGTTACAATACTTGAATCGTCTAGACTGAATATGTAATAAACTTTGCTGCATTCATTCGCGGTTTCTCAGCCTTCAAATCCCGTAACAACCGCTTCAACCCCTTCTGATAAGCATCATGGTCTTTCCAGTGGGTGAAGTCGCCTATGTTGCGGGTGTTTTTGAGTAGTCGAGTCCATCTGTCGCGTACCGCGATAAATGACTGTGATCCGCCCACGGGATGTGCAACGAGGTTAAGAGGAAGGGGTTGAAAGGGTTGCTAGGAGAAGGATTGAGGGGAGGATTGTTGAGAGAATGACTCCTAAAGCGAGTGAAACAGGAGTCTTACCGATTGGTTCGGGGTCTTCAAGAGGGATACAGCGATCGCCCAAGCTGTGGGAGACTACTGAGCGATCGATCGAGGCTTGAGCAGACCAATGTAGTGTCGATCCCAAAGCTGGGTCAGTGAGGCGATTGAACTTCGGTTTGGTTTGTTTCTAGCGGTGAAGTTGAGCATCGAGCCAGGTATCGAATTCTTCCTTGAGATGGGGAAGTTGGTGCGATCGCCCGTAGTTTTGTCGTCGTTCGTCTAGGGAGCGATCGCCGTTGTATTGAGCGATGGTGGATTCAATCTGATACCAGAAGGGTTTGACAGTGAGGCTGATATTGCTTCCAGTTAGGGTGCCGATGAGCGATTGAGTGATGGCCCACTGCTGCTCATGGTCAAGGTGTTCATTACGTTCCTGAATGAATTGCACCGCCCCTTCTAGTTTGGCTCGTGCCGATCGCCGATCTGGTTTGCGCTTAGGAGGAGGAGAGTGTTGAGCGATCGGCTGCGCTTGAGCTAATTCCTGAGAGCAGTAGACATCTGAGGCGTGTTTCAACTCGGATTGCAAGCTGCTCCAGAATTCAAGCACTTAATTTGTTAAATTGGTCCTTGGCTGTCTCGGTTTCGTCTCAAGTCCGGAAGCGCTTGTTGTACCAGGGTTACAGAGATTTTCAGCTTTGTGCAGTTAGTTTGTTAACGACGTAGATACTTTGTTAAGTGACACCAGACCGCGATAATAGGGTCAGTACTGCTCAGGCACAGATCGAATGGGTGATGCTAAGCGCCGTAAGCTTCTCGGCATCGAATCCGAAACCGCAGCACTGCTCAGGCAGATCGAGCAAGTTCCCCAGGTCTGGTCAATCGCTTGCACGATCGGAATTGGGAACCAACTGGCCCTCACCCTTTGCCAGGACGATGCAGAAGTCCTGCAAGCACAATTTCTTCAAGCCACAGATCAGCCTGCGACCATCCTCAAGCGCATTGAGAAGCAAGGCTTACTCGTGGTTGTACACCCGATTCGATTAGAGCAACTCGCGCTCCTGCGCCCCGATGCGGTCCATACCCACCTTAAGAACACGGTGCGAGCTGGTGCATTACGTCGGTTTCAGCGCACTCTGGCGATCGCTCCGTACGGCGACGCACCTGCATTGGAGAAATTACTGGAGTTGTGGCGTGAAGCCCAAACAAGCTGACGATGTGTCTGACTATATCCTTGAGCGTCGATCCTCAACCCCGAACTTCAGCAGCACAACAGGGTGATCACCCTAAGTTAAGGCGCTACAGGAACAAGTAGCCATCGGGTGATTGCCACAAAATGAGAGTGTTTTGATTTTTGTGTAAGCCTTGAGATCGTCAATAATTGAAGCGTCCTGGAAATAGGATAGCAAAATGCGACAACGCTGCCTTCCAATCTTTAATCGGTCGGTTCCACCGCTTGGCAATG
>NZ_JADEWO010000137.1 GCF_015207605.1 Oculatella sp. LEGE 06141
ACCCCAACCCCTCCGCCATGCGACTCTCCAAAGGTTGTGACCCGAAATAAATGCCCAAAAGTGTTGCCCATGCTCTCGAATAATCGGTTAGAAGACCATTATCCTACACCTGCCGACAGGATGCTGAAACCAGTTCTTGGAGGTGCCGCTTCACCGGGCTGGCATCGGCTGCCCCACCCTCGATTAATCCTCCGAGTCCCGATCCATGTCTCGTCCCAACAGCTCAGGATATTTACCGCTTACTGGCAGCGACTTGACGTCGGCTGTGGCAATGTGTCCCACGTAATAGGCTCCCGCTTCCATATCGAGGGAATTAGCCGTCACGTCCCCTTCAATCCGCGCCGTGCGGCTCAGCGTTAGCCGTCCTTCAGCCACAACTCGCGCTTTGACCACGCCATGAACCACAATGTTAACGGCTCTTAGCTCTACCCCTTCGACCAGCCCCGTCTGGGAAATTTCCATATCTCCGCGCACCTCCACGTTGCCGTGGATGATGCCATCTACTCGTAAATTACCTTCTACATTGATGTTGCCTTGAAACTCACTAGTAGAGCTGAGATACGTCAACGAAACAGCCCGCTGCTTGTTACGCCCAAACATCGCCTTGTCCTTCAGGTGAACTGATACGAGTTTAATCCAGGTAATCTTGGGGATCGATCACTTCGTCGTGATGATAAACCGAATAGTGTAGATGCGGCCCGCTAGAACGTCCTGTGCTGCCCAAATAGCCAACGACGCGATCGCGTTCAATATCGATTCCCTGGGTCACCTCTATCTTAGATAGATGGGCATACAGGGTGCGATATCCATAGCCATGATCAACAATGACATGATTACCAAAACCAGGGTCCCACCCGGCTGTTTCAACCAATCCAGGAGCGGTCACATAAATGGGAGTGCCGTAATCTCCTCTAAAATCAATTCCCTTATGAAATTCGTAGCCGCGACCAAACGGATTAGGCCGTAGGCCAAACTTAGACGTGATTGTGGTTTCTACTTTTAAAGGAATCCCACGAGGGCGCGCTTCCTCACGAACCAAGGTTTTTTCCAGGGCAGGCTTTACTTCCCCCCGTAAGGCTCTAGACAACAGGGGCAACTGAGCTTTGGCCGCATCAAATAACACCTCAGGCTGTACCCTGGCTCGTTCTCCTCCACTTGGGAGATAGGATAGCGGTTCTTCTGATGCCGGTCTGCTGTCAGAAATACCAGCACGCCGTTGAAGATGCTTAATTTCGCCTTCCAGGTCATCCAGGCGCTCTAAGATATCGGTTGCTTCCTGTTCTAACTGAGTATTGCGTTGAGTGAGTTGATAATTTTTTTGCACATACGAGTAGACCACCGTTCCGATCCATACCGTTGGCAAAGCGATCGCCAGAAACACGCCAACCGAGACTGCCACAGGATGAAACGACAGCGTGATCGGTGTCTTGCCGGTGCAAGAAATGAATAAAGTGTACTGCCTGGGTATACGACGCGCCATGAAGTTTGATCTGTGATCCCCGCAGTGGAGCATGACATATCGAGCTAAGGCTGGTCAAGTCTTATAGAAAGATCGAATCAGGCAGAAAGACCAGAAGCGCCTCCGTCCGGAGGCGCTTCTGATTAATGATGAGCCGACTGAACTAACTGATTAGCCAACGATGCTGGGTGCTTCGCTAGAAGCCAGGTCAAGCGGGAAGTTGTGAGCGTTGCGCTCGTGCATCACTTCCATCCCCAGGTTCGCACGGTTGAGTACGTCTGCCCAGGTGCCAATCACT